>NZ_JAGPXW010000002.1:0-478838 GCF_018070365.1 Micromonospora sp. D93 | reverse complement strand
GTGGGTGGGTGGGCCTGACGGTCGCCTGAGGCGCCTCCGGTCTTGAAGGATCTTGTTAGCGTTCACAGCGATCGATGGCTCTCAGGCTGGCAGAAGATTCCAGAGTTTTCAACCGGTAGTTTCGGGCTTGTTACGGATCAAGGGCGGTAGGGCTCGAGTCGGGGTCGGTGCCAGGGACCGGGGCGTTGAGACTGCCGCGGCTCGCTCACCTGGGGGAGTGGAAGGCACCCGGGGAGGGAGGCGTCACGGTGCTGGCGTGGCGAGGATGCTGGTATGCCAGCTCGCAGAGGTCGTCGCTGGGCGTACGGCGCCTTCGCTTGGTTGATCTTCTTTGTGGTGTCCCACGTGATCCTGGTGTTCTTTCCCGGAGACGATCCGACCGGTGATGGACCCTGGGACATGAGGGCCTACGTCATCTTCAACGTGGTGCTCATCTCCATGTCGGCCATCGGAGCAGCCGTCGCCCTCGCCACAGTCCGCCCGCGGGCTCGACACCTTCCCCGGTGGTTACTCCTGCCGCCACTGTTGTCTGGCAGCATGCTGCGTCGATGGGTGGACGGCGTCGCGTGATCTCACCGCATCTTGTGGACCGCGTCGGCGATCTCCTGTCGCAACAGCGCCGCCTCGTCGTCGCGGTCGCACAGCAGCACTACCTTGAACTCTGGCTGGCCGAACGGGCTCTCCCAGTGATGAACGGCCTGCGCCAGGATCTGGAACAGCGTGTCCCGATCCTCCGCGCTGCTCGGCAACAACCGGGGCGCGTTCTCGACAACAATGAGATACCCGTCCGCGGGCAGCCAGTTGAGGTCACGGAGACATTCGGACAACGCGTTCCAGTTCCAACCGAAGTAGCCGGGGAAGAGCAGCGCGTCGGAGAACTCGTAGAACGCGTGGTCCGCATCCGTCATCCTCGTTCGGTCAAGCCGGACAACGACGAACCTGCCCGCTGGCGGTAACACCGCCGCCAGCTCGACCAGGGCACTGCGCGAGCAGACCGTGACCTGATCGGTGGAGTCGTTCCACCAGCTGCTCATCACTAGGGTAGGGGTAACTCCCAACCCGACCGGGGAGGTAGCAGGATCGAGCAAGATCCAGAAACCGTGGAAGCTCATTTCCATGACCATGCAGAAGATCTCCCGGTTCCATCGGGCCGCCCTGGCCCTCGTCCTTCCCGTCGCCGTGATAGCGGCAGTCGCCGGGTGTGATGACTCGGCGGCGCCGAAGGCCGCGCCCGAGGCCAGTTCGGTAGCCGCGGTTCCCTCGACCTCGACAAGCGCGGCCGGCCCGGCAAGTGCGGCCCCCGCAGCGGGCCTGCATATGATCGCCAACAACGGGCATCAGCTTGCCTTCCACGTCACGCCCGGAAGTTCTCCCACCATCGTGCTGGACGCCGGCGGTGGCGAGGACTCCTCGTACTGGGATGCCCTGGTGCCGCAGTTGTCGCAGGTCACCGGATCGCAGATCATCACCTACGACCGGGCCGGTCTGGGCGCCAGCGAGGAGGTGAAGGGCCCATGGGACCCCAAGGCCGCCGCCTCCGACCTGCAGGCCGGTCTGCGTGAACTCGGCGTCACCCAGAACGTGGTCCTCGCGGGCCACTCGCAGGCAGGAGAGGTGGCCCACTACTTCGTCCTCGCGAACCCCGGCGTTGTCTCCGGGGCGGTGCTCATTGATGCCAACGTGCCGCAATTCTTCACCGACACCCAGACCCAACGCCTCGTCGCGCTAACCACGCCGCAGATCGAAGAGCTCAAGAAGGCGCCGTCGACGAAGGCGAACCGCCAGCTCATCGCCACGGCCGACAACTTCGGTCCCACGCACCAGGCGTACCACAAGGTCTCCTGGCCCGACGGCGTTCCCGTCATCTATATCGTGTCGGACAAGACACCCTTCGATGGGTCTCCGCAGGACGCTCAGGCCTGGCGCGACGCGGCAGCGGCGTTCACCAAGGCGGGGCCCGACCGCACACTCGTCATCGCCGAGGGAAGCTCGCACGACGTTCCCCAGGACAAGCCCGCCCTGGTGCTCAAGGAAATCGAACAGATGACCGCCACCGTCAAGTAAAGGCCATCGGGCCGACGGCTGACAGGACCGGCGAGACTGGTTGACCGGCGCTGCCTCGGCGTGCTCGGTCAACCAGTCTGCGGAGACGACCTCACCGCGTGCGGTCACCGGTAGAGGTGGTGGTCGAGATTCGGGGAGCCGGCCGGAACTGCTTACGCGATGGGTAGCGTGTTTTCGGGTGTCGATCGAGCGAGCCGTCGATCGGCGATGTGAGCCTCCGTGGACCACGGACGGACACCATGGTCGCTGGATCCCACGCGACGTGGGGGGACACCGACCGTGGGGAAATGCGGATCACCGGCCAACATGAATCACCAGCCCGGCGGCTCGGCACGACGCGCGATGATGGAGTGAGATGACCGATAACAGCGGAACCGCCCTGTCCGGCGGCTCCTCGCCCTCGCGGGAGGGCTCCGGGCCGGGTCGCGTCGCTCGCAGTGGTCCGATTCCGCGCTCCGCGCTGGCCCAGCGGATGAGCCTGCTGGGCTGGTCGCTGGTGCTGCTGCCGGGCGCGGTCCTGGGTGCCGTGCTGGCCACACTCTGGATCACCTCGATATCGATCGCCGCGCTTGGCGCCGGAATCCCACTGACCCTGCTCGCGACCGTACTGGTGCGCTGGTTTGCCGACCTGCATCGCCAGTGGGCCGCCGACCGGCTCGGCGAACCGGTGCCCGCCCGGCCCTATCAGCCGACGCCGGACGCCGGGTGGCCGGTGCGGCTCTGGACGATCCTGCGCGACCCGGCGACGTGGCGGGACTGGACCTGGTTGGTGGTCAACTCGATCACCATCTGGTTGAGTTGCGGACTGTCGCTGCTGTTCTTCCTCTTCGGAGTCGTATACCTGACCTATCCGCTCATCTATCAGCTGACGCCTTCTCAGGTATTCCGTACTCCGATGGGGGAGGGCTTCCGGCTGCACAGCGTCGGGCAGTCGTTCTGGCTGGTACCGCTCGGTCCGGTTTTCCTTCTGCTCTGGTACGTCACTGCGGCGCGCCTCGCGAACCTCAACGCTCGGGTGATCCGCGCTCTGCTCGGCCCCACCGAACAGGCGCGCCTGCGGGCCCGCGTCCAACAGTTGGCGACCTCGCGAGCTGAGACCGTCGACACCCAGGCCGGCGAACTGCGCCGAATCGAACGCGACCTGCACGACGGCGCGCAGGCCCGGCTGGTGTCGCTGGGTATGAGCCTGGGCTTGGCCGAACAGTTACTGCCCAACGATCCGCAGGCCGTCCAGCAGTTGCTGGCCGAGGCCCGCGAGTCGACCTCCCGCGCCCTCACCGAGCTGCGCGACCTGGTACGAGGCATCCATCCGCCGGTACTGGCCGACCGTGGCCTGGACGGCGCACTCAAGGCCTTGGCCCTGGTCAATCCGATCCCGACCACGGTGGTGACCCGCCTACCCGGACGGCTGCCGGCCCCGATCGAGTCCGCGGCCTACTTCGCCGTCGCCGAGGCCTTGTCGAACGCCATCAAGCACGCCCAGGCCCAGCAGATCCGGATCACCGTGGAGTTCGCACCCCACCGGGGCGGTGCTGCCGGGGAACTGACGATGCTGGTGTCCGACGACGGCCGTGGGGGTGCGTCGATCGCTTCCGGCACGGGCCTGCGTGGCATCGTCCGTCGCCTGGCGGCCTTCGACGGCACGCTGACCGTTGACAGCCCGCCGGGCGGACCTACCGAGGTGAGGATGTCGCTGCCGTGCGTATCGTGATAGCCGAGGACCTCGCCCTGCTCCGCGAGGGCCTGATCAGGATCCTGCGGGCCAATTCATTCGAGGTCGTGGAAGCCGTTGACAACGGGCCCGCGCTGATCCGGTCGCTGACGACGCACCGCCCCGACGTCGCCATCGTCGACGTGCGGTTGCCGCCGACCTTCACCGACGAGGGGTTGCGTTCCGCGATCGAGGCCCGCCGCCAGATTCCAGGGCTGCCCATCATGGTGCTGTCGCAGTATGTCGAGCAGATCTACGCCAGGGAGCTGATGTCAGATCGCGCGGGCGCGGTGGGCTACCTGTTGAAGGACCGGGTTACGGACGTCGGCCAATTCGTCGCCAGTGTCCGGCAGGTCGCTACCGGCAGCACCGTTATGGACCCCGACGTGGTGAGTGCGCTACTCACCCACCGCTCCACCGACCCCAAGCTCCTGGAGCTGAGCCCACGCGAGCATGAGGTCCTCACCCTGATGGCCGAGGGCCGCTCGAACGCTGCGATCGCCGCCCGGATGTTCGTCACCGAGAAAACCGTCAGCAACCACAGCAACAACATCTTCACCAAGCTCGGTCTCAAACCCTCCGAGGACGACAACCGCCGCATCCTGGCGGTACTCGCCTACCTGGAAGGCTGAGTCCTTGGCCTCTGCCCCACCATGAGTGCGACCGAGAACTGCCGAGCAACCAGGGCCGGTGGGGCGACGACGAAGAACTGGGCACCCTGAATCTGATCACGGATGAGGAACGCCACGGGCGGCGTCATGTACGGGCCGACCGCAGCGAACGCCTCTACCCGCACGATGAGGCGGGGGCATTCGACGAACTAACCTCCTAGGACGCTCTACGGGTTGTGCCTCACACCGACCGTGGCACCCGCGCGACCGCCACCGCTGATGCTCCTGGCAGGAAAAACGTGACGCTGGGGAGGCGTCCGGACACGTACTGGAAGGCCGCGTCCCGCCGACACGGGTGGCTGAGAATTCGCGTCGAATTGCGGTAACCAAATCGGTTGGCCAACCCGTCAGGTCAGTGATGGATCGCCACTGCGGGCGGTCGGCCGAGGAGGGGTACGGGACATGGGCGACGTCCGTGGGCGTTTCAGGGACGATCTGGCCCGACACCCCGCCCCGCCGTTGGGTGACCTGGTGCATCAGGCGGTGGTGCAGGGGCGCCGACTGCGCCGCCAGCGCCGCCTGGCGCAGTTCGGCGCCGGCGGATCGGCGTTGGCGATGCTGCTCGTGATCGGCCTGATCGCCGGGCCGCTCGGCTTCGGTGCGGATGATGCCGGTCAGCCCGGCGGGATGACCGTCGGTGTGCCGGGTGGGCCGGTCGACACCGTCACGCCGTCTCCGACCGAGTCCCCAGGTGGCGACCCGAGCGGGTTCGAGGAGGGCGCCGGCGAGGAGCAGGGAGAACCGCCCCATCGGTTCGTGCCGCCGACTCCCTCGACCACTGTGATCGACACCGTGCGGATAGGGGCGGGGCCGGACGGTGAGTTGCTGACCACCACACCGCAGGGAGCCCTGGAACTGCTGACCCGGCTTCTACCCAAGGGGGGAACCAGCGGTTTTGCGAGCCTGCCGAGCAGCGGGGCGGGCCCCGGCATGCCGTACGTCCAGGTCTACCTGGATCGAGGCGACGGACCGGGGATGCTGCGGCTCGTCATCTACCAGGACAACCTCCGCGGCGGCCCGGCCCGGGGGACGGTGGAACTGACCGAAGTGCCCGACAACTGCGTCCAGAACAAGATGGTCACCGTGCACCACGGTGGCGGCCTCAGGGTCGATCTGATGATCTCCACCTGTCTGACCTGGGAGGGCAAGGGGACCTCGCCGGCACTGCCCGTCCTCTCCGTGAAAGAGGCGATCGAGATTGCCGCCAATCCGATCTGGGGGACGAAACTGCCGGCCGAGGTCGTCATCAACGGTGCCAAGAGGTTCTCGACGCTGGCCCGGTCGAATGGCTGACGAAGACTTCGTGGAGTTCGCGCAGGCGGCCGCTGGCCGCCTGCGCGACGCCGCGTTCCTGATGTGCCGCGACTGGCATCTCGCCCAGGACCTCACCCAGACGACGCTCGCCAAGGTGTACGCCAACTGGCGGCGGGTCCGCAGGGCCGACGACCCCCACGCGTACGCCCGCAAGATACTGCTGCGCTGCATGATCGATCAGCAGCGGCGTCGCTCCAGCCGCGAGTTGGCGATGTCGGCGCCGCCGGATCGGGGCGAGGAACATCCGGCCGAGCTGCGCATGACGTTGCTGGACGCGGTCGCCACCCTGCCGTTGCGGGAGAGGGCGATCATCGTCCTGCGCTACTGGGACGACCTGAGCGTGGAGGCGACCGCCGAGGTTGTGGGTGTCTCCACAGCGGTCGTCAAGAGCCAGAGCATGCGTTCCCTCAGTCGTCTGCGCGAGTTGCTCGGCGAGTCCCGTTCCGAGTTGTTCGCCGAGGAACGCCATTGACCGGTCCCGTCCGCGGCCGGGGTGCGGCGGATCCCGGCGGTGTCGGGCCGTCGGCCGGCGACCGCCGCGCCCGTAGTGCGGCGACGAGGAACGTGCCACCACGCATCGTCGCCGTGAACGCGACCCGCGGTGGCGCATATCTGCGTTTGGGGAGGTTTTCCATGTCCACATCGAGCAGCAGCAGGACGTGCCGAGGCCGGGTTCGCGGCAGAGGCCGAGGCGCGGTCGTTGTCGTGCCGGCTGTCCTGTGGGCGTTGGTGGTGATGGCCGCCGGGTGTCATCGGTCAGAGGCCGGCGTCGGCCCCGAGGAGCGACGCACCTCGAACGCGGAACGGGGCGATCCGAGCATGCTGCTGGGGGCGGGCGATCTGGGTTCGGACTGGCGTGCGGACGACGCTCGAACCGGTATGCCGCCCTGGCCGTGGGAGCAGGGCAACTGTCCCAACTATCGGAGCGGCGACTACCCGGCCAAGTCGCATCGGCGCGCTGCCGTGGAGCGCTACTACCGGCCGTTCGACGGCTCGTCGCCGGTCCACCACGTCGTGGAGACGTACGAACCCGGGTGGGCCGAGCGGAATCTCGATGACGTCCGTCGGGTCCTACTGCGGTGCGCGAGCTACCTGGTCCTCGGATCGCAGGTCTCGTTCGACGTCGTCGATCCCCATTATCTGAACGGCGCCGGCATGCTCATCCGAGGTCGCATCGAGCATGCCGACATTCCGAGCACCGTCACGTACTTCGTGATGCTGAGACGAGGCGAGACGGTCTCGACTGTCAGCCTGCCCGACTCGGGCAGCCAGGCTGCTGTGGACCTGATCGCGGCGAAGGCGGTGGCCCGTCTTGGCTGAGCGGGAAGGTCGGCAGCTGTCGCGCCGCTGGGTCGTCTCGGCGGCCACCGTATCTCTCGCCGGCGTCGCGACGGCCGCCTTCGGTGCCACGCGCGGCGGCCACGGCGACGGAGCGGGCCCATCGCGGAGTTCTTCCCCGGTCAGTCCGATCCCCACGACACCGGCCGTCGACCGCGTCGCCCAGGCGAGAACGCGCATCACCGCCTACGTGGAGCGGTACGGCGGCCACCTGGCGGTCGCGGCAGTGGATCGACAGGGAACGGCTGCGGTGACTGTCGGCGCCAAACGGTTCGAGACCGCCAGCATCGTCAAGGTCAACATCCTCGCGGCCCTTCTGCTGCGCCAGAATCCGCCGGGCAAGGCCCTGAGTTCTGACATCCGACGAATGGCCGAAGCGATGATCGTGTCCAGTGACAACGATGCGGCGGTGTCCCTGTGGCAGAGGATCGGGGGCTCGCGTGGCCTCGCCGCCGCGAACCGCGCACTCGGTCTGCGGGAGACCAAGCCCAACAAGCACTGGGGCCTCACCACGACCACGGCTGCCGATCAACTCCGTCTGCTGACCGCGCTGATGTCACCGACGGGACCACTGACCCCACCGGATCGAACGTTCATCATGGGCCTCATGAACAAGGTGGTCTCCGAGCAACGATGGGGGGTCACCGCCGCACGGGAGCCGGGCAATCGTTCGATCTACGTCAAGAACGGCTGGGACACCGTCGACGTCGACGGCGGCCGTTGGCTGGTCAACAGCATCGGACGGATCGTCGAGGCCCGTCATGACTGGCTGATCGCCGTGCTCTCCGACCATCACGTGAGCCAGAAAGAAGGCATCCGCGTCGTCGAGAAGACCGCCACGTACGTGCTCAAGGAGATGCGTGCCGCCACTGCCGGCGACGGTCCTGTACAGGGGTAGGGCCCGCGTTCGGGCGGGCCGGGTCGGAACGGGCCGTGCGAGAGCACCTACGCCGGTGGCGGCGCTGTCGACTCCCGGATCCGCAGTGATGGGCTGATGACGATGCGGTGGGTCGGCCGGTCAGGGTCGGCGAGCCGGTCGGCGACGAGACGCACGGCGGCCCGTCCGATCGAACGTCGCGGCGGTCGCACCGCGGTCAGCGGTGGGCTGAAGAGCCCGGCGACCTCGTCGTCGTACGCCACGATGGAGAGGTCGCCGGGAACGGACAGGTGCCGTTCCTCGCAGTGCTGCACCAGCGCGATCGCCTCCGCGTCGGCGTGCACCAGCAGCGCCGTCGTCCCGGTCGCCTGGCACCGGTCGAGGACGTCGTTGAGCACTGTGTCTCGCTCAGGTGACCGTGCGTCGGGTGCCACGGCCTCCACTGTCGCGTCCGGGTCGAGGCCGCACTCGGTCGTGGCGTCGAGCCATCCTCGCCGTACGTGCTGGCTGGTGGGGCTGTTGGCGTCGAGCACCAAGCCGACCTTGCGGTGTCCGAGTGAGGTGAGGTGGCGTACCGCCATGGCGGCACCGAGCGCGTGGTCGGTGACGACCGACTCCATGACAGCGTGGTGGCTGCCTACCGTCGCGGTGCGTTCCAGCAGGACAACCGGGATGCCGGCCTGGTCGAGCCACTCGATGGTGCGCTCGGCGGTCGGTGTGTCCATGCTGGGCGCGATGATCAGCGCGTGGACGTCCATCCGCTCCACCAGCCGGGCCAGTTGCGGCTGGTCGTCCTCTGTGTCGTAGGAGGAGCCGCGCAGAACCACACGCATGTCAAGCTCGCGGGCTGCGCCCTCGACGCCCCGAGCCACGTCCGGCCAGTAGTAGTCCAAGGAGGGCACGAGCATGCCGAGGGCGCGCCCGGCCAGCGGGGCCCGGTCTGCGGCGGGTGTCTCGTCGGCCGTGGGGCCGTCGTCGGGCAGGATCAGGGCGACGCCGCCGTGGACCCGGCGAACCAGCCCTTCGGCGGCGAGTTCCGCGATGTCGCGCCGGATGGTGACCGGCGCGGCGCCGAGCACGTGGGACAGGTCGGAGACGCGCATCGAGCCGTCGCGTTGCAGGGCGGTCAGCAGTTGCTGGCGGCGGGTGACCTGAAGCGGCCCGCGGGAGGACTCCGCCGCGGCGACGACAGGACTGTCCTTGGTCATGGGGGGCCTCCGAGGAACGCTTCGTGCGGCGAAAGCTCTTGCAGTGCGATGCGGTCGGCGCCGGTCGTGGCTCCTCGGACGGATGGACCGTCTGTGAGCGAATCTGAGCGTATCAGAGCGCTTATGGCGGCGGCATCGTGCGTCGTTCTGATCGGATGTGCTCACATCGGTTTGGGAGCGGCATTGACTTGCTCGGTTGTGAGCGTTTTACTTCGGAAACCCAGTGGATGCCTGCGCGTCACATTCATGGGCAACGCCCCGCTCGCCACCTTCCACGGAGACGGACCGATGCGACAGGACCTCGGATGACGTTCGGGGCGACCGGCCGGATGGCGCCGGGGACGGGCTCGGACGCCGCTGCCGGCGCGACCTGGAACCGGGATGACTGGCTGACCCTCGCCGACCGGATGCTCGCCGCCGCCCGGCCGTTCGCGTCGCCCGGGCACGCCCTCGTCACCCTTCCCGGACCGGAGGGCGGTTACGGCCGGGCCATCGATGGCCTGGAGGGCTTCGCTCGCACCTTCCTGCTGGCCGGCTTCCGCATCGCGGGTGCCCGGGGCGTGGGCGTGGACGAGCTCGTGGACCGGTACGCGGCCGGCATCGCCGCGGGGACCGACCCGCGTTCCCCGGACCGCTGGGTGCGCCTGGACGAGCATCCCCAGGCGAAGGTGGAGGCGGCCTCCATCGCGCTGGTCCTGGACCTGACCCGTCAGTGGATCTGGGATCGGCTGCCGTCCGTGGTGCGCGAGCGGGTGGTGGACTATCTGCGCCCGGCGGTCGGCGACGACACGTACCCACGGATCAACTGGGTCTGGTTCCGGCTGGTCGTGCAGACGTTCCTGCGTTCGGTGGGCGGGCCACACTCGCTCGACGAAATGAACGAGGACCTGACCACCCACGACGGCTTCGCCCGCGGGGGCGGCTGGATGTCCGACGGGCCGGAGCGCGCCTACGACCACTATGTGGGTTGGGCCCTGCACGTGTACCCGACGCTGTGGTCCCGGATGGCCGGCGCCGCCGACCTGGCCGAGCAGCGCCGCGAACGGGACCTGGCCGGCCTCGACCGCTTCCTGAGCGACGCGGTCGCGCTCGTGGGCGCCGACGGATCACCGTTGATCCAGGGACGAAGCCTGATCTACCGCTTCGCTGCGGCGGCGCCGTTCTGGGTCGGCGCGGTCGCCGGCGTGCCCTCGGTCGGCCTCGGCCAGTTGCGCGGTGCGGCTACCCGCATCGTGCGCCACTTCGTCGCCAACGACGCCTTCGACGAGCGCGGTCTACTCACCCTCGGCTGGCACGGGCCGTGGCCGCGACTGGCGCAGTCGTACTCCGGGCCGGCCTCGCCGTACTGGGCCAGCAAGGGCCTGCTCGGCATCGCGCTACCCGCCGACCATCCGGTGTGGACGACGCCCGAGGAGCCGCTGCCGGTGCAGGAGCGGGACACGGTGCGGGCGATACACGCGCCGGGCTGGCTGGTCTCGGGCACCCGCGCCGACGGCATCGTCCGCGTCGTCAACCACGGCACCGACCACGCCGTCGAGGGCGCCACCGTCTCGGACTCCCCGCTCTACGCCCGTCTGGGTTACTCCACCGCGACCACCCCCGTCCTCGACGACAGCGGCTGGGCCAGTCCGCTCGACCAGTCCGTCACTCTCGTCGACGACGCGGGTCGGGTCACCCACCGCGCCGGCATGCGCCTGCTGACCGTGCGCGTCGACACCGACGGCGTGGGTGTGGCCGGGTCCCGTGCGCTCGCCCACTGGGTCGACCCGGATCCGGGTCAGCGCGATCACGGCGGCGGCCGCGTGGGCCAGTCCCAACCGGCCGGGCACCTCACCGTGTACTCGCTGGTCCGCGGCCCCTGGGAGTTCCGTCTGACCCGCGTCGACAGCCTCGTCGAAGGTGTCGAGGCCGCTGCGCTGCGGCTACGGATCGGCGGCTGGGCCGTTGCCGGAGATGCGACGGCCACCGTCGGCGCCAGTGTGACGACAGTGGCCGGGGGTGGCCTCACCAGTTGGCTCGGAAGCGTGCACGGCGGCGGAACGGCCGGCGCCACCGCCGTTCCGCACGGCGGGCCCCTGGCCGGAGGGCTGGTCGTGCCCTGGCTGGACTACCCCGTCCGGCCGGGGGCATGGATCGCCACCTTCAGCGAACTGTCCACAGTGCCGGTGGCCACGGGCGGGCAGGCAGGCCGGGCCGTCATCGACGAGGACGTCCGCGGCCTCCACCTCGCGGTCGACTGGCCCGACGGGGTCAGCACGTCGACCCGTCTGGAAACGGAGCATGCCAGGCCCACCCAGGTGTCCTGGTAGCAGTGCGGGCCCGTCCGGGCCCCCTGAGTTAAGGAGAAAGGGATGAAGCGTGCGATACCGGCCGTCATCAGCGCTGCGACGGCCCTGACGCTTGTTCTCGCCGGCTGCGGGGGTGGAGACGAGCCAGTCGACCCCAACGCCCCTGTGACGATCACCCTGGCCGGCTGGAGCCTGTCGTCCACGCCCGAGTTCAAGACGCTCGCCGACGGCTTCAAGGCGACCCACCCGAACGTGACGGTGGAGCTCAAGGAGTACGCCCCGGGCAACGACTACGACACCCAGATGATCACGGACCTGGCCGCCGGCACCGCCCCGGACGTCTACGTCATGAAGAACCTCAAGAACTTCTACACGTACCAGAGCGGTGGTCAGCTGCTCGACGTCTCCGACGCCGCCTCCGGTCTCGGCTCGGCCCCGGGGCTCGCGCCCTACCAGGTGGACGGCAAGGCGTACGCGGTGCCGTACCGGCAGGACTCTTGGGTGTTGTTCTACAACAAGGACCTGTTCGCCAAGGCGAAGGTGACGCCGCCGGACGGCAGTTGGACCTGGGACGACTACACCGACGCGGCGAAGCGACTGCACACCGGGCTGAAGGGGGCCGGCTCGAACGCGACCGGCGCCTACCAGCACACCTTCCAGTCGACAGTGCAGGGATTCGCGCTCGCCCAGACCCCCAACGCGGACCTGCTCTCCGGGGACTTCGGCTTCCTGAAGCCCTACTACGAGCGGTCACTGGACCTGCAGGCGGCCGGCGCGCAGCCGACCTTCGGCACGGCGAAGACCAACAAGCTCACCTACCAGGCGCAGTTCGGCAAGCAGCAGTCGGCGATGCTGCTGATGGGCACCTGGTACGTGGCCACGCTGCTCAACCAGCGACAGAGCGGTGACGCCGACAAGTTCCAGTGGGGCATCGCGCCGGCGCCGCAGTTCGACAAGTCCACCACCGGCACCTCCGCCACGCCCGTCACCTTCGGTGACCCGACCGGCCTGGGGATCAACCCGAAGATCAGCAAGTCCAAGACCGCCGCGGCCAAGGACTTCCTCAAGTACGCGGCCGGCCCGGAGGCCGGCAAGGCGCTGGCCGGGATCGGCATCACCCCGGCCCAGGTCACCGACGCGGTCACCACGTCGCTGTTCGGGCTGGACGGCGTGCCGCAGGACGAGCTGTCGAAGTTCGCCTACTCGAAGCACACCATCAAGCCGGAGAACCCGGTGTCGAAGCACACCGCCGGCCTGCAGAACCTCCTCAACGAGACGCACTCGGCGATCCTCTCCGACAGCAAGGGCGTCGACGAGGAGCTGAGCAAGGCGCAGACCCGCGCCAAGAACGAAGTCCTCAACCAGTGAGCTGATGGCGGGCCCGGCGCGCCTGAGCCGCACGCCGGTCCCGCCGCCATGCTGAACGCTTCCGGAGACTCCCTATGGCAACATTGCCGCGCACGAGACCCAGGAACCGGCGGCTGGTGTCGCGCAACACGGTCGCCGGCTGGTCGTTCATCCTTCCCAACTTCCTCGGCTTCGCACTGCTCACCCTGCTCCCCGTCGTCGTGCTGTTCTACGTGGCGTTCACCAACTGGAACGTCTTCGGGGTGGCCGAGTGGACCGGCACCGCGAACTTCCGGCGGATGTGGGACGACTCGAGCTTCTGGACCGCACTGCGCAACACCGTCTACTACGCCGTCTTCCACATCCCGCTGACCCTCGCGGCGGCACTCGGGCTGGCGCTGCTGCTCAACCGGAAACTGCGCGGCGTACGGTTCTTCCGCACCATCGCCTTCTTCCCCTACATCACCTCGATCGTGGCGATCGCGGTCGTCTGGAACCAGCTGTTCAGCCCGGAGTACGGCCCGATCAACGCTCTGCTCGGCGCCGTCGGGGTGGACAATCCGCCGGGCTGGACCGCGTCGGCGACCTGGTCGATGCCGGCGGTCATCATCGTCGGCACCTGGCGGTACATGGGCTACTACATGCTGCTGTTCCTGGCCGGCCTGCAGACCATCCCGGCCCAGCTCTACGAGGCGGCCGAGACCGACGGCGCCTCACCGTGGCAGCGGTTCGTGCACGTGACCCTGCCCGGGTTGCGAACCACGACCTTCTTCGTCACGGTGCTGCTCACCATCGAAAGCTTCAAGGTCTTCGACCTCATCCTCGTGATGACCGGCGGCGGACCGGGCCAGTCGACACTTGTGCTCTCGCAGTACATCTACCAGAAGGGCTTCGAGGAGAACCAGTTCGGCTACGCCTCGGCGGTCTCCATCGTCCTGTTCGCCATCTGCTTCGGCATCACGGTCATCCAGTTCATGGTCAACAAGCGGAGGAACAGCTGATGACCGCGACCGACCTCTCCCTGCCCACCCCGGCCGTCGCCGCGCCCGGCAACCGCGCGCCCCGCCGACCGGTCCGGTCCATGGGCGGGCGGCTCCTCGGGTACGCCGCTCTCGTGCTCGCGGCGGCCGGGCTGCTGCTGCCGTTCTTCTGGATGGTGGTGGCGTCGTTGAAGACAAACAACGACGTATTCACCATCCCGATCACCTGGCTCCCCGATCCGGTGGTGTGGCGAAACTACATCGACATCTGGCAGCGCTCGGACATGACGACGTGGCTGTGGAACACCATGCTGCTGTCGGTGATCGTCACCTTCCTGCAGGTGCTCACCGGCAGCTTCGCGGCCTACGGCTTCGCCCGCGTCCGCTTCCCCGGACGCAACCTGCTCTTCCTGGCGTACGTCGGGACGATCGCGGTGCCCTGGCAGTCGTACATGATCCCGCAGTTCATCCTCATGTCGAAGCTGCACCTGTCGAACACGCTGTGGTCGATCGTCGCGATCCAGGCGTTCGGCGCGATCGGCGTGTTCCTGATGAAGCAGTTCTACGAGACGATCCCCGAGGAACTCAGCGAAGCGGCGCGGGTCGACGGGCTCAGCGAGTACGGCATCTACCGGCGGATCATTCTGCCGCTGTCCCGGCCGGCGCTCGCCAGCCTGGCCCTGCTGATGTTCACGACCACCTGGAACGACTACCTCGGCCCGCTCGTCTACCTGCGCAGTCCGGAACTGCGCACCGTCCAGTTGGGGCTGAACACCTTCATCTCCCAGTACAACGCCGAGTATGCGCTGATCATGACGGGCTCGGTGCTGTCCGTGCTGCCCGTCGCTGTCATCTTCCTGCTCGGTCAGCGCTACTTCATCGAGGGCGTTGCCTCGACCGGACTGAAGGGTTGAGGCCCATGCGTTCGCGCCACAACACCATCACCGCCGTCTTCGACGGGTTCTACGTCACGCTCGTCACCAACCTGCTGCTGGTGCTCGGTGGCCTGCCACTGGTGACGCTCGCGTTCACCACCGACGCGGCGCGCTCCTGGCCGCTCTACGCGCTGACCGCACCGCTCTGCGCGCCCGGGCTCTGTGCGGCCTTCGCTGTCATGTCCGCCTACTCGGCCGGCGACACCGGTGGTGTCCTGCGCACCTACGGCCGCGCCTGGCGAGCCACCGCCCGGCCGGCGATGCTCTGGACGGCGGCGGCCATGACCGCCCTGGTGGTGCTCGCCGTCGACGCCCGCGCCGCATGGGGCCACCGGGTCGGAGCACTCGCCCTGCCGGTGCTGGCGACCCTGATCGTCCTCACCGTCGCGACCACGCTGCTCGGGTTGGTGACCCTCGCCGACCAGCCCACCGCGCGGTTGCGTGAGGTGGCCCGTACCTGCGTGTATCTGGCGGTGCGCCGGTGGTACCTCACCGCCGTGTCCCTGCTCGTGCTCGTGCTGCTCGCCCAGCTCCTGGCGGCCCGTCCCGCGATCGCGCTCGGCCTCGCCGCCGCGCCGCTGCTCTACGTCGTCTGGGCCAACAGCCGATTCACAGTGCGCGCCGCCCTCGACCCACCGGCGGCCGCACCCCAGCGCGCCTGACCACCACGTCCCGGCCACCGAGCCGGGGCGCCGATGAGACACCTGCCCGGCACCGGACCGGACCCACGAGGGAGAACAGCATCCATGACGGCGACCGACGTCCGTCCCAGCTCCGACGCAGAGGCCACGGCGGCCGCGGTGGCCGCCGCGATACGTACCGTCGACGCGAACATCGCCACCTTCGGCGACCGGTACCCCGCGGACACCACCGACGCCAACCGCTACCCGCTGCGGCCACCGAGCGCCGGCCAACCCGAGGGCGGCAACGTCGGCTGGACCACGAGCTTCTGGCCCGGTCAGCTCTGGTTGGCGCACGACCTGACCGGTGACGACCGCCACCTGCGGGCAGCACTGTCCCACGTGGGCAGCTTCGCGGATCGGGTGGACCGCGGCATCGACCTGGACACCCACGACCTCGGATTCCTCTACACCCTCTCCTGCGTCACCCCGGCCCGCCGTACCGGCGATCCGCGGGCCCGAGGCGCGGCTCTCGCCGCCGCGGACCACCTGATGACGCGCGTCCTCGAACCCGCCGGCATCATCCAGGCCTGGGGCGACCTGAACGACCCCCGCCAACGGGGCCGCACCATCATCGACAGCCTCATGAACACGCCGCTGCTCTTCTGGGCCAGCCAGACCACCGGCGACGACCGCTACGCCACCGCGGCCCGCCGGCACACCGAGCAACTGCGCCAGCACATCCTGCGCCCGGACGGCACCACCTTCCACACCTTCTACTGGGATCCGGGCAGCGGTGTGCCACTGCGTGGCGAGACCGAACAGGGCCACGCCGACAACTCCTGCTGGGCCCGCGGACAGGCCTGGGGCATCTACGGGTTCAGCCTCAACCACCGGCACATCGGCGACCCCGCGCTGCTCGCCGCCGCGAAGACCTGCGCCGACCGTTTCCTCGCCCACCTGCCCGACGACCACGTCGCGTACTGGGACCTGGAGTTCGGCGACGGCAGTGGCCAGGAGCGGGACAGCTCGGCCGCGGCCATCGCCGTCTGCGGCCTGCACGAACTCGCCGACAGCCTCACCGACCCGGCCAGCGCCGATCGGTACCGGACAGCCGCCGCCGAGATCCTGCGCTCGCTCATCGAGCGCTACTCCACCGGTGGCCATTCGGCCTCGAACGCGCTGATCCTGCACGGCGTCTACGACAAACCCAAGGACGTCGGCGTCGACGAGGGAACCCTGTGGGGCGACTACTTCTACCTGGAAGCCCTCACCCGCGCCACGATCCCTGGCTGGACCAGCCCCTGGTAACAGCCAGGACCGACCGCACCGCCCCGCATCCTCCGAAAG
The DNA here is from genome assembly GCF_018070365.1 of Micromonospora sp. D93. Classification (NCBI taxonomy): domain Bacteria; kingdom Bacillati; phylum Actinomycetota; class Actinomycetes; order Micromonosporales; family Micromonosporaceae; genus Micromonospora; species Micromonospora sp. D93. The sequence goes on along the minus strand of NZ_JAGPXW010000002.1, from coordinate 462,135 downwards.
GTGATCATGGACTACCGCTACCACTGCGCCATTCCCGCCGCCGACGGCCGGAACACGCTGCCCTTCAACCCCTGCCGACTGCTGGACTTCACCCTGCTGCGGCTCTCGGCCGGCGAGTCCTGGACCGGCGAGTCCGGTGACCGGGAGATCCTGGCCGTCATCCTCGGCGGCACCGCCAACTTCACCGTCGCCGACCACCATTTTTCGCAGGTCGGCCGGCGTTCGGACGTCTTCTCCGGCAAGCCGCACTCCGTCTACATCCCGGCCGGCTCCTCGGTGACCGTCGAGGCCGTGACCGCCGTGGAGATCGCCCTCCCCAGCGCCCCCAGCGACCTGGCCACCGACCCCTATGTCATCGCGCCGGAGCAGGTCGCGACCGGCAACTGGGGAGCGGCCAACTTCGGCCGTACCTACCACCAGATCCTCACCGAGGTCTCCCAACCGGAACTGCCCGCCCGCCGGCTCATCGTCGGCGAGACCTACACGCCCTCGGGCAACTGGAGCACCTACCCGCCGCACCGGCACAAGGTCGACGACCTGCCCGCCGAGGCCGCACACGAGGAGATGTACTACTACCGCGTCAACCCGGCGGACGGGTTCGGCATCAGCCGGGTCTACACCGACGAGGGGTACGAGGAGAACGTCACCATCCGCGATCACGTCATGCAGATGATGCCCGAGGGATACCACACGGTGGTCAGCGCACCCGGCTACACCACCTACTTCCTGTGGTTCCTGGCCGGCACGCAACGTACCCAGGGCGCCCGCGAGGACGCCGACCTCGCCTGGGTGGGCCAGACCGTGCCGACCCTGCGCAGCCTGGGCCTCTAGCGCAGCGACCCCGGTCGGGTAACCCGGTGGGAGGTGGCCCGTCGCGGCGGGCGCTTCCTACGGGCCGACCGGCGTCGTCGACGTCGCGGTCCTCGCCTCAGTTGTCCTCGACGAACAGGTTGGCGTATCGGGCAAGGTAGAGCGGCCAGCCTTCGTCGTGGGCGACGCCGTCGCGGACCGCGGGCCAGCCGGGGCCGTGCCGGTCAAGGTTGCGGTGCTCCAATTCGACCCGAGTGCGCTCCGGGGTTTCGGCGATGAAGGTGACCTCGACCTCGCTGGTGTTGGCCAGGTCGGTCTCGACCTGCCAGGTCGGGCTGATGTCCCAGCTGAACACGACGCGTTTCGGGGGTTCGTACGCCAGGACCCGGGCCCACCGGCATTCTTCGCCGTCGGCGCTGCGATCGTAGATGTGGCCGCCGACCTTCGGTTCGAAGACGGTCTCGGCGGTCCCGGCGCTGAGCAGGGTGTGCTCGCGCGGTTTGAAGTCGCCGAATCGTTCGGTGAACACGGTGAAGGCTCGCTCGATGGGTGCCTGCACGATGACGTGCCGGCGCACGACGACCTCGGCGGTTTCGGTCATGACTCCTCCTCGGTGGGTCTTTCGGCCGCGTCCTGAAAGCCTGTGAGGGCGCGGTTCCAGTACGTGTCGAGCTGGTCTCGAAGGGCGGCGACACCTGCCGGGTTGAGCCGGTAGACCCTGCGGGTGCCGGCGGCGCGGTCGGTGACGAGGCCGGCGTCTTTGAGCACTCTGAGGTGTTGGGAAACCGCTGGCCTGCTGATTGGCAGGACCTCGGCGAGTTCGCCGACGGCGCGGGGTCGTTCGGCCAGGCACGCGATGATGGCGCGCCTCGTGGGATCGCCGAGCGCGTCCCACCCATCATCAACTTGGTAAGTCCCCACGAACGGTAAGCTACTACTTACCAAAGGCTGGGTCAACGTGCCCGGACCCGGCGCTCGTCATTGTCGCCAGCAAAAGAATTCCGATCTTGTGCCCATCCGTCCGTGGGTCGGCCTCGAATGCCTCATGACAGCAGCAATCGAGTACAAGCATCTGAGGAGTTCGTATGAAGCGGCGCCTGTTTGCCACGGTCGGCGTAATCGCCGTGCTGGCCCTGTCCGCCTGCGGCGGTACCGACAGCGAGGACACCGCCAGCGGCACGCCGAGCACGTCCGCCAGCGCACCGATGGCCTCGGCCTCGCCGTCGATGATGATGTCGGGTCAGTTCGGTCCGGGATGCGCGGCCGTGCCGACCGATCCGGCCAACCCAGGAAGTTTCGATGCGATGGCGAAGGTGCCGGTGGCCACCGCCGCGTCCGGCAATCCGCTGCTGTCGACGCTGGTGACGGCGGTGAAGAAGGCCAACCTGGTGGATTCCCTCAACGGCGCGCAGGGCGTGACGGTGTTCGCGCCGACCAACGACGCGTTCGCCAAGCTTCCGAAGGCCGACCTGGACAAGGTCCTGGCCGACGACGCCATGCTGAAGAAGATCCTCACCCACCACGTGGTGACGACCCAGTTGTCCCCGGACACCCTGGCCGGAACCCACAAGACGTTGCAGGGTGACGACGTCACGGTGACCGGCGGCGGTTCCTCGTTCACCGTCGACGGCACCTCGATGGTGGTCTGCGGCAACGTCTCGACGGCCAACGCCACCGTGTACATCGTTGACAGCGTCCTGATGCCCAAGAACTGATGGTGTCCACCACCAACGAGCCCCGGCCGGCGACTCGCCGGCCGGGGTCGTCCCGGAACGCGACCGCCGTCCGCGGCCTCCTCGTCGGCGTGCTGAGCGCCGGCGTCGCCCTCGGCGTGGCGCATCTCGTCGCGGCGCTTGTCGATCCGGCTGCCGATCCGGTGCTGGCGGTCGGCGGCGTCGCGATCGATCTGGCACCGCAACCGGTCAAGGCGTTCGCCATCCGTACCTTCGGCACCAACGACAAGATCGCCCTCCTCGCCGGCGTCTACACCCTCCTGGCCCTGAGCGCGGTGGTGCTCGGCGCGCTAGCGATACGACGACGCCGCTACGGTCTCGCCGGCCTCGCGGTGTTCGCTGCTGTCGGTGTCACCGCCGTCCTGTCCCGCCCGACCGCGACGCCGGTGGACGTCCTGCCGGTACTGGCGGGCGCCGGCGTGGGGATCGCCGCGATGCTGCTGTTGGTACGCGCGGCTCGGACGGTCACGGCCACGGAGTCGAGCCGGCCTCGGCTTCTCAACCGCCGCCAGTTTCTGGTCACGGCGGCGGGGACAGCGCTCGCCGCCGGCGCCACGGCAACCATCGGCCAGGCTGTCGGTCGCCGCAGCGCGGCAGGCGCCCGTTCCCGCGCCGCCGTCCGCATACCGTCGCCGGCGCAACCCGCGCCGCCGCTACCCGGTGGCGTCACCGCCGGCGTGGACGGGGTCTCGCCGTTTCTCACAGCCAACCGGGACTTCTACCGGGTCGACACCGCCCTCACCGTCCCGCAGGTCGACGTGAAAACCTGGCGGCTGACCTTGGACGGAGCGGTCGACCGGCCCCGCACCTGGACATTCGACGACCTCCTCGCCCGCGGTGTGGTGGAGCGCGACATCACCCTCAACTGCGTCTCCAACGAGGTCGGCGGTCCCTACATCGGCACCGCCCGCTGGACAGGGGTCCCGCTGGCGCCGCTGCTACGCGAGGCGGGCATCCGCGCCGGGCAGAACCAGCTCGTCAGCCGTTCCGTGGAGGGCATGACCATCGGCACCCCGCTGGAGGCGATCCTCGACGGCCGCGACGCGCTCCTGGCGGTGGCCATGAACGGCGAACCCCTGCCCCTGGAACACGGCTTCCCCGTCCGCATGCTCGTCCCCGGCCTCTACGGCTACGTCGGCGCCTGCAAGTGGCTCACCTCCCTGCAGGTGAGCACCTTCGACGCGTTCGATCCCTACTGGGTGCAGCGTGGGTGGGCCGCTGACGCACCGGTCAAGACCGCGTCCCGCATCGACACCCCGAAACCCTTCGCCCAACGGCGCGCCGGCCCCGTCATGATCGCCGGTGTCGCCTGGGCGCAACGTCGCGGAATCACCGCCGCCGAGGTGCAGATCGACGACGGGCCGTGGCGGCCGGCCCGCCTCGCCGACGGGCCGTCACCGGACCTGTGGCGGCAGTGGACCTACCGCTGGGACGCCACCCCCGGCAGCCACACCCTGCGCGTACGGGCCACCGATGCCACCGGCGTCACCCAGACCGGCCAACGCGCAGCGCCCTTCCCCGACGGCGCGACCGGCTGGCACAGCACCACAGTCACCATCACCTGACCTGCTGTGGTCCGCCGGGTGACTGTACGGGCCGGAAAAGAATCCGGGCCGGGACCAATCCGCTGGACGGGAGGCGACGAATCCCTCACGACAGCACCTGAGCATCAACGCCGTACCCAGGCGGAGACGGAGATTTGTTGTGAAATTGTCCCGAGCCCTGCTTGCCGTGCCCGCGGCCGCGCTGATCCTCGCGTTCCCGGGCGTCGCTCACGCCGACGAGAGCGTGCAGGTCCAGTTACAGGACCTCAACGAGACCGGCGCGACAGGCACCGCGACGTTGACCGCGACGAGCGGCGGTGACCTCAAGGTCATGATCCGGTCGAAGGGCATGACGCCGAACTCGCCGCACGCCCAGCACGTGCACGGCGCGGCCAACGGCATGGACTTCCACTGCCCGGACAAGTCCGCCGACGCGAACGGCAACGGTTATGTCAGCACCGAAGAGGGCCTCAAGATGTACGGGGACATCTTCATCTCGTTGACCACCACCGGAGACACCACAAAGGCCAGCGGCCTTGCGGTGGACCGGATGCCGACGGCCGACGCGAAGGGCAACCTCAGTTACGAGCGCACCATCCCCGCCGCTGACCTGCCCAAGGGCACGATCGAGCACCTGAAGGATCTGCACCTCGTGCAGCACGGCATCGACGCCAACAAGAACGGCAAGTACGACATGGAGGCGCTCGGGGAGTCGACGTTCGCGAAGTCTATCGGCGTCAACGACATCCCCGCCGAGGCCACCGACCCCGCGACGTGCGGCATGGTCAGCGGTGCCGCCGCCGGCTCCGTACCCGCAGGGGGTGTCGCCACCGGCGACGGCAGCACCTCCGGCGGATCGCCGATGATGATGTACGCCGTGGGTGGCCTCGCGCTGCTCGGCGCAGCCGGTGCGGTCGTCGCGCGCCGTCGGCTCGCCGGCGAGCGCTGAGCCGGAGGCAGTCGTGCTGGACACCGGCGACGCACCAGTGCCGGCCGACCGTCGCCGGGGGCGCCACGCGCTCCTGGCGACGGCCGGCATCCTCACCGTGACGGCGGCCCTGACGATCGGTCTCGCCGTCGCCGGTCGCGGGGGAGACCCACCCCGACCCGACGCGTCCGCTGCGGCACCGGCCGCGAACGCGTCTGCTGTCCCGGCGACCGGGCCGGGCGAATTGACCTCGGGACCGCTGATGGTCGGCTCGCCGCCGACGCGGGTGTCGATCCCGTCGCTGAAGGCCACCGCCGCGATCGTCGCCCTCGGCCTACAGGCGGACGGTGCGATGCAGGTTCCGGACAGCGCCACCGACGTGGGCTGGTTCACCAAGGCGCCGACGCCCGGTGCTCTCGGTCCGGCCGTGCTCGCCGGGCACGTCAACTGGAAGGGCCGCCGCGGGACGTTCTTCGACCTGGGCACGCTGCCGGTCGGCGCCGGGATCACCGTCGACCGGCAGGACGGCAGCACCGCGATGTTCACCGTCAGCAAGGTCGAGCAGTATCCCAAGGACCGCTTTCCCACAGCTGAGGTGTACGGGGCGACCGACCACGCGGCGCTACGCCTGATCACCTGCGGCGGCGAGTTCGACGACACCACCCAGCACTACCGCGACAATGTCATCGTCTACGCGCGCCTTGCCCACGCTCATCCCGCCTGAGCACCGAGTACACCGCGGCACACCGAACCGTCGCCAGCACAGGAGAGGACAGGCCGAGAATGAGCGGTGACCCGGAACAGGCACGGCGGTTGCGTTCGGTGCCGCCGGACACGGCGACCCCACCGAACGCCGACGAGTTGCTGCCGCGAGTGGCGCGCGGCGACGAGGCGGCGTTCGCCACGCTGTACGACGCGATGGCGGGCAGGGTCCTCGGGCTGGCCCGGCGGGTCGTACGCGATCCGGCGCAGGCGGAGGAGGTGACGCAGGAGGTGATGGTCGAGGTGTGGCGCACCGCCGGCCGCTTCGACGCCGGCCGCGGCTCCGCCTCGGCGTGGATCCTCACCATGGCGCACCGCCGCGCCGTGGACCGGGTGCGCTCCGAACAGGCCCACACCAACCGGGTCCTGCAGGTCGCCGCGACCGAGCAACACGTTCCCTACGACGAAGTGGTCGAGGATGTCACCGCCCGGTTGGAGCGGGAACAGGTCCGCCGGTGCCTGGACCGGCTGACCCCGGTGCAGCGGGAGTCGGTGACCCTTGCCTACTACGGCGGTCACACCTACCGAGAGGTCGCCGAGAAGTTGCAGACACCGCTGCCGACGGTGAAGACGCGGATGCGCGACGGACTGATCCGGATGCGCGACTGCCTGGGCATCGAAATGGGGGGACGGGCATGAGCGCCGATGTGCACACCCTCGCTGGCGCCTACGTCCTGGACGCGGTCGACGACGTCGAGAGGGCCGCGTTCGAACGGCACCTGGCCGAGTGCGAGCCGTGTCGCGACGAGGTGGCCGAGTTGCGGGAGACCGTCGCGCGGCTCGCCGACGAGACCGACGTCGAGGCGACCCCGGCGGCATTGCGGGAGCGGACCCTCGCCCAGGCGGCCCGGACTCCCCAGTTGCGCGTCATTGCCACGGGCGCCGGTGGCGGACGGCGGGCAGGCAGGTGGCGACAGCTCACCGTGGCTGCCGCCGCGGCCGTGCTCCTGGCCGGCGGCGCGAGCGCGGTGACCTGGACCGTCAGCAACGATCGGATCAGCGACGAGCAGGCCAGCAGCGCTCAGGCGCGGCAGATCGCCGCCGTTCTGGACGCCCCGGACGCCCGGGTGTTCGAGCGGCCGCTGCAGCCCGGCGGCGCCGCCACAGTGGTGGTCTCCCGTGACCGTGATCGCGGTGTGGTGCTGCTGCGCGACCTGCCCGCGCCCGGCGCCGGGCGGATCTACGAGCTCTGGCTCATCCGTGGCAGCGAGCCCCGCAAGGTGGGACAGCTCGCCGAGGGGGACCGGGCGTCGACCATGGTCATCGGCCCGGTCGCCGACGCGGGCACGTTCGGGGTGTCCAACGAGCCCGTCGGTGGCTCCGTCGCCCCCACCGATATCCTGGGTACTGTCGAGCTGAGCTGAGCGCAGCCGGGCCGGCACACCCGCGGCCGGCCCGGTCCGTCACCTCCACCCATCCGCACGGCGGACCGCTCCGAATCACTCACATGGATGACGAGTTGCTCGCCGGCCGGTACCGCAGGCTCCTGCTGATGGGGGACACCGCGACCCCGGGACGCGTCTGGCTGGCCCGCGACGAGGTGCTCGACCGGCACGTCGCGCTCAGGCAGATCGCCCTGCCGGGGTGGGTGAGCGACGCCGAGCGGTCCCGGCTACGGGACAGAACGCTCGGGGAGGTACGCGGCCTGGCCGGCCTGGATCATTCGGGCGTGGTCGGGGTGTGGGACGTGCTGAGCACCAACGGATTCCTGTGGCTCGTCATGGAGCACGTACCCTCCCGGTCCCTGTCCGAGGTGGTTGCCACCGACGGTCCGCTGGCACCGGCCGAGGTGGCGCGGGTCGGCCTGCACCTGATTGCCGCACTGAGTGCCGCCCACGCGGTGGGGGTGATGCATCGGGAGGTCCGGCCGCACAACGTACTGCTCGCCGACGATGGGCGGGTCATGCTCGGCGGATTCGGTCTGTCGATCTTCGACGCCCGGGATCCGGCGACCGTCACCACGGCGACCCTGTCGGCGATCCAGTACATCGCGCCCGAGTGTGCCCGCGACGGGAGGTCCACCCCCGCCACCGACCTGTGGGCCCTCGGCGCGACGCTCTACCTGGCCGCGGAGGGCCGCCCGCCGTGGGATCGGCCCTCGACCCTCGCCATGCTTGCCGCCCTGGCCACCGAGACGCCGGACCGGATGACCGTCCGGCCGCTCGAGCGCGTGATCACCGGGCTCCTGCTGCGCAACCCCCGCCAACGGCTGACCGCCCAGGAGGCCCGCGACCAGTTGGAGCAGGTGGCCGCGGCGACCGTACCCATCGAGCCCGTGCCGACGCCCCGTGCGCGCCGCTGGCGGGCTGTGCGCGCCACGTCCCGCCGTCGGCCCCGGGCCGTGCCACCGACGGCCCCGGTCGCCGCGGACGCGGCCAACACCATTGTCATTCCGGTTCTGGCGCCAACCGCCCGCGATCGGACGACCGGCTGGGCCTTCGCCGGCGCCGTGGTGGGCCTGCTGGCGGTCGTGGCCGTCGTCGGCACGGCAACCGGCGCGGTGGTCGGCGGCCTGCGCGGCCAGGACAGCCCTCCGGCGGCCGAACCGGGCGGCGCGGCGGCCGGCGCGGTGGAGTCGACAGCGGCGGCGCCGGCCCACCCTTGCCTGGACGATGCCGCCTCCAGTGTCGCCGAGCCACTGCACGAGCCCGGTGTGCGACCGCCGTACGCCCTGCCGAACGGGTGGGCGTGGCACCAGGACCCCGCCGGCTTTCTGGTGGCGGTGCCCGAGGGATGGGCCCGGCACACCGAGGGCGCGCTGGTGTGCTTCCGCGACCCCGCCGAGGTGCGGGCCATTGCCGTCGACCCCTCCGCCACAGCCTCCTCCGTACCGTCGAAGCGGTGGGAGGCCGCGGAGCGCGACGCGCTGAACACCGGGGCGCTGGCCGGCTACCAGAAGGTCAGCATCGGGCCGGTCATCCGCCCGGGCGGCGCCGCGGAGTGGGAGTACACCTGCGACCAGGCCGCCGGTGCGCGGCTGCACGTCCGCCGGTTGCTGGTCAACGAGGACAAGACCCGCGCATACAGCCTGTCCTGGATCGCCCAGGACAGCCAGTGGAACGAGACCGAGCCCTTCCAACGACTAGCCCTGGCGAGCTTCCGCCTCGACTGAGGTGACGCTCAGATCACGGCTTCCCGGTGATGGTGGGATCGCCGGGTTTCTGGTCGAACTCGTCGCGGTTGCGGACGATGTCGTTCTGGTGGCCACGGACCCAGTGCACGAGTCCGTCCACGGCCTCGTTCAGTGAACGGCCGAGTGGCGTCAGGGCATATTCGACCCTCGGGGGTACTTCCGGGTATGCGGTCCTCGTCACCAGCCCGTCGCGGGTGAGGGCGCGCAGCGTCTGGCTGAGCATCCGCTGGGAGATGCCGGCAACCTGCCGGTGCAGCGCGGTGAAGCGCAGCGGGCCGGACGCCAGGACCGTGATGGTCAGCAGGGTCCACTTGTCGCCCACCCGCGTCAGCACGTCGCGGACGAGTTCGATCGTCTGGACGCAGTCCGGCGCGACTCCGCGCTGTGCGAGGTCGGCGCCAAGAAGGCTCGTCATGGCTGTGGTTCCTCATGTGTCAGTGGCTGACTTCAAAGTGCGTATCGGAGAGCCGGATTAAACCCGCTGGGCGCGCGTTTCTTACTGATCGTAACTGGCGTGCGGCCACCCGTCGTGGCCGTGACAGCGGGAGGCACACATGGTCCGACACGACACGTTCACGATCTCGCGGCACCTCGACGTGCCGCCGGGCGAGGTCTTCACGGCGTTCGCCGACACCGCGATCAGGCGGCGATGGTTCCGGCTTCCCGGCAGCGCAGGCTCGTACGAGCACGACTTCCGGGTGGGCGGTGGTGAGACGGCGCGCAGCACCTTCACCGGGCTGGACACGGTGCCCGAGCAGTTGGAGTACCGGTCGCGGTACATCGACATCACGGGTGCCCACGGGCTCGTCTACGGATACGAGGCTCTCGTCGACGGCGAACTGCGATGGACGTCGCTGGTCACCGTTCGGCTCGACGTCGAGGCGGACGGTACCCGCCTGGTATGGACCGAACAGGTGACGTTTGTCCAGTACGAGGGCGACGGCAGCGCGGACCTGGCGCACCTGCGCGGCGGGAGCGTGCTGCGGTTGAACGGCCTCGACGCGGCTCTGCAATCTGCACGTCGGAGTCAGCAACAGCGGTAAGAGAGCCGCGTCACCAGGCCCAGGTGCCGGGGCTGGTATTGGTTACCAGGACGCCGATGCCGTAGTCGCTGATAATCACGGCGGCGTAGCGGTCTCAATCCCCCGACTCGGACCCGGCGTCGACCGGCCGGGATGAGGTCAGAATAAGGGGGCGAAAGTGTCCTCGGGGCGAAATCGGATGCGGCGCTGACCGTCAGCGGTTGTTTGCCAACTTCGCCGTCCATCACCAAGTCGGATGGCACCCTGGGCACGTGGACTGGGCAGGGAGCCCGGGGAAGCTGGCGTCGGGATTACGGTGAGCGGCCTCTGATGCGTACCGCGTTGATCGTAGTAGCCACGCTGGCGGCGGCGGTGGTCGTGGACCTGATCTCTGGCCTGCTGGTGCGCCGCGTTGCCCATGGCCGTTACCAGTGGCTGCTGGAGCCGATGCGGCACGCCTGCCGCCGCCCGGCGGCGGCGGTCCTGCTGGCCGGGGCGCTGAACTACGCGCTGCCGTTGAGACCGGCCGGATGGCAGGGTCATCTGCGACACGTCGTCCTGGTGGCCCTGGTCGTGTCCGGGGCATGGCTGGTGATTAGGGCGTTGCACGTCGCCGAGGCGGTCGCGTTCAGCCGACTACCGGGCGACGCGGTCAGCAGCCGCCGGGTCCGGCGGGCTCGGACCCAGATCCGTCCCGTGCGGCGGCTCACCGTCGCCGTGGTCACGATCGTCGCGATCGGCCTGATCCTGATCACCTTCCGGCCGGTACGCCTCTTCGGCGTCTCCGTCCTGACGTCGGCGGGAGTGGTCGGCGCGTTGATCGGCCTGTCCGCCCGTACCGCGCTCGGCAACGCGTTCGCCGGTGTCCAAGTCGCCTTCGCCGACGGTTTGCACGTCGGCGACGTGCTGGTGGTCGACGGCGAATGGGGCCGGGTCGAGGAGGTGAAGCTGACCAACGTGGTGATCCGGCTCTGGGACGAGCGGATGCTCATCCTGCCGACCACGTACTTCACCGAGCGGCCGTTCCAGAACTGGACCCGGAACGAGTCCCGGGTCGTCGGCAAAGTCCAGATTCATGTCGACCACACCGCCGACCTGGACGACCTGCGCCGGGAGGCTCGCCGGCTGGTCGAGTCCTCGCCGCTGTGGGACCGCGGCCAGTGGGTGCTCCAGATGGTCGACTCCACCCCGCAGACGGTGGTCATCCAGGTGCAGGCCTCGGCCGCCGACGGCGCCAGCGCCTGGGACCTGCGCTGCGACCTGCGCGAGGGACTGGTGGGCTACCTGCGCGACCACCATCCCCAGTGGTTGCCCCGCACCCGCGGTCAGTATCAGCCCTGAACCGGCGGGTCCGTTGGGAGTCCAGCGGGTTCTCGCCAGGATATTCACGACCTGATCCGGTAATCGCTTCGGGTATTCCCTACATGATCCGTTCGAACTGGAACGCTGATCAAGTGGAGCAGCATTCGGGACGGCCGGCGCGGGGACGACTGCTGTCGGTCAGGCGTGCCCTGTGGTCGTTAGCCGTCGGTGTCGTCGCAGGGGTCGCCACCGCGCTGATCGGTGCGCCGGAGTTGACGCCGCTGGTGATCTGGACGTTCGCGGCGGGGGCGATCCTCGTCTGGGTGTGGCGGGCCTGCTGGTCGGCGAGCCCAAGGCGTACCGAGCAGCTTGCCGAGGCGGAGCAGCAATCCAGTTCCACCGATGCGGCGATCCTGATCGCGTCCGCCATCAGCCTCGCCGCCGTGGCCGAGGCGCTCGTCCGCGCCTCGAACCAGCAGGACATGGTGGCTGTCACGCTGGTGATCCTCAGCGTCGTCGCGGTGGTCCTGGCGTGGGCGCTGGTGAATACGGTCTTCGCGTTCAAGTACGCCCGGCTGTACTACCGCGACGATGGCGGCATCGACTTCAAGCGGGAAGAGCCGCCGGCGTACTCCGACTTCGCGTACATAGCCTTCACGGTCGGCATGTCCTACGCCCCGGGGGAGAACGAACCGACAAGCAACCGCGTGCGCCGGGTCGCGCTCGGGCATGCGCTGCTCTCCTACACCTTCGGAACTGGCATTCTGGCCGTCGCCGTCAACCTGGTCACCAACCTGGGCCAATCATGACCCCGCTGAGGATGCGGCGGCGTGACGTGGCCAGCTGCTATGCCACCACCAACGGCAGACGTCGATCAGCCCTGCGGCTGCTGCCCCTGCGGCCCTGCCAGCCGCGTCGTGACCTGCCTCAGCGGCCGACTGCTGTGGACTGTCTTCTTCATCCGTTGCCACGCCGCTCGGGCCGGAGACCCGCCCAGCACGGTGCCGAGACCCTCCACAGCGCCGCCAGCCGCCGTCCCTTTGTTCTGAGCCAGTTGCTGGGTGGTCTGCCCGAGCTGCTGCGTCGCCTGTCCGAGTTGTTGACCGAACTGCTGGGTGGCCTGCTGCAGCGTCTGCGACAGCGGCCCATTCGGCCCCAGCGCTTCCTGCGCTGTCTGCCCGACCTGGTTCACCGCCGTGTCCACCGTCTTCACCACCGACTCGATGATCTGAGGGTTGCGCTCGATTGTGCGGAGGGCGCTGTCGAGAATGCCCCGGAGCTCGTCAAGTCGCACCTCGAGCATCGCCTCTGCCTCGACGCCCCTGATGTCGATCTTCACCGTGCCCAGATGCGCCTGAACGCCCACGTCGAGCTGGAGCAGGCTGCCCAGCCGGGCTCGCAGGGAAACAGAGGCGTCCAGATTGTCGACCTCGACATTGATCTGCTCGACCTTGATCTGCGGAATCTGGAGGACGACGTCCGGGTCCGACATCGTCTTGCTGCTGTGCCCGCCAGCCGGCTGAGGAAGACCGCGCTCACCACTCTTCGGGACGACAGGGCGTTCGCCGGGCTTGGCACCGGTTGGCCCGCCAGCTGTACCGCCGTTCTGGCCCCGGCGGGCGGATTCCGCGCCTTCCTCGGCGTCGCGCTGCTGATCAACCTGCTCACGCGGTTGCGCGGGCGACTCCCGTGCGCCCGTGTTCCGACTCTCCGGTTCGGTCATCCCGCACTCCTCGGGCCTCGCCTGGCATGCGAACCGGATAGGAACGCACCATCGGTATGTGGCGCCGATCCTCGGCCCACCCCCTCGGACCCGGTCGCGTCTACCCGTGGCGCCAACGCATCAAACGGCAACGAACTCGCTGTAGTTCACCTCGGATCCCCTCTCGAACCGGATTGCGGCGGGTACCCGCCCCGACCGGGGAGAAACGGCGGTTCCCCCGCCCTCAGGGTGGCGGGGGAGGGTGGCGGGTGATCCGTCGGGTCACCCGCAGCTGGTACAGGCCGGCGCTGGTGATCGCGTAGAAGATGGGCAGGAGAACGAAAATGACCAGGCCGATCAAGGGAGCCACCAGGTAGCCGACTATCCCCGCGAGGACGTACAGGACGACTCCGGCGATGGCCCGGACCCGCTCCACGGCAAAGAAGTCGTCCTTCGCCTGGTCCTTCAGCAGATCGGGGTTCCGGGCCAGGTAGTGGTAGAACGCCAGCCACGTCACGCACAGCAACGCGCCGATCGCTGCGTAGAAGGCGATGGCCACACGCTGGTCAGTGTTGTTGTGTTCCTGCAGGGCGTGCGAGACGACGCTTGTCGGAAACGGCAGCAGCGCCGTGCTGAACAGCACGAACAGGTTCATCCAGTGCAGGCCGCGATCGACCTGCCGAATGCGGTTGAACGCCGCCTTGTGGTTGAGCCAGACGACGGCCACATATGAGTAGGACGCGAGATACGCGACGTACGAGGGCCACTGGTTGAGTAGGCCAGACAGGATGCGGCCAGGAGGAACGTCCGGCACCCGGAGGTCCAGGACCAGCAACGTGATGATGATGGCGAAGATGGCGTCGCTGAACGCCACGGCGCGGCTGGTGTCCGACCGAGTGCCTAGCTCTGCGTCTGGCCCGCTCACCGATTGCGCCTACCCAGGGCCGTCTGCGGCAAACAGCCGGGACGGCCGCCGAGACGGGCTCAGGACCGGCCTGATGCCCCGGCCCTGAGCCCCATCGGTCAGGCCGTCGCCATCTGGCGGACGTCCTCACCCTGGGCGAACTCCTCGACCATCTTCGCGCAGAAGGCCGGAAGGTCGCTGGGGCTGCGGCTGGTGACAAGGCCGTTGTCGACCTGCACCTGTTGGTCGACCCAGTTCCCGCCGGCGTTGCGGATGTCGGTGCGGAGGCTGGGGAACGACGTGAGGGTCCGGCCATTGACCATGCCGGTCTCGACGAGAGACCACGGGCCGTGGCAGATCGCCGCCACCGGCTTCTGTTGCTGGAAGAACGCCCGCACGAAGTCCATCGCCTGCGGGTTCATCCGGAGCCGGTCGGGGTTGACCGTCCCGCCCGGCAGCAACAGGGCGTCGTAGTCGGCCGCGTCGACGTCGTTCACGGTCCGGTCGACTCGATAGTGATTGGCAGGGTTGATGTCCTGGTTCATCGACTGGATCTCGCCGGATTGCAACGAGATCAGGTGGACCTCGGCTCCCGCCTGCTCCGCGGCGGCTCGGGTCCGCGTGTATTCCACGTCCTCCACTCCGTCGGCGGCGAGGCAAGCGACTCGCTTGCCGGTCAGTGGCTGCTGGCTCTGCGCCATTTCTGCGGCCTCCCCTTCGTGGCGCCGCCAAGTCGGCGGCGCGTCGCTAGATCGCGGTCGCCTTCCCGGTGGGGGAACCGGGAAACTGGGCAGCGCGGTCCGACCGAGGGCGGACAATCGGGAAACTGCCCGCTGCACACCGACTGCCTGCGGGGAGAGAGCCGCGCTACGCGTGTGCAGCCCCTCGCGGCGGGTAACCCAGACCACCCACTGTTAATCGGAGAGGTCGACATGACCCTGCCTGCCGACGCCATCGAGCTACCGTCCGGCCAGACCATGCCCGTACTCGGCCAGGGCACCTGGTATCTCGGCGAGCGCCCCGCGCGGCGACGAGACGAGATGACCGCCCTGCGCACCGGGCTCGACCTGGGCATGACGATGATCGACACTGCCGAGATGTATGGTGACGGCGCTTCCGAGGAACTCGTCGGCGAGGCGATCGTCGGACGACGCGCCGACGTCTTTCTTGTCGACAAGGTGCTGCCGTCCAACGCCAGCCGACGGGGAACCGTAGAGGCTTGCCGCCGCAGCCTGCAACGACTCGGCGTCGACCACATCGACCTCTACCTGCTGCACTGGCGCGGCACGCATCCACTCGCGGAGACGATCGAGGCGTTCGCCGAACTCGTCGACGCCGGTGACATCGGACAGTGGGGCGTGAGCAACTTCGATCTTGGGGACATGACCGAACTGCTTGAGGCCGGCGGAAGCGCCTGCGCGACCAATCAGATCCTGTACAACCTCACCCGCCGCGGTCCCGAGTACGACCTCCTACCGTGGCTACGCGAGCATCGAATTCCGGTGATGGCGTACTCGCCGATCGAGCAGGGTCGACTGCTCGGCCACCCCCAGGTCGCGGAGGCCGCCGCCCGGCACGAGGCCACGCCCGCTCAGGTCGCGCTGGCCTGGCTGCTACGGCAGCAGATGGTCGCGGCCATCCCCCGATCGTCCAAGCCAGAACACACCCGGGAAAACGCCGAAGCGCGCGACGTGCAGCTGACCGAGGAGGACGTGGCGGCACTCGACACGGCGTTCCCGCCACCGACCGGCCCGCAACCGCTGGAAATGCTGTAGGGGCCTGCGACAGTTTCGGCGGGAGCCACCTGACCAGCGGAAGCTCGCTCACTGTCAGAATCGCCCCGGCGCCGTCGCCCTTTATGAAAGGGTTTGCTCAGAAGGCTGCCAATTAACGACGGCACCCACACGAGCAGATGACGCGACAGGGGCGGACATGAGGTGGCTGATCGGCGGAGCGGTCGTGGTTGCCGGCGGGATGGTCGCGCGGCGCCTGCTCGGCGGGACTGACCAGGGTGACGGCCATTGGCAACGAAGCCAGAAGACTAGGCGCCGGCCGCGGTGGCACGTGGCGACGGTGAACGGACCAGCCGACGCCGTCGCTCCCGGCGGACAGCTCCCCGAGCCGCTGGCGGGCCTTGGCGACGCCGTCGAGGTCCAGCTCCGGCCCGCCCCCGGCGATCGGGGGACAGAGATCGCGGTACGGCTGCGCGATGGTTCCCGACTGCCTGTTGCCGCCGCTGCTCGACGAGCCACCGGCCGAGATCCGGAGCAGGCGATCCGGGCTGCCCTGCGAGAGTCGAAGCAGCTCATCGAGACCGCCGAGGTCCTCCACCCCGACTATCCACCCACCACTGAGCCGACTCCGATGAACAAACCACTGCGGATGGCCACCCGTGAGGGTCGGCGGGAGGGACGACTGTGAAGGCGCTGGTCTGGGAGGGAGCCAACGAGCTCGCGGTGCGGCAGGTTCCGGACCCGCAACTTCGCAACGAACAGGACATCATTGTCCGCGTCCGTCGGACCGTGACCTGTGGTTCGGACCTGCACCTGCTCGGCGGGTACATCCCGTTCATGGAACGTGGCGATGTCCTCGGGCACGAGTTCCTTGGCGATGTCGTCGAGGTCGGTCCGCAGGTACGCAACCACAAGGTAGGCGACCGGGTCGTCGTCTGTTCGTTCGTCTCCTGCGGCAAGTGCTGGTACTGCCAGCAAAAACAGTTCTCGCTGTGCGACAACGGAAACACGAACCCGATGATCACCGAGAACGTCTGGGGCGCGGCGCCCGGAGGCTGCTACGGCTACTCTCACGCACTCGGCGGCTTCGCCGGCAGCCACGCCGAATATATCCGCGTTCCCTACGCCGACCAGGGCGCCTTCGCCGTCCCGGACGAGGTGAGCGACGAACGCGCCCTGTTCGCCTCCGACGCCGCGCCGACCGGCTGGATGGGCGCCGACCTCGCCGGGGTCAAACCGGGCGATGTCGTGGCGGTGTGGGGCGCTGGTGGGGTAGGGCAGATGGCGGCCCGCGCCGCCGTGCTGCTCGGTGCCGATCGGGTGATCGTGATCGACCGACTCGACAACCGGCTCCAGATGGCCCAGACGCATCTCGGCGTCGAGACGCTGAACTACGAACAGCAGGACGTCAGCGGCGAGTTGCTGGAACGTAGTGGCGGTCGAGGCCCGGACGTGTGCATCGAGGCGGTCGGTATGGAGTCGCACAGCAGCGGTCCGCAATTCCTCTACGACCAGGTCAAGCAGCAGTTGCGGATCGAGTCCGACCGTCCGATTGCTGCCCGGGAGGCGATCTACAACTGCCGCAAGGGCGGCAGTGTGTTCATCTTGGGCGTGTTCGCCGGCTTGGTGGACAAGTTCCCGCTCGGAGCGGTGATGAACAAGGGGCTGACTCTGCGCGGCGCACAGCAGCACGGACAGCGCTACATTCCCATGCTGCTGGAGCGGATGGCCCGCGGCGAGTTGGTCACCGAACATCTCGCGACGCACACCATGTCACTGGACGAAGCGCCGCGCGGCTACGAGATGTTCAAGCAGAAAATCGACGGCTGCGTTCGGGCGGTCTTCCAGCCCACCAGCTGACCGCGGTCACCGCGCGTCTTTCTCGTCCCGCCAGCCGCCGGGTTCGGGATGGTAGCCGTAGGCGGCAGCCCGGACCGTTTCCTCGTTCTCCAGCCCGGAGCCGATCGCGCCGCCCACCGTGGCCAGCGAGCTGGTGATCCAGGCGAGCGTCAGATAGTCGGTGAAGCTGAGCGGTCGCTGCAGGGTCTGTTCGAGCACTGATGTGTCGATCAGCAGCGCACCGACAAGCACCGTTCCCACGAACAGCACCACGTAGGACACCGCCGTGGCCAGCGTGAGGGTGAGGACCGTACCCAGGTTGAACAGCCGAGCCAGCTCAGCCGGTGTGTCATGGTCTGGTTTCTCCCACAGGTCATGCGCGACGATCAACCAGGCCACCAACGCGGTCAGCCCGAGCAGCATGATCACGGCGAGCCGGAGTCCGCCGAGCGCATCGCCCATCTGCCAGATGGTGTCCGTGGTGAGCGCAAACGCGGCCGTGCCGAACGCACCGACCAGCAGCTTGGACAGACCCAGCAGGGCGCGCCCCGGGCGGTTGGCGCGGACCATGCCGGTCAACAGCCGTACCCGGCCGATCAGCCCCGAGGCGACGTAGCGGTGCTCACCGGGGTCGGCCTCGCCGACCTCTCGCTGGACGGCGGGCATCCGGCTTGCCATCTCGGCTGATGCCCGCTCGATCGGCGGCACCCGCTGGTCGGAAGCGTCGGTCAGCAGTCGGCTCACCAGATCCGGCACGGCCGCACGGGCTGCTCGCAGCTGGTGCAGTCCCAGCGCGGGCAGCGACACCATCGCGACTTGGCGCCGGGCGGAGGTCTGCGCGACCAACGGCACCCGCTCGGCGTGCAGGGGCAGGTCGGTCAGGCAGATCGCGATGTCCCACTTGTCGCTCATGCGCCGTCGAGCGACATCGTCGAGCAGTGCCTCGACGCCGCCGTCGCGTCGCGGCGCCACCTCGCCCCAGCCTTCCCGAACGGTCCACCGCACATCCGCGCTCACCTGCTCAGCGAGCCGGCCGGCCAGCTCGGTGGTGAGCCGCGCGGCCACCCGGGCGGGGTGGTCCGGTGGGGTCGCCACGAGTCCGACGACGATCTCCGGGAGGTGCTGCCCACTGTGCGACACCGGTGCTCCTCCAGCCGGGCTCGATGCGTCCGTCGTGCTTCCTCGTGATGAATCCGCTCGGTGCTGAGCCATGGCCTTGCTGGTGTCCACATCCTCGCAGACCGTTCCGACCCTCAAGGCCGGTTTGTGCCGCGGGCGGAGTGCTACCGGAAGAACACTTCGGCCCAGGACGCGAACGCCCTGGGCCGAAGTAGTGCTGCAGCTGTCGGTCCTGCCGATCAGGTGACGTTGATGTCGCTGCACCACATGTAGGTCTGGTCCAGGTGCGACGCCCTCCAGAGCACGAACAGGATGTGGTTTCCGCTGCGGGACGGGAGCGAGACGTTGAACGAGATGTTCTGCGTCGGCGCGTAGCGCCCGGTCGTCGTGATCAGGTCGAGGTTGCCCCACCCGAGCTTCTGGGTGGCGGGGTTGAACCCCTGCTTGGTGACGTAGACCTGGAAGTAGTCAGCGCCGTGGCTGGCCTGGTCGTACAGCTGGACCGTGAGGTTGCGGCTGACGGTGGTGGTCTTCCACGCCCCGGGCTGGTTCACGCTGTCGTTCCTGGACAGGGCGTTGCTGCACAGTTGACCGTCCGGGGTGCGAGCCTGGTACTGGCCGCCGAGGCCGTCCCGCAGCTGGCTCATCCAGTTCCACATGGTGTCGGGGTTGGCCTGGAAGGCCCGCCAACACATGGGGTCCTGCTGCTGCATGGCTGGGTTCATGTGCTGGTTGCCCCAGGCCTTCCAGCACTGGTAGGCGCGACTCATCGGGTTGATGATCGTGCCGTGCGCCTGGGCTGCCCCGGTGAAGGGCAGCATGCCGGCCACGATGGCGAACACCATGACGAACGCTCGCAGGGACCGACGGACGGGTGACCGGGATCGTCCGCCGGATCGATCGGACTTGAGTGAACGCACTGTTCATCCTCCGCTCTTCGAGACTAAAGATCTGAATGGGAACGCTCCCAAGCCAACTGTTGCATCTATCAGCTTAAATATCAACGTTTATCGATCTATGCTATCTATGGTCGGATGTGGATCGAGCTGACCGGGGTGTCCGCAGCCGCCCGGTTCGGATCCGGGTACGGGTAACGACCACGCCACCGGCCGCCGGGCATGGTCAGAGGCCGGCTGCGGCGTCGTACCGGCGGCGCTGGTCTGCCATCTCCGACTGGGTCAGCGCCTCCTTGAGCGCCAGCTCCGCGTACTTCGGCGGGAGCATCTGCCGGACCCGGTCGGTGAACATGACTTCCTCGGTCGCCTCGACCACCTGGATGCCCGGAGGCTCGGTGGACATGTCCATGATCACGGGACCGGCCAGTTTGACCGCCACGTCCCAGGGGCGCTTCTGTTCGGCGACCCCGCAGAGGTGGAAGCCGTAGACCGTCTGCACGTCGGCGAGCACGGTGGCCTCGCTCGGCTCGTAGCCGTAGACCTGGACCCCGCAGATCACTGCCGGCTTCTCCGTGGTGGCCGCCTGCTGCGCACCGTGTCCGGCGTGGTTGTGCTGCCCCGGGTCCGCCTGTTCGAGGGTGGTGCGCATTCGGGCCGTAATCTGCGTTCGCAGGTCCTCCGGCTTCGCCTCCGGGTCGGCCCGATTGACCAGTACGAGCGCGCCGGCCGACACCACCAGCAGGATCACCGCCACCCACACGAAACGGTTTCGGTACCACCCCGCGAGACTCTCTCGGGAAATCATTATTGCTTCTCACCTCGTCGCCGGTTCTGGTGTGCTGGCAGGCCGAATCGGACGCCCCGGCGGGTCAGGCGTCGAGTGCGTCGTCCGTCGGAGACACGTGCCGGGGGGGGGTATTGCCTACGGCAGGCGGGGATGGTTGCCCGGAGAAACGCCCGTCGTCGTAGAGGTGGCCCGGCGATCCGGCAGGCGAGCGTCCGCCAAGGCGGCGCGCTGCCGGCGCTGCGATGCTCCCGTGCTGGCCGTTCCCAGCGCGGTTGCCCCCGCGCTGCGGCGATATGAGCCATTCCAACACGTCTGGGCCGGCTCTGCAACATCGATGAGCGTCAGCGTGGGTTTGGCTCGGCCCACCAGCCGCCTTCGTCGCGCACGAGTGCTCACCGCCGCACCGCCGCCAGTCTCCCCGAACGGATCCGCGGCGAGCGCATCTGGGATCGGATATGGTCCGGTGCACCCGATTTGCCGCTTCTGAGGGGGAAATATGAGTCGCTTGCCCTATGTGAACCCCGCCGATGCCCCAGCGCCGGTCCGCGACGCGTTGCAGGCCGCCCGTCCCCTGAACTTCTTCCGCGTCATGGCCAACGCCGAGACGGCGTTTCCGGACTGGATGCGCTGGGGCGGCACGCTGCTCACGGACCTGGCCCTCGACCCGCTGCTGCGCGAAATCGCGATCCTGCGAGTCGCCCAGTTGAGCGACATCAAATATGAGTGGGTTCAGCACGAGCCAATCGCCCGCTCCGTCGGCGCCACGGACGAGATGATCCACGCGCTCGGGCGCGACGAGATCGGAGACGACTGTTTCACGTCAGACCAGCGGATCGTCCTGCGTTTCACCACCGATGTCGTCCGCGACGTCCGCCCGCCCGACGACAGCACCGCCGCACTGACCGGGCTGCTCCCCCCGCGCGAGGTGGTCGAACTCCTGATGGTGATCGGGCAGTACATGATGATCGCCCGTGTCGCCGCGGTAGCGGACCTGGACGTCGACGAGCCGATGGGCGCCGCCGTCTACGGTGCGCGGGCCTGACTTATGTCATGAGTACCTGTGCGCCCTGCATCGAAGGTCGTGACTAAGCGCACTGGAGCCCGCCGCGTCCTGTGGATGAGACTCGATTCGACGCCGGAACAAGAGCCGGCCGAGTTCGAGGGGCGGCGGGACGGTGGACGAACGTTACGACAGCTACTGCGCCGCGGACCGGCTGTTCTACGACTCGCTCGGCAGCGCCGTCGCGCAGCCCGTCTTCCCGGCCGCCGAGCGGCCGATGCCGACCGGCTGGCGCCGCGAGCCGCTCGACGACTGGCTGATCTACGCGCCCGACGGTGGCTCGCTGCCCCAGCAGGGCTGGAAGATTCATGTGTCGGCGGGTCTGGAGAACGCCGAGCGGGTGCTGGACGCGGTCTGGAACTACTGCGTCCCCCGCGGCCTGTCCTTCAAGTTTCTGCGCGGGCCGCGCACGCTGCTGCTCCGCAACTCCAAGTACGCCACCCGGGCCGCCAGCGGCAAGTTCATCACTGTCTATCCCCGCGACGACGCGGAGCTGGAGCTGGCCTGCAAGGAACTCGACGAACTGCTCACCGGCGAGCCCGGGCCGTACATCCTCAGTGATCTCCGCTACGGCGCCGGCCCGATCTACGTGCGTTACGGCGGCTTCGCCGCCCGCTACTGCCACTCTCCCGACGGCCAGGTGGTGCCGGCGATCGAGGACGACTCCGGCACGCTGGTGCCGGACCGCCGCGAGCCCGTCTTCCACGTACCGTCCTGGGTCACAGTGCCCGACTTCCTCGGCCCGCACCTGGCCGCGCGGAGCGGAACCAGCACGGACCAGGTGCCGTACCGGATCGAGCGGGTGATCCACTTTTCGAACGGCGGCGGGTTGTACGTGGGCAGGGACCTGCGCACCGACACCGCTGTGGTGCTGAAGGAGGCCCGACCGCACGCCGGCCTGGACGCCGACGGCACCGACGCCGTCGCCCGGCTGGCCCGCGAGGCGCAGGCCCTGCGGCAACTCGCCGACCTGCCGCAGGTGCCTCGGGTGCACGACGAGTTCGCGCTCGGCGAGCACCGGTTCCTCGCGCTTGAGTTCATCGAGGGCCGACCGCTGAACAAGGTGCTGGTCGACAGGTACCCGCTGATCGACGCCGACGCGACGGACGGCGACCGGGCGGCGTACGCCAGGTGGGCCCGTCAGATCTACGAGCAGGTCGAATCTGTCGTGGCGGCGATCCACGAGCGCGGTCTGGTCTACGGGGACCTGCACCTGTTCAACATCATGATCCGGCCGGACGACCGGGTCGCCCTTGTCGACTTCGAGGTGGCCGCCCCGATCGCCGGGCACCGCCGACCCGGGCTGCGCAACCAGGGCTTCGCGGCACCGAGGGACCGGACCGGCCCGGCGGTCGACAGGTACGCCCTGGCGTGCCTGCGATTGGCGCTGTTCCTGCCACTGACCCAGCTGGTCCGACTCGCCCCGGCGAAGGTGACCCACCTGGCCGACATCATCGCCGCGAACTTCCCGGTGCCGAGGTCCTTCCTCGATCCGGCGGTCGAGGAGATCACCGGTGCCCCGCGGGTCACCGTCGACCCAGCAGAGGCTCCTGGCGCGGATGACTGGCGCACCACGCGGGAGCGGCTGACGACGGCGATCGTGGCCAGCGCCACCCCGGAACGCGACGACCGGCTGTTCCCCGGCGACATCGAGCAGTTCCGCAGCGGCGGCCTCAACCTCGCCCACGGGGCGGCGGGAGTGCTGTACGCGCTCGACAAGAGCGGTGCCGGGCGGTGGCCCGAGCACGAAGACTGGCTGGTGCGGCGGGCGACAACGCCCCCGTCCGGCACCCGCTGCGGCTTCTACGACGGGCTGCACGGTGTCGCCTACGCGCTCGAGCACCTCGGACGCCGGCAGGACGCGCTGGACGTTCTCGACATCTGCCTGCGCGAACCCCTGGACGGGCTCGACCACAGCTTGGCGAGCGGCCTGTCCGGGATCGCGCTCAACCTGGCCGAGATGGCCGCGCGTACCGGGGAGGCGTCGTTGCGCGACGCCGCGTGGCGGGCCGTCGAGCAGGTGATCGGGCAGTTGGCCGAGGACCCGGGCCCGGACCTCAGCGGCGGACGCAATCCGTACGCCGGGTTGCTGCGCGGCCGGACCGGACCGGCGCTGATGCTGTTGCGGCTCTACGAGCTCGGCGGGGACGACGAGCTGTTGGAGCACGCCGCCACGGCGTTGCGTCAGGACCTGCGCCGGTGTGTGGTGCGCCCGGACGGCGCCCTGGAGGTCAATGAGGGCTGGCGCACCATGCCCTACCTGGCGCACGGCAGTGTGGGTATCGGTCTGGTCCTCGACCAGTACCTGCGCCACCGGGCCGACGACCGATTCGCCGAGGCGAGCGCGGGGGTTCGCCGCGCGGCCCGCTCACCGTTCTACGCCCAGTCCGGGCTCTTCGCCGGCCGGGCCGGCATCATCGCCTACCTCGCCGCCTCGACCGACGACGCCGACCGCCGCGAACTCCGCGCCCAACTGGACCGGCTGGCCTGGCACGCGCTGCCGTACCGGGACGGGACCGCATTCCCCGGTGAGCAACTGCTGCGGCTCTCCATGGACTTCGGCACCGGCACCGCCGGCGTGCTGTACGCGCTGGCCAGCGCGCAGCACGACCAGCCGCCGGCGCTGCCCTTCCTCGCGCCCCTGCCGGGCGCGAACAGACTCCCTCGCGACAGCGGGGGCGACCCGATCGGCGAACGGATGGAAGGGAGGTGAACGACATGGCACTTCTGGACCTCCAGGGCCTGGAGATGGCTCCGGCCGACCGCACCGGTGGCGGTAGCCGGGCGAGCCTGCTGCTCTGCGGCGACAGCTCGCTCTCCGTCACGACCTGCAACTGATCCACGCACACGTGGGGCCCTGGGTGGGTAGACGTGCCCACCCAGGGCAACCGCGTACCAACGGGAGGACCGATGCCGACGTTCGCCGTGGGGGACAGGCTGCTGCGGCAGACGGTCCTGGCGGGCGGCGGCTGGACCGCCGTACTCGCGGCGGTCGCGCTGCTCGGCGCGGCCGCCGAACTGTTGCTACCCGCGGCTCTCGGCCGCGCCGTCGACGCCGCCCTCGCCGGCGGCTCCGGCTGGTGGGCGGTGTCCGCCTGCGCCCTGGTCGTCGTCCTCATCGGCGTCGACACCCTGACGGACCTCGCCAGCGGCTTCGGTGCGGCACGCGCCACCGCCGGGCTGCGCCGGCGCCTACTGCGTCACCTGTTCGCCTTGGACGTCCGCGCCACCCGCCGGCACCCGGTGGGTGACCTCGTCGGCCGGATGGTCGGCCAGGCCGCCGACGCCGGCCAGGCCGGCAACGCAGTGGTCCTGGCCATCGTGGCGGTGCTTCCGCCGCTCGGCAGCGTCGTCGCGCTCGCCATCATCGAACCGGTCCTCGGGATGACCCTGCTCGCCGGTCTCGGCCTGCTCGCCGTCCTCATGCGCGCCTTCGTGGCCGACGCCTCGGCCGCGACCGCCGGGTACCAACGGGTGCTCGGCACCATCGCCGGCCGGCTGCTGGAGTCGCTGACCGGTGCCCGGACCATCGCCGCCGCCGGCACCACCCAGCGCGAGGAGGACCGGGTGCTGGCGGCCCTGCCGGAGCTGGACCGGCACGGCCGGCGCGCCTGGGAACTGCTGGCCCGGGCGAGTGCGCGCACCTCGGCCGTGGCGCCACTGCTGAACCTGAGCGTCATCGCGGTCGGCGGGTACGCCCTGACCACGGGCTGGCTCACGCCGGGCGAGCTGGTCGCCGCGGTCCGGTACGCGGCCATGGGCGCCGGGCTCGGTGGAGTGCTCGCCACCCTGAACCACCTGGTCCGCAGCCGCGCGGGAGCACACCGGGTCGCCGAGTTGTTGACCCAGCCCGCCACGCCGGCAGGCGATCGCCCTCTTCCACCCGGCGGCGGCGCCCTGCGACTGCGCGGGGTGTGCGTACACGCCGACGACGGCCGGCCCATCCTGGACGGCGTCGACCTGGACGTGCCGGCCGGCGCCACAGTGGCAGTCGTCGGAGCGTCCGGCGCCGGCAAGTCGACCCTGGCGGCCGTGGCGGGTCGGCTGTACGACCCCGACGGCGGTGAGGTGCGACTGGACGGCGTGCCGCTGCGGGACCTCGACGCGGCGGCGCTGCGCCGAGCCGTCGGCTACGCCTTCGACCAGCCGGTGCTGATCGGCGCGACCGTCCACGACGCGATCGGCTTGGCGCTGCCGGTCGACGTGGCGGCGCCGCCTGCCGATCGCAGCCCGGCCACGCCGGCGGTCCTCCGGGCGAGCCGGATGGCGGCGGTCGCCGACGTGATCGACCGTCTGCCCGGCGGCTACCGCACCCCGCTGGTGGACACACCGCTGTCCGGGGGCGAGACCCAACGCCTCGGCCTGGCCCGCGCGTTCGCCGCCGAGCGGCTGCTCATCCTGGACGACGCGACGTCCAGCCTCGACACCGCTACCGAACACCGGATCACCGAGGCTGTGGTCGGGCGAGCCGGGGAGCGTACCCGACTGGTGGTCACCCACCGGACCGCGGCGGCCGCGGCGGCCGACCTCGTCGCCTGGCTGGACGGCGGTCGACTGCGTGGCCTGGCGCCGCACCGGCAACTCTGGGCCGACCCGGACTACCGTGCCGTCTTCCAGCTGGCCGGGGGTGGGTCGTGAGCCGACCCGGCGTGCGCCTGGTGACCTGGCGGGCGCTGCGGGCCCGCCGGCGAGAGCTCGCCGCGCTCGGGGGCTGGTCGCTTGTCGAGTCGCTGCCCGCGCTGCTCTCCGGTTACCTGGTCGCCAGCGCCGTCGACGAGGGTTTCCTGGCCGGACGTCCTGTCAACGGCCTGGTCTGGTTGGGGGGCCTCGCCGTGGCCGTGCTGCTCGGCGCGGCGGCCACCGGTCGGACGTACCGGAGCCTCGGTGCCGTGGTCGAGCCGTTCCGCGACGAGGTGGCCGCTCAGGTGGTCCGGGGTGCTCTGCGCGACGCCACCCGGGCGGGCGGCCGCCCGGACAGCGCCGCCGTGACCCGGCTTACCCACCAGATGGAGATCGTCCGCGACACCTTCGCCGGTCTGCTGATGGTGACTCGCGGGTTCCTCTTCTCCGCTGGCGCGGCCCTGCTCGGCCTGCTCGCCCTGGCACCGGTGGTGGCGGCGCTGGCCGCCGCGCCGCTGGTCGCCGGCCTGGTCGTGTTCGTCGCCGCGCTGCCGGCGATGGTCACGCACCAGCGCGCGTACGTCCGTGCCGGTGAGCGGCTCGGCCAGTCCGCGGCGGCCGCGCTGGCCGGTCACCGCGACGTGCTGGCCTGCGGGGCCCAGACACGCGTGACGACCGACGTGGCCCGCTGGGTGTCGGCGCAGGCCGCCGCCGAACGCATGCTCGCCCGGATGGCGGCGATCCGCAGCCTCAGCCTCGGCATCGGCGGCTGGCTGCCACTGCTGGTGCTGATGGTGACCGCCCCGTGGCTGGTCGAGCGTGGTCTCACCGCCGGCGCGGTGCTGGGCGCGCTGATCTACGTCTCCACCGGGCTGCAACCCGCCCTGCACACCCTGGTGCAGGGCCTCGGCGGCGGCGGGCTCCGCTACGCGGTCACCCTGGAGAACATCCTGCGCACCTGTCCGGTGTCCGACGACAAGCGCTCGTCGGCCCCCGCAGCCCGGTCACCCCACTGCCGGCCGCCTGCCGGCCGCTCGCCAGCCGTCGAGGTCCGGGGACTGACCTTCGGCTACGGCCCGCGCGCCCGGCCCATCCTGCAGAACTTCTCGCTGACACTGGCCGACCGGGACCATCTCGCCGTGGTGGGTCCGAGCGGTGCGGGCAAGTCCACACTGGCCGCCCTGCTGGCCGGTCTGGTGCCGCCGCAGGCCGGCACGGTCCACCTGGCCGGCGCGACGGTCGCCGAGGTCGAGCCGGCCGAACTCGCCCGGATGCGAGTGCTGGTGCCCCAGGAGGCGTACGTCTTCACCGGAAGTCTCGCCGACAACCTCCGCTACCTCCGGCCGGACGCCGACGATCACACGCTGGAGGTCGCCCTCGACGCGCTCGGCGCGCGTCCCCTGGCGACCCGCCTGGGCGGTCTGGGCGCGCCGGTCGCGCCGGCAGTGCTCTCTGCCGGCGAGCGGCAGCTCATCGCGGCGGTCCGGGCCTGGCTGGCACCCGCCCCGCTGGTGGTCCTCGACGAGGCGACCTGTCACCTGGACTCCGCGCTGGAAGCGACGGTCGAGGCCGCCTTCGCCCGGCGGCCCGGCAGCCTCGTGGTGATCGCACACCGGATCAGTTCCGCGCTACGCGCCGATCGGGTGCTGGTCCTCGACGGCGACGAGCCCGTGGTGGGGACGCACGAAGAGCTGTTGATCCGCTCGGCCACCTATCGGGTGCTCGTCGGCTGCTGGGACGACTCCGTGGTGCCGCACGTGGCGTCGGCGCGGCAGGGCTGAACTCGGCGCCGGTCAGATCCAGCCCGCCTCGCCTGCCATCCGCACGGCCTCCACCCGGGTACGCGCGCCGACCTTGCGCGCGATGCGACCGAGATGGTTGCGGACGGTGCCACGGGTGAGCCCGAGCGACACGGCCACCTCCGCGACCGGCGCCCCCGCGGCCGTCAGCCGCAACACCTCCGTCTCGCGGCTGGTCAGCGGGCCGTCCGAGCGCAGCGCCGCGACGACGAGATCCGCGTCGAGCACGGGCTCCCGGCGCGCGAGCCGGCGGATTCCGTCGATGACCCGCTGGGGGGCGGCGTCGCTTCGCAGGATGCCGACCGCCCTGGTCGGGCAGAGTAGGCCGCGCAGCCGCCGGGCCCGATGCGGGTGGGCCAGCACCAGGACGGGGCACAGGCCGAG
The DNA here is from genome assembly GCF_018070365.1 of Micromonospora sp. D93. Lineage (NCBI taxonomy): Bacteria > Bacillati > Actinomycetota > Actinomycetes > Micromonosporales > Micromonosporaceae > Micromonospora > Micromonospora sp. D93. The sequence goes on along the minus strand of NZ_JAGPXW010000002.1, from coordinate 434,058 downwards.
GCGGCCGGGATCGACTCCCTCGACGAAGTCGAGGTCGGCCACCATCACGTCGGGGCGTTGGGCGCGAACGGCCGCGGAGACCGCGTCGCCGCGATCCACCTCCGCCACGACACGGATGTCATCCTCGGCGGCGAGGACGAACGACAGCGCGCCCAACACCAGGGCACCGTCCAGGGCGAGCAGGGTACGGATCACGATGAGCCTTCCCGCACTCCGATAGCGATCACTCAACGTCAACATTCAAACACGCATCCAGCGGGTCCGCACGGTGACGAGGGGCGGGTCCGGACATCTCCAACCGGACCCGCCCCGACGACTACAGCCAGCCGTTACGCCGCGCGCGCGACACCGCCTCCAACCGGTTGCGAGCCCCGGTCTTGCGCAGAATCACCGACAGGTGATTGCGCACCGTCCCGTGTGCCAGGTAGAGGCGGACGGCGATCTCCTTCAGCGGCAGACCCTCGGCCGCCATTCGCAGCACGTCCATCTCCCGAGGCGTCAACGGCATCTCCGGGGGACTCAGCACCGCGACCGCCGCGGCCGGGTCGATCGCCCGCTCCCCGGCCGCGAGGGCGCGGATCGCCCGCACCAACTCCGCCAGCGGGCTGTCCTTCCCGACCAGACCGCGCGCACCGGCTGCCAGCGCCGCCTCCACCAGCGCCGGACTCCACCGAGGGCTCATCGCCAGCACGGCGGCGTGCGGCGCCTCGACGTCGATGCGGGCGACCACCTCGACCGGGTCGGGCAGCTCCGGAGTCAGCGCCAGCACCACCACCTGCGGTCGGCACCGACGGACCGCCGTCAACAGCTCGCCGACACCCTCGACGTCGGCGACCACCTCCATGTCCTCCTCGCGTGACAGCGCGGCGCAGAGCGCCCCGCGGAGCAAACCCATGTCCTCGGCGATGACAACGTGGATCACCACGTTTTCTCCGATCTCCGGTACGCGTCACGACTGCCACCGATCCCGGAACGTCCACGGGTTGGTCCGGGCGGTCGTGCGCTACAGACGGGTGGGCATCGGCCGGCGGCACCGCCACGGCGGACGGGCGCGGGCACTGATCGACCGACCAGCGGGTGGAGCGGGCCGCTCGGGCCAGCCACCGGGTCGGTCGACCCGCCTCAGCCGGGGCGGGCGATCGCAGGCGGAGTTCGGCTCTCGACCAGAAGCGGTACGAGGTCGCAGGGCTGCCCGGCACCGAAATGCGCCTGCCGGTCGAGCGGCCGGACCAGCCCCGACCCGGGCGTCGATCCATTATCGACGCCAGCGGCATCCTGGTCGCCGGGCGTGACGGGCTGACCAGGGAACACACCCCCCGCGTCCGGCGGTCCCGGGTGTGCGGCGAGGTGCCCCGTCGGGGCCGTGGCACGCGCGGGGCCGACGACGGACAGCGGCGGTGGCGCGGCCGGGGTCTGCGGCACTGCGGCGCGTACGGGGGCCAGTGCCGGTTCCGCAGGTGGTGTCGGGACTGTCGGTGGGGGAGCAGGGTCGCTCACCGGCCCGGCCGCCGGCCCGAGCACTGGGGGCACGGGCAGTGGAAGTGTCGCCGCCGGAACGGTCACCGGGCCGAGAACGGGTGGCAGAACGGCATCGGCGACACGGAGGAGCGCCACGAGGACGGGCCGAATCGGCACTGTGCTCACGATGTCGACGACGTACGGCAGGGGTGCGGTGATCAGGCCCACCACGGGTGAGACGGCCGGCGCGAGCGGCGCGGTCGGACTGGGGGCGGCGGTGGCTGGCTTTCGCGGTTGATCAGTGGCCGGCCGCGACAGGTCGACACGGTGAGCCGAACGATGAGCCGCGCGAGCTACGGAAGCCGGCCGGAGCCCTTCGCGCTCTGCCGCATCGGCTGGGACGGACGCGCCGGCCCGGGGCAGCGGTGGGTTGACGGGCGACGACGCAGCGGTCAACCGTCGAGGCTCCGTCGAGGGTGCCCTCTCGCGGGGGGCGACGACGCCACCGATGGGCTCCGCCAGCGGGGCACGGAGCTTGTCGCGGCGGCGGTCGTCGGCACCTGCGGCTCGTTGGCGGTCGTGGCGGGGGCGGTCGGCAACCGTGAGCCGTGCGACCGGCTCGATCAGGCCGCCGACCTCGCGATGAAGCGCCGCATCGGACCCGCCGCGCACGCCGTCGGCGGCGGCCGGCCCCTGAAACAGAGCGGCCACGACGAAACCGGCCCCGACGGCGGCCGCGATCAGCATCAGCCGCCGGGCGAGCCTGCGCAGCCGGCCGGCCACGAGTGGCGCGGGTCGGCCCGGCGCGGACGTCGGCGCGGTTTCGATGGCGGGACTTCGCACGCGGGTACGACCCCTTCCCCCTGGATTGCTGACCCATAGTAGCGATGCGCTCACGTAGTCGCATCCTGTGCTGTGTGCGCTTGGCAGCAGCGTGCCGTCAGGTGTTCTGCCCAGGGAGGCTGAAACATCGGCTATCAGGTGACTCTTCGGGCGGTTCCAGATTGGTCCGGGCCGGTGCCGTGACAACAATCTGACTGATTGCTCAGGGCGGCTTGTACCCCGAGTTGCCGCTAGTGTCACTCGCGGCATCGAGCTGAACTCACGCTGTCACCGCAGCGAGCGCCTTGGGGGGTTGATGGCGTCGAGTAGACGTTGGGCAGTCCTGATCGGAGTCGACCAGTGCGGCCGCGACGTTCAACTGCCACCGCTTCGGTACGCCGAGAGTGATGCTCTCGCCCTGCGGGACGTGTTGTTGGACCAGGACATCGGCACCTTCGACGACGGTGCGGTGCAGATGTTCGTCGGTCCCGACGCCACCTGGCGCGAGATCAAGCTGTTCCTGCGTGACTTGGCTCTGCGCTCCGCGCCGTCGGATGTTCTGTTCGTCTACTTCGCCGGTCATACGCTTGTCCCACAATGGAGCGACCAGCTCGACGCCTATCTGGTCACGGCCGACCTTAACCCGGGGATGCTTGCGCGCGAACCCGACAACGGGTTGCGGATGTCCTTCCTCAAGCGGGACATCTTCGACGCCTTCGCGGGTGCCTCGTTCCTGGTGCTCGACTGCTGCCACGCGGGTGTCTACGCCGATGCCGACCGACGCAACATCAAGGTTCTGCAGTCCTACGCGGAGACGGTGGACCGACCACGGCACAACGCGTTGCTCGCCTGCCCCAGCGGATCGGTGACCCGGGAGAGCGCCGAGCACGGGCACGGAACACTGACGCACCACGTCTTGCGGGCGCTGCGGGGCGGGGCGGGCGACGAGGCCGGACGGGTGTCGTTCGCGCAGATGGCGACATTCGTCGCCGAGCAGGGCATGGATCCGCCGCCGGTACACACGGCGCACGTCTACGGCGCCACCACCGTGCTGACCCAACCGCCCATGTCCCGCCACGACCGCCAAGCGCTCAGCAGCCCGGCGAACCCGGGCATCTCGCGTCCCTGCCTCAACCCACTCGAGGACCAGACAAGTTCGATCCGGCAGCTGCTGGATCGGATCTTCCGGGCGGACGTGCGTTCACCCCTCCATTCTCAGCAGAGCGAACGCGACGGACGCGTCGAGCTCATCCGGCAGGCGCTCGATGCGGAGTCGGCCGCAGTCGTCGAGTTCACGGGAAGCAGCTTCGGTGTGGTGAACCGAACGGCACGCTTCGACAAGGACAGCCTGTCGCCGATGCTGGAGACCGCGGCCGTCGACAGGGTGAAGCATCCGCGGGCTACACCAGGCTTTGTCGTCTCGCACGGGGTCGGTCGTCGGATGCTCTGCGTACCTCTCTCGTTCGCCAGCGACCGCACTCTCACCCTCGCCGTGGTCGACCCGGCACTTGCTCAGTTGGACATGGGTGAACCGCTGGCCGTCATGCTCCGCGCGGTCTGGGAGTCCGATCCGGTGGCCGATCCGCTGCAGTCGGAGATGACCGTCCTGACCGCTCTGCGTACCTCCTTCGGTCGACTACCGCTCAAGCTGTACGACGACGCCTTCGGCCTCTACCAACAGCTGGTCGGGTCGATGATCATGGTGTTTCAGCCGGTAGTTGAACTGGACAAACGCGCGACAGGCGTCAGCGTGCAGAGCTTCGAGGCCCTCGCCCGCCGCAACGACCGCGAGCTGCGCGCTCCCTGGTCCGCGCTGCGCATGGCTCACGACTGGGGCGACCGTTTCGTCGTCGAACGTGATGCCATCCTCCTGGCCAAGGCGATCCACTCCTACGCCGAGGCCGACGCTGCGTCGGGATGGCAGGGAACCAAGCCGTTGTCGGTCAACGTGGCGGTCCGCTCACTGCTCAGCGACGCGTACCTCAACCAGGTGAGCAAAGCGCTCACCGAGGCAGGGTTGCATCCCCGAACCTTGACATTGGAGATCTCCGAGCAGGATCCGATCACACCGGAGCCGGGCGAGCGGTGGCCGCAGGAGCCCCTGGTCTACTTCCACAACCGGCTGACCACGCTCGCGCGAGAGCTTCGGATCAGCTTCGCGGTCGACGACTTCGGAGTTGGCTACGCATCGCTGGCGCGGATGGCCGAGCTCCCGCTCACCCAGATCAAGGTCGACCGCGCGATCCTGCACCACCCCATGGCGTTGGAGGAACTCGCGCTCGTGGCGCGTGTCGCTCGCTATGCCAGCGACCAGGGACAGACCGGGCAGCCGAGGACGGTCATTGTCGAGGGCTTCGATGATGACGCTCCAGTAAGTCTGTACGAGATCTTCCGTTTGGGGATACATCACGTGCAGGGCTACTTCAGCGGTGCGGTCGCCTCGACCACGCTCCACGAGCTGGATCCAGCCGTGCAGGAACGGATCGCATCACTCGTGAGAGGGGAGACGTGACGAGCGTCAAGCTACTGCTACCGGCTGAGTTGAGGCGAATCTGGCCACCCTGGCCACGCTGCAGCCGCAGGCGGAGGCACTGGTCGCCGCAATCTGCAACTGGCGCCTGCGCAACCATCAGAAGCCGGTGGTGTTGACGGTCGAGGGGGCGACCATCAGCCTGCGGATCGAGCTGCCGCCCAACGTCAGCCGAGCGGCCCTGCTTCGGCAACTTGAACCACTGCTCGATGAGGAGAGATCCCATGACGCGAGGTGACGCCGTTCGGTAGCGCGCGGAGCACCCGCGGCTCTATTGTGCTAGGTAACTAGTGGAATGGGGTGGCGAGATGATCGAGTTTCACCTGGACTCACGGTCCGGGGTTGCGCCGTACATGCAGCTCATCCGACAGGTACGGCACGCGCTCCGGCTCGGGGTCCTGAACGAAGGCGACAAGCTGCCCACCGTCAAGGAGGTGGTGGCCCGGGTCGCGATCAACCCGAACACGGTGTCCAAGGCATACCGCGAGCTGGAGTACGAGGGTCTGGTCACGGCACGGCCGGGACTGGGCACGTTCGTCACCCGCACGCTGGGCGGCGACTCGCTGAGCAAGCACGAGCCGCTGCGGCAGGACCTGGCGCGCTGGCTGACCGAGGCTCGGGAGGCGGGCCTGGACGACGAGAGCATCGAGGCGCTCTTCCTCAGCAGCTTTCGGGCTTTTTCGGAGGCCCGAGCATGAATAGCGCCCTGCTCGCGGACGGTCTGACCAAGCGGTACGGGCGGCGTTCCGCACTGAAGGACTGCACTCTGGACATCGCGGCCGGCCACGTCGTGGGCCTGGTCGGGCCGAACGGCGCCGGCAAGTCCACGCTGCTGCAACTGGCCTGCGGGCTGCTCGATCCGACCGCGGGGCGGATCGAGGTGCTCGGCGTGCGGCCGGTCAGCGGGTCGCCGCAGGTCGGGTTCGTCGCGCAGGACACTCCGGTCTACGCCGGCCTGACCGTCGCTGACCACCTGCGGATGGGCGCGCACCTCAACCCGTCCTGGGACGGTGCGCTCGCCGAGCGGCGGATCGCCCAGGTCGGCCTGGACCCGGCGCAGAAGGCGGGCAAGCTCTCCGGCGGCCAGCGCGCCCAGTTGGCCCTGACCGTCGCCGCGGCCAAGCGGCCCAATCTGCTGCTGCTCGACGAGCCGGTGGCGGCACTCGACCCGCTCGCCCGGCGCAATTTCCTGCAGGGGCTGATGGAGCTGACGGCCGAGCAGGGCATGAGCGTCGTGATGTCCTCGCACCTGGTCGCCGACCTGGAACGGGTCTGCGACCACCTGATCGTGCTGGTCGCCTCGCGGGTGCGGGTGGCCGGTGACGTGGACGATCTGCTGGCCACCCACCACCGCCTGGTCGGGCAGCGGCGCGACACCGCCGACCTGGGCGCCGGGCGAGCCTTGGTCGAACAGAGCCACACCGACGTGCAGTCGACCCTGGTGGTGCGCAGCACCGCGCCGATCGTCGACCCGTCCTGGCAGGTCGACCGGCTGGACCTGGAGGACATTGTGCTGGCGTACATGAGCGGAGCCACCGGCGACGGGCCGGAACGGGTTCTGGAGGGACAGCGATGATCTGGATGACCTGGCGGCAGTTCCGCACCCCGACCCTGGCCACCGGTGGCCTGCTGCTGGTGGTCCTGGGTGGTCTGACGCTGACCTGGGCGGAGGTAACCGAGCTGGCCAAGCAGACCGGATACACCGGCTGCCAGGGCGATGCCTGCCTCGCCGCCGGCGAAGCGTTCCTCCAAGCGCTGCAACCAAAATGGGCGAACGAGTTCCACATCGCAGCCATCGCGGCCCTGTACCTGCTGCCCGCCCTGGTGGGCATCTTCTGGGGCGCGCCGCTGGTGGCCCGGGAGCTCGAGTCCGGCACGTACCGCATGGTCTTCAGCCAGTCCGTCAGCCGTGTCCGCTGGCTGCTGGTCAAGCTGGCGGTGGGCGCTGGGGCCGCAGCGCTCGGCGCCGGCCTGCTCAGCCTGGTGCTGACCGAGTGGGCGCAGCCCATCGACGGGGCCTCGGCGGACCGGATGAACCCGCTGGTGTTCGCGGCCCGGGGGATCGTCGCGATTGGCTACGCGACGCTGGCCTTCGTGGTGGGTGTCTTCACCGGCCTGGTGCTGCGGCGGACCCTCGCCGCGATGGCGGTGACCCTGCTGGTGGTCGTCGGCCTCCAGATCGCCGCGCCATTCGTGGTGCGCCCCTGGTTGGCCCAGCCGGTCACCACCGTCACCCGTCTGACGTTCGACGGTGACTTCGGGATCTCGATGAACCCCGACACCGGGCACATGACGGTCCACGTCGAGCCCGAGCGCAGGGGTGACTGGGTCGTGTCGAGCACCACGATCACCTCGACCGGAGCAGAGTTCAGCGGTCCGGCCGATGTGACCCAGTGCGGTCCGCGGGCGTCCGGTGGGCGCGAGACGTGCCAGAGATGGCTGGGGCAGCAGAACCTCAGCCTGAAGGTGACCTACGTGTCCGGCTCGAAGTTCTGGGGCCTGCAGTGGCGGGAGTTCGGCGTGCTGTTCGCGGTGGCCGTCGTGCTGTCCCTGCTCTCCCTCTGGTGGGTTCGCCGCCGACTGGTGTGACGGCACAGCCGGTGGGGGCAGGCGGAGCGCCTGCCCCCACCGGCAGGACAACGGGCCGCGGCAGGCATCAGATTGCGGCGAGTGCCTTGGTGATGTTCCACTCGGCCAGGTCGAGCATCCATCGCCGATTCGGGAAGTCGGTCTCCGCGATGCGCAGCGGACCCTCGATCAGCGACAGCACCTGCGCGTACCGGTAGAGCTCCAACCGGTCCGGGTCCAGATCGACCGGACGCAGCGCCGGATACGCCTCGCCGAAGCGCATCTGCAACCAGGCGTGCTCCCATTCCACGTCGAAGTACGTCAAACCCTCGATGTCGATCATTATCGGCTCGCCGGACGGCGCGACGAGCACGTGATCCGGTCCAAGCTCACCGTGCACCAGTGCGTACTCCTGGCGTGGCGCCACCCGGTCACGGAGATGATGCAGGCGGGCGGCGATCCGGTGATGCGCATCAGCCAGGCGCGGGGCGCGGGCCGCTGCTGCGTCAAGGTGGCCGAGCGCCCGGTACACCGGCGGCGGTGAGCGCCGCGTGGTTGGCCGCGAACAGTTCCGCGCCCGACGCGTCGGTGAACGGGTCGTCCGGGACCGCCGGCGACGGCGGCCAGTAATTCTCGCCTGCCGCCCACACATACAGAATCACGGGTTTCTGACCGTCGAGCCCAAGCCGGTAGACGCCCTTCTTGCTGCCGCCGGTCAGCCGGTGCAGGTAGGTGAGTCGGCTGTGGGAGCCGAACTGCTCCGCCACCAGGTCGTGCAACTCATCCGACTGCAGGAACGTCCGCGTCATGGTCGCCTCTCGTCGGCTCGACCGGCCATCGCCGCTCCGGCGCGGTGCCGGCCAGGGGAGAGCGTCAGAAGCTGCTGACCAGCTTCACGAACGCCTCGTCGATCTTGGCGGGATCGGTGGCGTCGAAGGCCTTGCCCGACGACGCCTTGGCGATCCGGTCCAGGGTGGCGAAGTCCGAGTCCCGGTCGAAGGCGATGCAGAACACCTTCACCGGACGCCGCGGGTCCAGGGCGACCTCGGCGAGCAGCCGGGCGAGGTCATTGTCCTTGCTGTACTCGTTCTTGCCGTCGGTCAGCACGACGATCGCGTTGATCCGCTGCGGGTCGTACCGGTCGAGCAGTTCTCGGTGTGCGGCCCGGACCGTCGCGTAGAGCGCGGTGTCGCCAACGACCTGCAGGCCGGCGATCTTGTTGTTGATCCGTGTCTGGTCGAACCCGCCGAGCGGGACCTCCTCCCGGTAGGGGCTCTTCGGATGCTGCTTGGTCTCCGAGGAGAACGACCAGAGACCCACCCGGTCTTCGGCGTTGAGCAACGCGAGGCCCTTGCCCGCCGCCGTCGCGGCGACCTGGAATCGGGTACGGGTGCCGACCTTCGCCTGCATCGACCCCGAGGTGTCCAGGGTGATCAGGATGTTGGCCTTCTTGCGGAGCGTGCGCCAACCGTCAAGCATCGCGCCGACCACCTCCGGGGCAGGCGGCTCGAAGTAGCTGAGCCCGCCGCTGGGCTCGGCGCCGACGCTGGCAAGCAGCTCCGCCGAGGCCCGACGCTCGTGGTCCCGGAAGCCGAGGCGGGCGAAGCTCTCCTGCTGGGCGCCCTCGGTCAGGAATTTCTGGAAGTCGGTCGCCGCCGCGCGCTGCCGCTTGTCGGCGGTGGGCAGCACCACGAACGGATGGTCCAGGTTGAACGTGCCCTCCTTGGGATGGACGGCGACCAGCGGGACGTTCGGTCGGCGGCCCCGCTCCTGCCCGTCCTGCCGAGGGCTCAACGCACCAGTGTTGTAGAGGTCCACCAGCTCCTCCTGCAGGACGATGGCACTCATGTCGTCCGTGCTGGCCGCGCCGCCGGCCAGGTCCGCCTCGGCGAGGCTGCGCAGCAGGTCCACCGAGTCGTCGCTGTAGTGCGACACGTTGGCCTCGATCCGACGGACGAACTGGGTGACCGCGGGTTCGGCCAGGTCGGACCGGGTCAGGTCGCTGGCCCGTTGCACCGCCGCGTAGTAGGTGGCGATGGTCGCCGCCAGCCCCGAGGTGGACAGGTTCGGGTTGTCCTTGCCGAAGGTGAAGCGGCCCCACTCCGGCTTGCCGAAGTCCGTCCATCCGTCCCGCCCGGAGAGGCCCAGGATCTCGCCCCAGCCCAGCTCCCCGCGTTTGCGGACCAGCTCGGCCTTGGGCTGCGGCATCGCGATCACCAGCGGGCTGTTGGCGATCGACGGGTAGTGGTCCGGAGTCTGCAACTCCCGGCCGGCGGCTTCGTCGAGCAGCCGGAGCTGGCCGGTCCACAGGCTCGACGTCGGTAGCCAGACCTGTGGTTGCGGCAGGCCGGTGTGGGTCCAGTCGGTAGCCAGCGCCTCGGTGGCCTTGCCCGAGTTCAACGCGCTGACGTGCACCTGGGCGCAGCCGCCGCCGGCGATCGACCGGTCGCTGCGGTTGTAGCGCTCGGCCAGGTCGACCAGCAGCGCCGCCTTCTCGGTGGAGGAGTTGACCTGGAGGGTGGTGGCGCAGCCGGCTTCACGCTGCCGGACGAACACGAACGCCCCGGCGATGACCACCAGGCCGGCGATGACGGCGGCGGTGTACGGTAACCACTGCCCCGTACGCGTAGCGGTTGGGGCCATCGGGACGTCCTCCTCGGCGGGCGGCTGGTGGCAGTCAACCTATCGATGCGGCGCCAGCCGGCGACCCCGACCCCGGTGCGTCTGTCACCCGCGGTCGGACCGTCCCCCGATCGCCGTCGCGACCAGCAGCCGTACCAGGTAGACCACGACGAAGGCGACCGCCCCGACCGCGGCGGCCGGGCCGACCGCGCTCGACGCGACGTAGCCGGCGGCGGCGCCAACCGACCCGAGGAAGAGCGCGGTCGAGATGCCCCAGGCGTCTGCGGCCTCACGACGCAGCCGCCGCATCGCGCCGTCGCCGCCAGCACCAGCCTCGGGCTCCGTCACCGGCAGGTGTGCCGGCTGGGTCGTCACCGGCAGGTGTGCTGGCGGGGTTGGCCGGGACTGGGTCGGCACCGTCGGCTGGGTCGGGATCCGCGACTGCGTCGGGCCCGGCTGCGGTGCCGTCGGCGTCACCTGGGGGAGCGGGTGGTTCGGCGTCGGCGCTCCCGCGGTCTCGTTGCCGGCCTCGAGCAGGTTCTCCCGACGTAGCGGCTCGGTGACCCTGCCGTCCTGCCGGAGCAGCCGCACCAGCACGCGCTCGGCAGCCGGCCGGTCCGCAGGATCCTTGGCCAGGCACTCCCGGATCAGCTCGTCGAGGACGGGAGGCAACGCCGGCAGGTCGGGCTGGTCGTGCAGCACCCGGTGCATCACGGCGAAGAGCGAATCATTGCCGAAGGGCGGCCGACCACCGGCGGCGAAGGCGATAGTGGCCGCCCAGGCGAACACGTCGCAGGGCGGACCGATCGGGTCGTTGCGGAACCGCTCGGGGGCCATGTACGCGGTGGTCCCCATGACCCGGCTGGACGCCGTCTCGGTGACGCCCAACGCGCGCGCGATGCCGAAGTCGATCACCCGGGGACCGTCCTCGCCCAGCACCACGTTGTCCGGTTTCAGATCGCAGTGCACCACGCCGGCGCTGTGGATCGCGGCGAGCGCGGTGACGGTGCCGACCGCGAGCCGGTGCAGGGCATTACCGGTCAGCGGGCCGCGCTCGCGGACGTGTCGGTGCAGGGTCAGGCCCTCGATGAACTCACTGACCACGTAGGGCCGCTCGCCGTCCACCTCGGCGAAGAGCACCTGCGCGGTGCAGAACGGAGCCACCCGGCGGGCGGCGGCGATCTCCTTGACGAACTGCGAGCGCGCCCGTGGATCACTCAGATCGACGTTGACCATCTTGACCGCGACCCGGTCACCGGCGCCGTCCTCACCGAGAAAGACGACCCCCTGCCCACCCGCGCCCAGCCGGCCGACCAGCCGATACGGGCCGGCGGTGACCGGATCGTGCGTCCAGAGCTTCGCCAACCCTGGCACCGGCGTGCCGGCCAGTTCTGACATCCCGACTCCATCAGTGTCGTGCCCGGCCACCGGCGGCGCAGGACACGGCCATCGTGCCATGTCCGCCGCCGGCGACCGAGGACGTCCGACAATGGGTCGAGAGTCGACGAAGACCCGTGCTCGCGTTTCGGGGCTGGTGGATTGTCGCCGGATCTCGGCCTTGCGATACCGTCTGAGGGCCCACACCGGTGTCGAGTAGGCCCCGTCCATCGGCTGCCGATGGTTCATAGGGCACCCCACGAATCCAGGGAGAAACCGATGCCGGAGCCTGAGCCCGTCCAAGCCGCCGACGCGGAGGATGCCGACACCCCGACCACGGCCGAGACCGACGAACCTTCCGTCCCCGCCAACCGGGCTGCCCGGCGCGCGAAGGGCAAGGTCGCCTCGCCCCAGCCGCACGGAAAGGGTCAGCACCTCGGCGGTCGGGGCTCGGTCCAGAGCCCGCGTCAGTACGGTAATCGGCGGAGCGGCTGACCCGCCGACGGCGTGTACCGTCGCCGCATGACGGTGCTGCAGGAGTTTGTCGCCGCTCTTTCCAGCGGCCGAATCCAGGTTGTCGACCTCACCGCTCCGCTCTCGGACCAGACCCCGATCCTGGGTCTGCCCGAGCAGTTCGGCCAGACCTGGCCGTTCCGGCTCAGCGAGATCAGCCGGTACGACGACCGCGGTCCGGCCTGGTACTGGAACAACTTCTCCACCGGTGAGCACACCGGCACCCACTTCGACGCCCCGGTGCACTGGGTCTCCGGACAACAGGGCGCCGACGTGTCGCAGGTCCCGGTGAGCCAGTTGATCGCCCCCGCGGTGGTGATCGACCACTCCGCCGACGCGGCCGACGACCCGGACTTCCTGCTCGAGGTCGAGCACGTCAAGGCGTGGGAGGCCGAACACGGAGCCCTGCCCACCGGTGGCTGGCTGCTCTACCGCACCGGCTGGGACGCGTACGGCGACGACCCGGAGCGGTACGCCAACGCCGGCCGTACCCCGGGCATTTCCGTCGAGTGCGCCCGCTGGCTGGCTGAGGAGTCGCCGATCCAGGGCGTCGGGGTGGAGACGGTCGGGACCGACGCGGGCGCCGCGCATTCGTTCGACCCGCCGTTCCCGTGCCACTCGTTCCTGCTCGGCCAGGACAAGTACGGGCTGACCCAGCTCCGTAACCTGGCGCAGTTGCCGGCGACCGGCGCGGTGGTGATCGCCGGACCACTGCCGATCGTCTCCGGGTCCGGCAGCCCGTGCCGGGTCCTCGCGCTTGTCGAACGATAGGACCGGGCCACCGATGCGGGTAGCCGAGGTGGTCGGGCGGGTTCTGTACGGACACGGCGCACGGCACGTCTTCGGGGTGGTCGGCAGTGGCAACTTCCATGTCACGAACGCGCTCGTGGCGGCCGGCGCCCGGTTCGTGGCGGCGGCCCACGAGGGCGGCGCGGCGAGCATGGCCGACGGGTACGCCCGTACCTCCGGAACGGTGGGCCTACTCTCGGTGCACCAGGGTCCGGGCGTCACCAACGCGCTGACCGGCCTCACCGAGGCCGCGAAGAGCCGTACCCCGATGGTGGTCCTGGCCCCGGAGGCGACCGCGCCGCTGTCGAACTTCTTCATCGACCTGCCGGCCCTCGCCGCCGCGGTCGGGGCCGACTTCCATCGGGTACGCGCGACGCACGCGGCCGACGACGCGGGCGCGGCGTACCGGGCCGCCGCCCGGGGCGCGACGGTGGTGCTGGGCCTCCCGTTGGAGGTGCAGCGCAGCGTGACCGAACCGTGGTCCGGCCCGGTCCCCGCGGTCGCGCCGACCCCGGGCGCCGCCCCTGCGGTCGAGCCGTTGCTGGCCGCGCTCCAGGCCGCACGTCGACCGGTCTTCATCGCGGGTCGGGGCGCCCGCGCGGCCCGGGAACCGCTGATCCGGCTCGCCGACGCGTGCGGCGCGCTGCTCGCGGTGTCGGCAGCGGCGAAGGGACTGTTCGCCGGAAACCCGTGGAACATCGACGTGGCCGGCGGCTTCGCCACCCCGCTCGCCGCCGAGCTGATCGGCGCGGCGGACCTGGTCGTCGCCTGGGGCAGCACGCTGAACATGTGGACCACCCGGCACGGCGAACTGATCCCACCCTCCGCGGTCGTCGTCCAGGTGGACCACGACCCGGCCGCGTTCGGGGTGAACCGGCCGGTTGACCTGACGGTGGCCGGCGAGGTGACGGCCGTCGCCGAGGCGGTGCTCGGTCGACTGGGCGTCGACCCCCCGGGGCCCGTGGGCGCCGTAACCGGCGGCTGGCGTACGCCGGAGCTGGCACAACGGATTCGCGAGCACGGCCGGTGGCGGACGGTCCCGTACCGGGACGAGGGCGCCCCGGCGCGGCCCGGCGCACTGGCGACGATCGACCCGAGGACGCTCTCGGCGGCCCTGGACGACCTGCTGCCGCCCGACCGGACGATGGTGGTCGACTCGGGCAACTTCATGGGCTACCCGTCGATGTGGCTCGACGTGCCGGACGTGGCCGGATTCTGTTTCACCCAGGCGTTCCAGTCGATCGGGCTCGGTCTGGCCAGTGCGCTCGGCGCGGCGGTCGCCCGGCCGGACCGGCTCACCGTCGCCGCGGTCGGCGACGGTGGCTTCGTCATGTCCGCGACCGAACTGGTCACCGCCGTCCGGCTGGCGCTACCCCTGCTCGTGGTGATCTACGACGACGCGGCGTACGGCGCCGAGGTGCACCACTTCGGCCCGGACGGACACCCGTTGGAGACTGTCACCTTTCCCGAGACCGACCTGGCCGCGATCGCCAGCGGTTACGGCTGCGACGGGCTGACCGTCCGGACCGTCGACGATCTCGGACCGGTACGCCGCTGGCTCGCCGGCCCCCGCACCCGGCCGCTGGTGATCGACGCCAAGGTCTGCGCGGAGCGAGGCTCATGGTGGTTGGAGGAGGCGTTCCGTGGCCACTGAGCCCAGGTCGGTGACAGGTCGTCATAGCTCGCGTACGGTGGCGCGGTGGCCACTGTTTGGACCCTGGGATGCGATGCCGCCGATCCCCAGCGGATCGCCGCTTTCTGGGCGTTGGCCCTTGGCTACGTCAAGGAAGCCGGCTTTGACGAGCCCGACAACGCGTCCATCGTCGACCCGGACGGCCGGGGCCCTGCCATTGCCTTCCTCAAGGTCCCCGAGGGCAAGTCAGCCAAGAACCGTATGCACATCGACATTCGAGTGGCAGGTCCGGGCTCTCGGGACATGGCCGAGCGCGCCCTGCTGATCCGGCAGAAAGTGCCCGACCTGGTTGCGGCCGGTGCGACGGTGATCCGCGAGGAGTGGTACGGGGACGTCCTCGGGCACGTCGTCATGCTTGACCCCGAGGGCAACGAGTTCTGCGTCGCTTGATGCCATGATCGGGGCCCCGTACTACGTTGAGCTTCCCCCGGTACCTGGGCTGGTCAACCACCTTCGGACAGTGTGGGTGCAAACGACAGGGGCGGTGCCCTACGTGCAGCGACACCTACCGGCCGGTGGCGCTGAGCTGCACTGGCCACTCGGTGGACAGCCGCGGCTGCTCGGCCCGTTGACCAGACCGCGGGTCGAGGTGATCCCCGCGGGGACGACCCTGCTGGGTGTCCGGTTCCACCCCGGGGTGCCAGCTCTGATCCCCGGTGGCGTTGCGGACCTGCTCGACCGGGGTGTCTCGCTCGACGAACTCGGCCACCGGTGGGTGGACCGCCTCGGCGAGGTGATCACTGCCGCGGCGACGCCGCAGGCGGCGCTGCTCAGTCTGCAGAACTTCCTGCTGCACCGCGCGCGGGCAGCCGCGTCGGACCCGCTGGTCCGCGAGGCGGTGCGGTTGTTGATGCCCTGGGCGGGGGCGCCGCGTGACGTCGGCAGCGTCGCCGACCATCTGGGACTGTCGGTCAGTCAGTTCCGGCGTCGATGCCTGTGTGCGGTGGGCACGGGGCCGAAGTCGTTGCAACGGACGCTCCGGTTCCAGGGTTTCCTCGCGTTGGCGCAGGCGGGCGCGATCGCGACCGGACGGCGCGGGGCAGACGGCATGGCGGGGCTCGCGGTCGATGTCGGTTACGCAGATCAGGCCCACCTGAGTCGGGAGGTGCGCCGTCTCACCGGGTTGACGCCGAGTGGGCTGCTCGGCGGAGAGGTCGACAGGTGCTCGTGCGGTCACGACCACACCGCGTCGTACGCGCCGTTCCTCGCGGCCCGTCGCTCGCCGGCATCCCTGTGACGGTGCGCGATTTGTTCAAGACCGGCGAGCGCGTCGCTCGGTAGCGTCCCCCCGTGATCGACCGGTATCTGCTGCGCCTGCGTAGGGACTTCGACGGTAAGTGCTCACCCGCGACCACGCCGGTTACGACACGGCGCGTCGCCCGGGTGGTCGTGGCCGACCCCGTGGCCCTTCACCGTCGCCAAGCGGGCGTTGGTCGACCCACGCAAGGACGTCGGTGACGGCCGCCTGCGGTCGGAGTACCTCGCCCGGCCAACCCCGGCCGGTGCCGTCACCGAGCTGATCGCGCTGCTGAACGTACAACCGGTCGCTCCGACGGAAACCGCGTTCGTCGCACCGCGTCTACCCCAACTTCCCGCAAGCCCTCTGACACGTCCCGCAAACGAACGGAAGGCAACCCATGAGCAAAGTCCTTGCAGCGCTGTCGGTCTCGGTCGACGGCTACATCACCGGCCGAGACCCGGGCCCTCAACGCGGCCTCGGCGACGGTGGCATGCTGTTCGACTGGTACTTCGACGGCGACACCCCGAGCGCGGTGTTCGACGGGTTCCGGCTCAGCGCCCCCAGCGCCCGCGTCTTCGACACGGCCGCGGCACGGGTGGGAACCAGCCTCGCCGGGCGCAACACGTACGACGACTCCGGCTGGGGCAGCGGCGGTACCCCGCACCCCGACGCGCCGCTCGTCGTGCTCAGCCACCGACCGCTGCCCGCCGAGCATCCCCGCCAGACCCTGGTGACCAGCGGCATAGACGAGGCCGTCGACGTTGCCCGCCGCCTGGCCGGCGACAAGGACGTGGCACTCATGGGCGGCGGGGTAACCACCGCCGCGCTGGCTGCGGGTCTGGTCGACGAACTGATCCTGCACCAGCGGCCGGTGCTGCTGGGCGCCGGCCGGCCGTACTTCCAGACCCTGCCCGCGCCCGTCGAACTTCGCCTGCTCGAGGCCGTCGTCGCACCGGCCGTGACCCACCTGCACTACGAGGTGGTCCGGTGATCCTCGTGACCGGCGGCCTCGGCATGATCGGCGCCCACACCGCCCGCGCCCTGACGGACCTCGGCCACGCCGTCGTCGCCACCGCCCACCGGCGAACCGTGCGCCCGGCGTTCCTGCCCGACGACGTCATCGTCGAACGACTCGACGTCACCGACCCCGCCGCGGTGTCCGCACTCGGCGACCGGTACCAGATCACCGACATCGTCCACCTGGCCGGCAGCATTCCCGGCGAGGACCGAGTGGCGTACTTCCGGGCCGACACCGCCGGGCTGCTCACCATGCTCGACGCCGCCCGCGCCTGGCGCGTGCGCCGCTTCGCCGTCGCCGGCAGCCTCGGCTCCTACCTGGGCTGTAGCGAAATCCCCTGGCAGGAGGACCTGGCGCTGCCCACGGCGCCGGCGCCGCATCCGATCATCGCGTTCAAGAAGGCGGTCGAACCACTCACCACGAACGCACTGCAAGACTCCGGGATCCAAGCGGTCGTGCTTCGCATCGGCAGCACCTGGGGACCGCTCATGGACCCGGCGACACCCTTCAACCCGGTCCCGCCCTACATCAGCACGGTGCTGCGCGGGGAACACCCCGCGCCTGTGCACGCCGACGATGGCGGCGACTTCTGCTACGCCCCGGACGCCGGACGCGCCGTCGCCCTGCTCATCACCGCCGAGACCCTCAGCCACGACGCCTACAACATCTCAAGCGGACAGCCCTTCACCAACCGGCAACTGGTGAACGCCGTCCACGCCGCCATTCCGCACGCGCGGCTCGACCTGCTCGACGGACGCCGAAACGGACCGGGGCCCGATCCCTACCTCGACATCTCCCGGCTCACCACCGCCACCGGCTTCACGCCGGCCTTCGACCTCACCGCCGCCGTCACCGACTACGTCGCCTGGCGCACCCACCACGACCGCTGACCACCACACCCGGGAGAACGACAGTGTTGCATCCCGACATCCGCCGCGTGCTCGACGAAGCACCGATCGCCCACCTCGCCACCGTCCTACCGGACGGCTCACCACACGTCACCCCCGTCTACGTCGGCACCCGTGACGAACACATCGTCCTCTTCACCGGGCCCGACAGCCGTAAAGCCCGCAACCTGCGCCGAGACCCGCGTCTGGCGCTGTCCATCGCCCCGGCCGACGACCCGTTCACCCCCATCGCGGTACGCGGCCGCGTGGCCAACTGGATCGACGGCGACGCCGGCTGGTCGATCATCGATCGCATCGTCGCCAAGTACACCGACGCCACCTACCCGCGCGATAACGAACGCGTCGTCGCCATCATCGAACCCGATCACCAGACGGTAGGCATCCGTTGACCTGACAGTGGGCAGCTCCGGTCGGCGAGCCGACCGGAGCTGCGCGTCGCTGACGTTGTCGCGGCCCTGGGTGGGCACCGTTTACCGATGGCGTCCCCGTCGAGCGGGTACCGATCGAGCAGCACCGGCGGACCCGTTTGCCGGTGGAGCCGGAGGGTAGGTGAAATTCATGACTACGCCCGAGCAGAGCCAGCAGGAGAGAGCCCTCGAGACCGGCGCGGTGTATCAGGACGCCGAGGGGCGCCGTACGACTGATCCAGGCTCCGGGGCTGCGAACGCCGACAGCGAGGCCGACCGCAACGCGGAACACCTGAGGCAGGGCGAGGTTGGCCCGCGCGTCCCAGAGGAGTAGCGGCCCGGGGTGTGTGTGGAAACCACCTCGGGGTAGCGGTAGGGAGCGAGCAGGAACCCCCAAGGAGGACGAGATGACCGATCCCAGGTACGTACCGATCGGACTGGCCGACGCCGGACGCAGCCCAGCGGGCAGACGCGGCCCCCCGACCCTGGTCAGCGCTGAGCTTTTCCGGCGGCCCGGTCGACCAGGGCCTGAGCCACGTCGCGGAGCTTGCGATTGGAGTCCTGCGACACCTTCGCCAGGATGTTGAACGCTTCGGTGGCGGTGCACCGGCGCTCGGCCATGATGATGCCCTTCGCCTGTTCGATGACCGCACGGCTGGCCATGGCATCCTGCATCTGCCGGGCGAGGTTCGCGGTGCTCTCGTAGAGCTGGGCGTTGGCCAGGGCGACGGCGGCGTACGCGGCGAAGGTCTCCAGCACGGCGACTGTGTCGTCGTCGAAGGCGTGCGGGGTGCGGGCATAGACGTTGAGCGCGCCGACGACCGCCTCCTGGATCGGCATGCCGACCGACAAGGAGCTGCCAACTCCCGACTTGCGGCCGCGTTCGGCCCAGTCGGGCCAGCGATCTTCGGCGGTGAGGTCGGGCACGGAAAGGATGTCGCCGGCGGTGGCGGCGGCCAGACACGGGCCGCTTCCTTGGGCGTACTGCCGCTCGTCCATGTCGAGGGCCAACTCGTCGGTGAACGCCGCGGTGTGCCCGATCCCGCCGCGAACCAGCGTGACCGACACCTCGACCGGCACCGGTAGCACCCGTTTGGCCAGTTCCGCGACGCGCTGCAGAACGTCGTCGAGACTGGTCTCACCGAGCTTGATCCGGCCGAGTTCGGCGAAGGCGTCGGCGGGGTCCGTCGGCGAGTGGGTCATGGCACAGGGTCCTCACGGCCGGCGCGCCCGTCGAAGAACCAGAGATCGGGATGGCGGGCGTGCGATTGGCAGCCCGCGTGTCGCGGACCGCTGCACGGACCCCCCACGGGGCGGAGCCGGGACCAACGCCGGTTGCTCGACGCCGATTCGCCACATCCGGTACGCGGATGTGGACTACAGGACCGCCAGAATACCCGGGCTGTCAGTCGGCGACGACGAGCGCCTGGGGTGCAGCGGCCTTCATCCGGGTACGCAGCCACTTGAGCTGGATCGCCGTTTCGCCTTCGCAGCGTCGCACGACCGAGAGCGGCTCCTCGTCGCGGACACCGTAGGCGGCCTGGCCGACGACGGTCCAGGTGATGTCGCACTCGGCGGCCATCAGGTACAGGTCCTGGAGGTCACGCAGGAGACCGATGCCGCCGGTGCGGGTGCCGGTGAACAGTTCCGAGTGCAACCGGTCGGGTTCGGCGGGGGCGTCCTCGGAGTAGCGGACCACGAACGGGTGCAGCTGTTCGGCGTGTGCGTCGCAGCGCTTCGCCTGCTGCTGGCAGGGGTGCTCGATGTCGGGTTCCTCGGCATGCGCGTCGGAGACCTGTCGGAACGCGTCGGCCAGGTTGACCTGCCCGCGGTGCAGGAGACCGAGGTGGTGGGCGAGGTGCACGGCTCACTCCTTCCCGCTGGTGGCCTCGGCTGCCGGCCCACCAACTGTGGGCGGCACGTCAGCGTCCGCTGGTGGTGCGCTGCCGCCGACTGTCGGTGCCGGCGAGGGTACGCCCCGCGCGTCGGCGAGTTTCGTCACGGCGACGGCGGCGACTTTGAAGAGGGGCTGTTTGGACACCGGGTCCCAGGCGGTGATGGTCAGTTCGTTAGCCGCCCGCGGCGTGCGGTCGGCCGGGTCTTGGTCGAAGTAGCCGTAGTGGAAGGGCAGGAAGACCACGCCGGGGCGGATGCCGCAGAGCCGGGCGCGGGCCTGGATGGCGCCGCGGGCTGAGGAGACGCCGACCAGGTCGCCCTCGACGATGCCGAACCGGGCCGCGTCGGCGGGGTTGAGCTCCACCCACACGTCCGGTGCCGCCTGGTTGAGTTGCGGGGCGCGGCCGGTCTTGGTGCGGGTGTGGAACTGGTAGACGGTTCGGCCGCCTCCGCGCCTCGACCGCCCTTCCTGCATGGGGCCCTACCCCCAGGCAAACGGGCCGAACCGGACAGACAGCACCAACCGGGCGAGGTCAGAGGATTGGCTTGCCTCCGGTGACCGGAATGATCGCCCCGGAGATGTAGCTGGCCTCGTCGGAGGCGAGGAGTACGTATGCGGGGGCGACCTCTTTCGGCTGGCCAGGGCGTCCCAGCGGGGTGTTCTTGCCGAACTGCTCGACCTGCTCCGGTGGCATGGTGGATGGGATCAGCGGCGTCCAGATCGGCCCCGGGGCGACGCTGTTGACCCTGATCCCGCGTTCGCCGAGCATCTGCGCCAGCCCTGCCGTGAAGTTCGCGATCGCGCCCTTGGTGGTCGCGTAGGGCAGGAGGGTCGGGCGTGGCTGGTCGGAGTTGATGGAGGCGGTGTTGATGATCGACGCCCCCTCACCGAGGTGGGGGAGGGCGGCGCGGACGAGCCGGAACATTGCCGTGATGTTGACATCGAAGGTGTGCTGCCACTCCTCGTCGGTGACCTCCTCAATGGTCTCGTGGGTCATCTGGTAGGCGGCGTTGTTGACGAGGATGTCGATGCCGCCAAGGTCCGCGACGGCTCGATCCACCACGGCCTGACACTGCGAGACGTCGCGGAGGTCGCCCCCGACGAGGACCGCCCGGCGACCTGCCTCCTGGACGAGCTTCGCGGTCTGCTGGGCGTCCTCGTGCTCGCTCAGGTAGGAGATGAGCACATCGGCGCCCTCGCGGGCGAACGCGATGGCCACCGCTCGGCCGATGCCGCTGTCACCGCCGGTGATGATGGCCGTCTTGCCGGCCAGGCGCCCCGAGCCCCGGTACGACTCCTCGCCGTGATCCGGTTTGTGGCGCATGGCGCCCAAGGTGCCGGGTGGGCGCTGCTGCGGCTCCGACTGCTGGTCATCACTCACGTGCTGCTCCTCGGGGAGGGGTGCGAGGCAGGTCCCAGTGGGGGATGCCCTCCGCCGGCGGCTCGAAACACGCGTGGAGACGTTTGGCCGGTGTCGCACGCGCGCACCCCGGTGGTTCGGGGGCAGATGGCAGACTCACGGCGTGGACGACGTGGCCGCATCGACGGTGGATGGTGAGCTGGAGAGCGTCAGCCTGGTGGACCTCGCCGTCTCTCGGCTGACCCGGGAGATCCTCAGCGGCAAGAGCGACCCGGGCGAGCGCCTGGTGGAGGAGCAGTTGACCCGGCGGCTGGGGATCAGCCGGGCCCCGTTGCGGGAGGCGCTGCGGTTGCTGGCCCAGCAGGGGCTGGTCGAGCACGTGCCCCGGCGTGGGGTCCGGGTAGCCACCCTGTCGGACCGCGACGTGCGGGAGCTGTACGAGCTGCGTGACGTGTTGGAACGCTTCTCGGTGCGGGCGGGGATCCCGGTCGGTCGGGAGAGCGACCTCGCCGGGTTGCGAGCGACACTGGACCAGTTACGGGAGGCGACCCGGGTCGGTGACCGGATGGCGGTCGCCGAGTCACACCGGGAGTTCCACGTCGCGCTGGTGGCGCTCGCCGGTAACCGGCAGCTCTCCGCCGTGTACGGCTCGATTCTGGTGAAGCTTCAGCTCTACATGGCGATCAACCTGCGCCGGGAGGCGGAGCTGGCGCAGCCGCTGGACGGGGTCCACCGGCACGAGCGGTTGTTCGAGGCGGTCGCCGGGGGAGACCCGGAGGAGGTGCTGACCGTGCTCTCCGGGCACGGCGCGCGCTCGTACCTCGGCTAGCGCAGGTCAGCCGTGGGCGAGCGGGCCGGGGCCACGCGCCGTCATGTCGTCGTTACGTGCCGCGCGGTTTCCCGTAACAGAACAGTCGACAATCGACTGTATGCCAGAGCGAGTAGGGTCCATTTCGGAGCTTCGGTCGGCGTACCGCGAGGGCGGCCTGACCCCGACGGACCAAGCCGAACTCATCCTGGACGGGCTCGCCGGGCGCGACGACGGGGCAGTCTGGATCAGCACCGTCCCCGCCGACCGTCTGCGTGAGCGCGCCGAATCGCTGACCCGCCACGGTGATCCCGCACTGCCGCTGTACGGGATCCCGTTCGCGGTCAAGGACAACATCGACGTGGCCGGCATGGTCACCACGGCGGGCTGCCCCGACTTCGGGTACGAGGCCGCCGAGGACGCCCCGGTGGTGCGCCGGCTTCTCGACGCCGGCGCGCTGCTGGTCGGCAAGACCAACCTCGACCAGTTCGCCACCGGCCTGACCGGTGCCCGCTCGCCGTACGGCAGCTGCCAGAGCGTGTTCGGCGGCGGCCTCATCTCCGGGGGGTCCAGCTCGGGCTCGGCGGTCGCGGTGGCCGCGGGCCAGGTCAGCTTCGCCCTGGGTACGGACACCGCGGGTTCCGGCCGGGTGCCGGCGGCGCTCAACGGGATTGTCGGCCTCAAGCCCACCCGTGGTCTTCTCAGCACGGCCGGCGTGGTGCCCGCCTGCCGCTCACTGGACTGCGTGTCGGTCTTCGCCCCCGACGTGGCCGGCGCCCTCGACGTGCTGCACGCCGCCCGTGCCGTCACCCCGGCCGACCCCTGGGGACGTCCGTTCCCGGCCGAAAGGGTCGTGCCCCGCCCGCCGGGGACGCTCCGCCTCGGGGTGCCCCGGGCCGAAGACCTGGAGTTCTTCGGCGACACCGGACAGGAGGCTCGCTTCGCTGCGGGCGTGGAACGGTTGCGCACCTTCGTCGGGTCCCCCCGGTCGGTGCCGCTCGGCGCCTTCTTCGAGGCGGGCGACCTGCTCTACCGGGGGCCGTGGGTGGCCGAGCGGCTCGTCGCCCTGGGTGACTTCCTGGGCTCGCACCCCGAGTCGGTCCTCGCGGTGACCCGGGCCGTACTGGAGACCGGGCGGCGCTACGACGCGACCGACGCCTTCCGGGGTCAGCACCGCCTGCGCGAGCTACGAGCGCAGGTCGACCAGCTCTGGCAGGACATCGACGTGCTGGTAGTGCCCACCGTCGGCACCACCTTCACTCTCGACGAGATCGCCGAGGACCCGATCGGGCGGAACGCCATGCTCGGCCGCTACACCCAGTTCGCGAACCTGCTCGACCTGGCCGCGGTGACCGTACCCAACGGGTTCACCAGCTCTGGGCGTCCGGCGAGCCTGACCCTGGTCGGCCCGGCGTTCAGCGACACCACCCTGGGCCGGCTGGCCGCCACCCTCACCGAGGGCGGTGCGCCGACCGGGGCGATCGAGGCCGACTCACCGCCGCCCCAGCGCTCGGCGGAACTGCTGATCGCCGTGGTCGGCCGGCACCTGACCGGTGAGTCCCGCAACGCCGAGTTGCTCGGGCACGGCGCGGTCCTCGCCGGCGCCGCCCGCACCGCGCCGCTCTACCGGCTGTACCGGATGGACACCCCCGATGGCGAGGGACTGCCGGGCCTGGTCCGGACCGGCCCGGACGGGCCGGCGGGCCACCCGATCGAGGTGGAGCTGTGGCGGCTGCCCAGCGCCGCGCTCGGTGGGCTGCTGGCCGGCGTGCCGGCCCCGCTCTCGCTCGGCTGGGTTCAGCTGCACGACGGGCGCGAGGTGCTCGGTTTCCTCTGCGAAGCGTATGCGGCGGGCCCGCCGGCCGAGGACATCAGCGCCAGCGGCGGGTGGCGGGCGTACCGCCGTTCAGCGGCCCGACGCTGACACGGCAGCACCAGCGATCACGACAGGAGGCGAGAGGATGGGCAGCATCGGGCCGGTAACGGCCAACCCCTACCCATGGCCCTACGACGGCGCGGCGGACACCGCGCGTACCGCACTGCTCTGCATCGACTGGCAGACCGACTTCTGCGGGCCGGGCGGCTACGTCGACGCGATGGGTTACGACATCGGCCTCACCCGGGCCGGCCTGCCGGCCACTGCCCGGCTGCTGGAGCACGCACGATCGCTCGGGATGCTTGTCGTACACACCCGGGAGGGACACGACCCGCAGCTGTCGGACCTGCCGGCGAACAAGCGGTGGCGTTCGGCGCGCATCGGCGCCGAGATCGGCGCGGCCGGCCCGGCCGGCCGGATCCTGGTCAGGGGCGAACCGGGCTGGGAGATCGTGCCCGAGGTGGCCCCGGTGGCCGGTGAGGTGATCATCGACAAGCCCGGCAAGGGCGCCTTCTACGCCACCAACCTCGACCTGGTGCTCCGCACCCGGGGCATCACCCACCTGATCCTCACCGGCATCACCACCGACGTCTGCGTGCACACCACCATGCGCGAGGCGAACGACCGGGGGTACGAGTGCCTGATCCTCTCCGACTGCACCGGCGCCACCGACAAGGCCAACCACGACGCCGCACTGCACATGGTCACCATGCAGGGGGGCGTCTTCGGCTGCGTCACCACCTCCGACGACGTCATCGCCGCCACGGCCAGGTGAGGTGCGCCCATGTTGACCATCGCCGCCGCGCGGCCCGGCCCCTACTCCTTCGACCTCTCGACCACCGCGCTTCTCGTCATCGACATGCAGCGCGACTTCCTGGAACCCGGCGGGTTCGGTGAGAGCCTGGGCAACGACGTCGGCCAGCTGCGCTCCACCATCGCGCCGCTCGCGGCACTGTTGGCCGACGCCCGCGCCGTCGGCCTGAGCATCCTGCACACCCGCGAGGGGCACCGGCCCGACCTGTCGGACTGCCCGCCGGCCAAGCTCAGCCGAGGCGAGCCGAGCAAACGGATCGGCGACCCCGGCCCCAAGGGGCGCATCCTGGTCCGTGGCGAGTACGGCCACGACATCATCGACGAGCTGACGCCGCTGCCCGACGAGCCGGTCATCGACAAGCCCGGCAAGGGCGCCTTCCACGCCACCAACCTGGACGTCCTGCTCACCGAGCGGGGCATCCGCAGCCTCCTGGTCACCGGCATCACCACCGACGTCTGCGTGCACACCACCCTGCGCGAGGCCAACGATCGCGGGTACGAGTGCCTCGTGCTCGCCGACTGCGTCGGGTCCTACTTCCCCGAGTTCCACCGGGTCGGACTCGACATGATCGCCGCCCAGGGCGGCATCTTCGGCTGGGTCGCCGACTCGGCGCAGGTACGCGCCGCGCTGCCCACCACCCCGAGTTGCAGCCCTCCTCCTGACCGGGAGCAGCCATGACCTCGACCAAACCCACAGTCGCCCCGCTCCCGTACTGGGTCCGCGGCGACACCAACGCGTTCTTCGGTTTCGGCGTCAACGTCCTGGTCAACGTGCTCACCCTGACCGGGCTCTGCCTCGCCGTGGTGAACCTTCCCGAGGGGGAGGTGTTCGGCACCATCCTGCCGGCTCTCGGCATCGCCCTGGTCGCCGGGAACATCTACTACACCTACCTGGCGCGCCGGCTGGCCCGACGGGAGAACCGCACCGACGTGACGGCCCTGCCGTACGGGCCGAGCGTGCCGCACATGTTCATCGTCATCTTCGTCATCATGCTCCCCATCTACCTGCGCACCCAGGATCCCGTGCGGGCCTGGGAGGCCGGGCTGGCGTGGGCCTTCATCATCGGCGTGATCGTGTTGATCGGCGCGTTCGTCGGGCCCTACATCCGGCGGTACGCGCCCCGGGCCGCGCTGCTCGGCACCCTCGCCGGAATCTCCATCACGTTCATCTCGATGAACCCGGCCGGGCAGATGTGGCGGATGGCCTGGGTCGCGCTGCCGGTCTTCGCGTTGCTGCTGATCGGCCTACTGACCGACGTGAAGCTGCCGTTCAACTTCCCGATCGGGCTCGCCGCGCTGCTGCTCGGCACCGCGATCGGCTGGGCCGGTGGGGCGATGTCGGTACCGGACGTCACGGCCGCGGCCCGGGACATCGCCATCGCCGTCCCCTCGTTCAAGCTGGACCTGCTCTTCACCGGGCTGGCCGACATGGCGCCCCTGCTGGCGACCGCGATCCCGCTCGGCGTGTACAACTTCACCGAAGGCATGACGAACGTGGAGAGCGCGGCCACCGCGGGGGACAACTACAACCTGCGCAGCGTGCTGCTGGCCGACGGCGCGGGCGCGGTGATCGGGGCCGCGCTCGGCTCGCCGTTCCCACCGGCCGTCTATGTCGGGCACCCGGGTTGGAAGGCCGCCGGTGGACGCAGTGGCTATTCGATGGCGACCGGTGTGGTGATCGCGTTGCTCTGTTTCCTCGGCATGTTCGGACTGCTCGGCGCGATCTTCCCGACCGCGGCGATCGTGCCGATCCTGCTCTACATCGGATTGCTGATCGGGGCGCAGGCGTTCCAGGCGACCCCCAGGGCGCACGCCGCGGCCGTGGTCGCCGCGCTGATCCCGAACATCGCGGCCTGGGCCACCGGGCAGATCGACAACACCCTGGCGGCGGCCGGCACCACCGCCGCGGCGGTCGGCGACGATGCGCTCAACGGCGCCGGCGTGATCTACGACGGGCTGCTGGTGCTGGGTCAGGGCGCGATCCTCGCCGGCCTGGTGCTCGGCGCGGTGGTGGTCTTCATCATCGACAAGCGGTTCGGTCGGGCCGCGATCTTCGCCGGCTCCGGCGCGCTGCTGTCGTTCATCGGGCTGATCCATGGCGAGCGGATCGAGTGGAACGCCAACGGTCAGGTGGCACTTGGCTACCTCTTCGTCGCGGTGATCTGTGTGGTCTTCGCACTGGGCCGCCCCACGCCCCGCGAACCGGACCCGGAGGAGGTCGAACCAGGTGGAGAGCCTCGCCGGGGGGTGTCACGGCTCCCGGCCGCGCCGGTGAGTTCCTGACCGAACGGATCGAAGGGACGTACCGCATGGAGATCGACCGGACGGACGTGGTCGCCGAGGTGGCGACGGCCTTCGCCGACTACGAGGGGGCGCTGGCCGACGGCGACGCCGACCGGATCTGCGGGCACTTCTGGGATTCCGAGCGGACCGTGCGGTTCGGTCTCGCCGACCATCAGTACGGGCTGGACGAGCAGCGCAAGTGGCGTGCCGCGCAGCCACCGCTGCCGCCCGGTCGCCGGCTGGTCGACCCGATCATCACCGCGTTCGGCCCGGACCTGGCGGTCGTGACAACCCGATTCGGGTACGACGGCACCGCCGCCGCCGGTCGGCAGACCCAGACCTGGGTACGCCTGCCTGTCGGCTGGCGGATCGTCACCGCGCACGTCTCGGTCTCCGCCGCTCCGACTGCCTGACGGCGACGCGCCGCCCGGGACAGGACCCGAGCGGCGCGTCTCCGACCTGGCGGGCGTTACTAGGCGCGCCTGGCCCACTGCTGGTTGGCGCCGCCGTGGCAGGCCCAGAGGTGAAGCTGCGTCCCATTGGCCGTGCCGGAGGCGACGGCATCGAGGCACAGCCCCGACTGGGCGCTGGTGATGGTGCCGTTGGAGTTCAGGTTCCATTGTTGGTTGGCTTGGCCGTTGCAGTCCCAGATGAGGACCGCGGTGCCGTTGCTGCTGCCCGCCCCGCTGGCGTCCAGGCACTTGTTGCCGTAGACGGTCAGGGTGCGGTTGGCGGTGTGTGTCCAGCGCTGGTTGGTGCCACCGTGACAGTCCCACAGTTGCGGCCGGGCGCCGTTGCTGGTGCTGGAGTTGGGAACGTCGATGCACCGGCCGGACTGGCTCCCCGCGATCAGCACGTTCTGCTGGCCGGGGGGCGGGGTCGTCGGCGGGGGAGTGGTGGGGGGCACGTCCGACCCGAACTGGGTGAAGAACCGCCACACCTCCTGCTTGACCCAGCTCCGCGCGCCGCTCTCACAGCCGGCGCACCCGTCCACCGGACCTTGCTGGTGGCCGCCGTCGAACGCGGCCCAGAGCACCGGGTATCCGGGCTGGCAGGAGTACGCGGTGGTGATGTGGGTCAGGCTGCCGGCCCTCGGCTCAGGCGGGCTCTGCGCGGCGCATCCGTTGTTCCGGACGAACCTGTCGCGCAGCGACCGTCCGCTGCCGATGTTGTCGTTGATACCGTGAATACCCAGGTACGCCACCGGCTGGGTTCCGCCGCTGCATCCGCTGATGGCCCCCGGAGCCGCGATTGCCGCGACCGCACGGAACACCGTCGGCCGGGAACACGCCAACGAGTAGCTCATCGCGCCGCCGTAGCTGAACCCGACGGAGAAGAGTTGCGTGGTGTCGACGCAGAGGGCGTTCGAGATCACGCGGACCATGTCGTCGGTGAAGGTCACGTCCTCACCGTTGGAGTTGCCCCAGCCGTTGTTGAGGCCCTGCGGGGCAACGAAGATCGTGCTGTTGTTCGACTGCGAGAGCATGCCGTAGTAGGCCCACGGGGCTCCGTCGCTGCCGCCGCCCGCGACCTGACTGGCGGTGCCGCCCAACCAGTGGAACCCGAAGGCCAGCCGGTGGGCATAGGTGTTGTTGTAGCTGTCGGGCAGCCGAAGGATGAAGCTGCGGTTCTTCCCGCTGCTCTGGATGGTGTGGGTGCCGCTGTTCAGTCCGGGCGCCTTGCCGCAGCCGGCAGTGGTGGCCGCGGCAGCCGGTGCGACGGTCGTGACGACGTACGTTCCGATGGCGAACAGAAGCATGATCGCCATGGCTGCCCCCAGCCAGGGGGCGGAGAGTTTACGAAGTGGCACAGTTGAGCCTCCTTGTGCGTGAATGGTCAGCCGGAGCGGCTGTTGCTCTGCCGGGAACCTCGCCGGGCTCAGCTCCGGCTCCACCGTTGGTTGGCCGCGCCGGTGCAGTCCCAGATCTGGATGCGCGTGCCGTTGGCCGTGCCGCCGCCGACCATGTCCAGGCACCGGCCCGAACCAACTCCGGTGATCGAGCCGTCGGTGTTGAGCCGCCACTTCTGGTTGGACTGGCCGTTGCAGTCCCAGATGATCACCGAGCTGCCGTTCGCGGTGCCGGCGCCGTTGACGTCGAGGCACTTGCCGCCGAAGACGCGTAGCTCCTGGGCGGCGGTCGAGGTCCAGCTCTGGTTGCTCTGGCCGTGGCAGTCCCAGATGATCGCCGCCGCGCCGTTGGTCTGCGAGCCGCCGTTGACGTCCAGGCACCGTCCGGAGGACGTGCTGCGCAGGGCCGACGTGCCGCTCGGTGGCGGGGTGGTCGGCGGCGGGGTCGTGGGCTCGGTGCCGCTACCGAACTGGGTGAAGAACTTCCACACCTCGCCCTTGGTCCAGGTCCTGGCTCCGCTGTCGCCGCCGCCGTCCACCGGGCCGGGGGTGTGCCCGCCGTCGAAGGCGGCCCAGACCACCGGATAGCCGGACCGGCAGCCGGAGTAGGTGGTGGTGATGTGGGTCAGGCTGCCCGCCCTCGGCTCGGGCGGGCTCTGTGCGGTGCAGCCGTTGTTCCGGACGAACCTGTCGCGCAGGGACCGTCCGGCGGAGACGTTGAGCACCGCGTCCCCGATGCCATGGATTCCCATGTACGCGACCGGCTCGGTGCCGCCGCTGCACCCGCTGAGCTGCCCACCTGAGTAGACCGCGACGGCGCGGAAGACAGTTGGCCGGGAACAGGCCAGCGAATAGCTCATGCCGCCGCCGTAGCTGAAGCCGAGCGCGAAGCGCTGCGTGGTGTCGACACAGAGGTCGGTCTCGATCACCCTGATCATGTCGTCGACGAATGTGACGTCCTGGCCGCCGGGGTTGGCCCAGCCGTTGCCGTTGCCCTGGGGGGCGACGAAAATGGTGCTGTTGTTCGCCTGCTGCCGCAGCCCGTAGTAGGACCAGGCGGCTCCGTCGGACCCACCGCCGTCGACGTCGTTGGCGGTGCCGCCGTTCCAGTGGAATCCGAAGATCAACCGGTAGGTGTGGTTCCTGTCGTAGTTGTCAGGAATTCTCAGGATGAAGCTACGGTTCTGGCCGCTGCTCTGGATGGACCGTTGGCCACTGGTCAACGTGGGCGCCTTGCCGCACCCGGCGGTCGCTGCGGCCGCTCCGATGTTCGCGGCCGACGCGGTGGTGCTCAGGCCACCGGCCAGTGCCGCAGCGCTCACGGTCACGACGACGGCCGCGGCCGTCGCCAGCAATCCAAGGATGGGTCTACGTCTTGTCATGAAGGGGCTCCCGCCACTCGGCACGAACTGATTGAAAGGTCCACGGCGATCCGTACGCCGTCACGACGCGTCACCGCAGGTCATCCCCGTCGAACCAGTTCGTCGCGAACGAGCCCGAGGAGACGCGATGTGCCCACGGCGCCCGGCCGGCTCATCGACACAGGTTCCCGCCACTGGTCTCGCCGCCCACGCAGGACCAGTCGAACGTCGAATCGATGGTGGCCGCATCGTGTGCCCGAACACCACGCGACCGTTCGCCGGATGGTGCCGGAGCAGCCAACTCGGCGTCGAATCGATTCGCCTCGACGCTAGATCGCGCAGTGAAAGATGTCAATGCCATGTCCGGCAGGTTGCGGCCCCGAGTGGCGCGGTCAGGCGCTCGTGAGGTCGGCCGCGCCGAAGGAGACCGCGAATCGCTTGCACCAGATGGAGACGCTCCGGAAGTCGTCCGGGTCCACCGACGCCGGCAGCTCGTACACCTGGTTGCCCTTGTTGCCCTTGAGCTTCGCCAGCTCGACCCATTCGCCGTCGTCGAACACACGCCAGCCGGCCGTGCCTCGGATGACCGGTTGGTCGGTCAGCCACACCCGCAGGTCCGGACCGTTCGACGTGTTCAGGTTCCGGATGACGAGCTGGTGGCGGCCATCGGCGAGCCGGTGGATCTCGGCACTGCCGGTCGTCCGGTGCTCATGGGTGACGAACTCGCCGACGGTCAGGATCTCGTTCGCCGCGGGCGTGGGCGTCGAGGCCGCGGGGGTGGCCGCCGGGCCCGCGGGGGCCGGGCTCGCGGACGCCGGGACCGGGGCGGCCGAGGTCGTCGCCACGCGGGGAACCGCCTCGTCGACGTAGGTGTCGGTGAACAGCTTCCACGGCTGGAACCAGTAGAGGGCCAGCATCACCACGACGACCGCGCAGGCGAGGCCGGCTCGGGCCACCGGCGACCGAAAGATCCGTTTTCCCATCACCGCAGCGTACGGTCGCGGCGGCCGTCGAACTGTTCGCGAACCCTTTCGGAACTCTTACGACGGTCGCCGCTCCGTACCTGCCAGAGCCTGTCCACACGGGCAGGCCCCCTGGTCCTCCGGCAACGTCATCACCGCGTCGCCGAGCAGGAGGCGCAGACGATCGATGTTCCGCGCGAAGACCGTGAACACCTCCTGCTGGGTGACCCCGTGACCGACCTCGACGCCCGAGTCGAGGTCGGTCACCAGGGACAGCGCGGTGTAACACAGCGCCAGTTCGCGTGCCAGCACCGCTTCCGGGTGACCGGTCATACCGACGACCGACCAGCCCTCCCGGCCGTACCACTGTGATTCGGCGCGGGTGGAGAACCGGGGCCCTCCGATGACGACCATGGTTCCTCCGTCGACCGGCTGCCAACCGGCGGAGCGGGCGGCGTCGAGGACCGCGGCCCGTCCGACCGGGCAGTAGGGGTCGGCGAAGGGCGCATGGACGACCTGGGGGAGTTGCCCGTCCGTGCCTGGCTGCCCGTCGTAGTAGGTCTGCTCGCGGCCGCTGGTCCGGTCGACCAGTTGGTCAGGTACGACGAGGGTCCCGGGACCCAGATCCGGTTGCAGGCCGCCCACGGCGCCCGGTGCGAGCACCTGGCGGACGCCGAGTGCTCGCAGCGCCCACAGGTTGGCCCGGTAGTTGATGCGGTGTGGGGGGAGGGTGTGCCGGCGTCCGTGGCGGGGCAGGAACGCCACCGGCCGCCCGGCGAGATTACCGATGGACAGCGAGTCGCTCGGCGGTCCGTACGGTGTGTCGACGCTGACCTCGGCGACGTCGTCGAGAAACTCGTAGAAGCCTGATCCGCCGATCACGCCGATCGGCGCGTGCTCGGTCGTGCTGATTTCTCCTGCTGACATGTGTGCCCTCCTGGGGCGAAGAGTGGAGAACGCGCGGGGCAGACTCAGGGACGGTCGCTACGTCGGCCCGTGACGCGCCTGTCGACGGTGGTGGCGACGACCAGGACGATCACGATCGCGGCCCAGACGACGGCCAGCCCGACAGCGAGCCCCAGCGGGTAGTTGCGGTCCGGTAGGCCCGGGTTCGGAGGCGCCGAGGGCGGTCGCCACAGCAGGGGCACCGCGAGCAGCAGCAGCGTGGCGCTGGCCAGCAGACCCGCTGTGATCCAGGCCAGACGTAACCGGTTTGTCACCAGTCGGCCCAGCACCAGCCCGACCAGTCCGACCAGCGGCGCCACCAGGACGTCGTGCAGCACCGGGCCGCCGATCAGCCACGGCAGTGTGGTGCCGAGCTGAGGAAGGAGCAGCCAACCGCCGTACGCCGTGGCCGCCGCGCCGAGCACGAACAGGAACAGTCGGACGACCCTCACCGCAACACCTCCAGCCGGGCCACCCACTTGGTCTGCAGGACGCCCGGCCGGCTCGGAGCGATGAGTCGACAGGGGTATCCGTGGTCGGGAGACAGTTGCTCACCATTGATTCGCAGGGCGAGCAGGGTCAGTGGGTCGCGGGCATGGGCCGCGGGGAGTGTGCTGGCCGCGTACAGGCCGTCGGTTTCCAATGAGGTGATCCGAACCGGTCGGCCGGTCGGTGCGCCGGCCCATCGGAGCAGCTGGACGACGGGCACGCCGGTCCAGTGGGCCGACGCGCTCCAACCCTCGACGCAGGCGATCGGCAGTTCCGCCGTGCGTTGTGGCAGGGCCGCCAGTTCGGCGAGGGACACTGTGTTCCGCCCGCCCGGCCAGACGATCTCCAGTCGCCAGTCCGGTGGAACGGCGATGCGCGCGGCAGCCGCCGTACGGTTGATCGGTACACCCTGCGGTCCGGCGGCGGAACGCCATGCCAGCGGCGACACCCGACGTAGCCACGGCACGGTGACCCCGGCGGTGGCCAGCACGGCGATTCCGGCGACGCCCGCCGACGCCCGCAGGAACGCGCGTCGTTGCGACGAGTCCCGATCGTCGGGCCCCGGTGCTGCGGCCCGCACCGCTCTCCTGCGCCGCAGTGGCGTGCTCAGCGCCGCGCGGGCGACCGGGAGCTTCACCGCGACGTGCAGCAGTATCGCGCCCGCCACGATCCAGGCGACCGCGTAGTGCGCCGTCGGGAAGAAGAACCCCCACGGGTACGACTGGGCGGCGTTGAACAGGCCCGTGACCAGTTCGAAGAACGCGGCGCAGACCAGTACCAGGACGGAGATCCGTTCGAGGGCGTGGGCGGACAACCGGATCGGCTGGCGCAGCGGCGGACGGACGAACAGTCGGGGGTAGACACTCCACAGCTTGGCCAGCAGCAACGGGATCGCCGCGACACCGGAGAGCACGTGGATGCCCTGGGTGATTCGGTAGAGGTTGACCGGTCGGGTCGGCCAGGTGAACCAGCCCGGGGGGTGCTGGATGTAGTGGCTGAGCAGTCCGGTGGCGAAACACAGCCCGAACGCCACCCCGAGCCAGAGGCCGAGCCGGGCGGCGACCAGCGGTGAGTGCGTCGGCGCGGTGAAGTCCTCGGGGGCGGGGACGCGTGGCCGGCGGATCATGGGTGCGCCAACTCGGCGAACCAGCGTGGACCGAGCCGGAAACGGTCGGCGACCCGCAGGCCGGCAGCGGCGGCGGTACGGGCCACCGCGTCCGTCCCGACCCGCGCCCAACGAAACGCCGGTCCCCGCACTTCCGGTTCGCCGGACGATCCGGACAGGACGTACGCCTGTCCCCGCCACAGCCCCGCCCCCGGGGGTTCCACCTCGACCACGAGCGTTCCGTCGGCCGCGATCAGGGCGCCGCACCGGCGCAGCAGTCCGACCGGGTCGCCACCGATGCCGATGTTGCCGTCGATGAGGA
The DNA here is from genome assembly GCF_018070365.1 of Micromonospora sp. D93. Taxonomy (NCBI): domain Bacteria; kingdom Bacillati; phylum Actinomycetota; class Actinomycetes; order Micromonosporales; family Micromonosporaceae; genus Micromonospora; species Micromonospora sp. D93. Next base: position 400,043 of record NZ_JAGPXW010000002.1, on the reverse strand, counting down.
GGGCGTGTGCCCATCTCCCCTCGCCGGGAAGTGGTTCGAAGATGTCGCGTCGCAGGGCCACCACACCCCGGCCCTGGGTCAGACGTACCGCCTCGGCCGAGATGTCCACCCCCAGGGCGACGAGACCCCGCTGGGCGAGTGCCCTGGTCAGCCGGCCGGGGCCGCAGCCGAGATCGATCGTGGGCCCGGTGCAGCGAGCGGCGATCGACTCGATCGCCGGTTCGGGCGGGCCGTGCCAGCGCCGTACCGGCAACAGGTCACGTCGCCCGTCGGTGTGGACCAGCCAGTGGTCGGGTTGGGCCGGAGGCATGGGGGCTACCGGCGTACCGCACCCGTCCTGATCGGCGGCCCACCGGCCGAGTCTGCCCAGCACCACGTCGAAACCGTCGAGACTGATCGTCGAGGTCACCGGGGGCGTCCGCTCACCAGCTGGCCGCCCACCGACATGACGGCATCCGCGAACCGGGTGCCGGGTAGGTCGGCTGCGACGGCCAGCGCCGACGGCCAGTCGTCGACATCCCGCTGAACGGGCAGGATGGCCGGGTGTAGGCCGTGCCCGCGCAGAGCGGCGAGGGTGCGGCGACCGGTGTCGTCGGTCGACATGGGCACATCGCGTAGCGCGCTCGCGTACGTCGGTTCGCGCAGCCCGAGTGCCCACCAGCCGCCGTCGAGCGCCGGTCCGAACACGGCCCCGTGCTCGGCGAGCAACTCCAGCGCGGTGGTGAGCAGGGCCGGCCGGATCTGCGGCGTGTCCATGCCGATCTGCAGCACCGGTCGGCCGGGAAACGCCGCGGCGGTGTCGGCGTGGGCGTTCGCGAGGCGGTCGGCGAAGGTGCCGCCGCGCTGCGGAAGCAGGTGCCAACCCGCCAACGCGGCGGTCAGTTCCGCGCCGTACTCGGCATCGGCGAACCGACCCGTGTGGGCCAGCACGGGAATGGTCGACGTGGTGGCGCGTGCCGCCGCGAGGGTGTCCAACAGCGACGCCGCCGCGACCCGGGCCGCCTGGGTGGGATCGGCGGGCGGGCAGAGGCGCGTCTTGGCCAGCCCGGGCACCGGTGCCTTCGCGACCAGGAGCAGGACGTTCACCGGCCACCACCGACGTCGGCGCGCAGCACTCCGGCGAAGTCCCGGGTCGCCCGCAGCGTGCCCCGGACCGACCCGGAGACCTTCGAGGTGGTGCCGGCTGCCCGGGGCGCGTACGCGACGTCCAGTTCGAGAATCCGCCAACCCGCCTTCGCCGCGCGGAGCAGCAGCTCCAGGGGGTAGCCGAACGCGCGGTCGTTGACACCGAGCCCCAGCAGAGCCGCCCGACGAGCCACGCGGATCGGGCTGATGTCGTACACCGGCACACCACGACGCCGTAGCAGGGCGGCGACCAGCGCGTTCCCGGCGCGGGCATGCCACGGCCAGACATCCGCCGAGACAGGCCGACGCCGCCCGACGGCGAGATCCGCCCGGCCGTCGAGCACCGCCGCGACGAGCCTGGGCAGCTCGGCCGGATTGAACGATCCGTCCGCGTCGAGCACGCAGACCAGGTCCGCGTCGGCCGCCAGCAGGCCGGCGTGGACGGCAGCGCCGTACCCCCGTCGCGGTTCGTGGACGACCCGGGCCCCGTACTCGGCCGCGATGTCCGGTGAACCGTCAGTGGAGCCGTTGTCGACCACGATGGCGCGGTAGCCGGGCGGCAGCCCGCTCAGTACGACAGGCAGTGCGGCCGCCTCGTCCAGACACGGCAGCACCACGTCGATCGTTGTGTGCATACCGGCGACGCTAGGCCCGCCACGGCCCGTCCGGGCCGCGGTTCCTCCTTACGAATCGCTTACGCGGCAGCGGATCTTACGACTCCCTGACGTATCCACGTCTGGCTGTCGGATGCCTGGTCAGAGGTCGTATCGTCGGCCGTCACCATGACCATGATGACCCGGCCGGGACGACCCCGGTCCGCCGACCTGATCGTCCTCGGCGCCGAGGTGGCCCTGCTCGCCGTCGCCGTCGCCGTCGGCGCGCTGCTCAACCATCAGGGCGTCCGGCTGCATGCCGACGCCGCGCCGCTCTACGCCTCCTGGCAACCCCATCTGGGCCCCGGCACCCCCGCCGCGCTTCTCGTCGCGGCGCTGTTCGTCTGGCGTGGCACGCGCTGGGGAACCGAGACGCCGTGGCCGCGGCTGCTGGGGGTCGGCTATCTCGCCGCGGTGCTCTGGACGCTCTCGCTGGCCCTGGTGGACGGCTGGTCCGCCGGGTTGACCGAACGGCTCACCGTGCAGGCCGAGTACCTGCACGAGGTGCCCCGGGTGACGGATGTCGGCATCATGCTGTCCGGCTTCGCCGACCGTATCCTCGACTTCCAACCCGACTCGTGGTCCACCCACGCCGCCGCTCACCCACCGGGAGCGTTGCTGTTCTTCGTCTGGTTGGAGCGGATCGGCCTGGGCGGCGGGACCGCCGCCGGGCTCGCCTGTGTGTTGCTCGGCGCCACGGTCTGCGTGTCGGTCCCGGTGACGTTGCGGGCGCTCGGCGCCGAGGACGCGGCCCGGGCGGTGTGGCCGTTCCTGGTTCTCCTCCCGGGGGCGGTCTGGGTGGGCGCGTCCGCGGACGGGATCTTCGCCGCGGTGGTCGCGGCCGGGCTGGCGCTGCTGGCGGTGGGCGGTCGACCCGGGGCCGCGCTTGGCGGGTTGCTGCTCGGCTTCGCGCTCTACCTGTCGTACGGGTTCGTCCTGGTCGGGTTGCTCGCGTTGACAGTGGTGCTGCTCCGGGCGCGGGACCGTCTCGGCGTGCTCCTGGTCGCGGCGACGGCGGTCGCGGCCGTGGTCGCCGCGTTCACCCTCGCCGGCTTCTGGTGGCTGGACGGCTACCACCTGGTGGCACGTCGCTACTACCAGGGCTGGGCGGCGGAGCGTCCATACGGTTACTGGGTCTGGGCGAATCTCGCCGCTCTGCTGCTCTCCGCCGGCCCGGTGGTCGGGCCGGCGCTGCGGCGGGCGGTGGCCGCCGTGCCGATCCGACCACCACACCCACCGCGCGCGGCGGCCCTCCGACAGCGGATCGCCAGCGCCGGACCTACTGTGTGGTTGCCCGTCGCGGCGACGGCGGCGGTGCTCGCGGCGGACCTGTCCGGGCTCAGCAAGGCCGAGGTCGAGCGGATCTGGCTACCGTTCGCCGTCTGGCTGCTGGTCGCCACCGCGCACCTGCCCCACGGTCACCGACGGTGGTGGTTGGCCGCCCAGGCGGCCACGGCCCTCGCCGTCAACCACCTACTGTTGACGGTGTCGTGAGGGATGCCGGATCCCGCATCACAGCGGTGGTGAAGTCGGCGATGCCGGCGGCGAAGCCGACCTGGGCGGTGAAACCAAGCAGCCGGGTGGCACGGGCCGGGTCGGCCACGACGTGCCGTACGTCCGCCGTCCGCCCGCCCCCGACCGTGACCGGTGACGGCCCGCCCATCGCCGACGCCAGCTCGTGGGCCAACTCGCCGACGGTGTGCGGCTCACCTGAGCAGACGTTCACCGGGGTCAGGGGATCCGGAGCCGGTGTCGTGAGGGCCAGCAGGTTCGCCGCCGCCACGTCGGTCACGTGCACGAAGTCGCGCCGTTGCCGACCATCCTCCAAGACTCGGGGCGGTCGCCCGCCGGCCAGGGCCGACCGGAAGATCGACGCGACCCCCGAGTACGGGGTGTCACGAGGCATTCGCGGACCGTAGACGTTGTGATACCGCAGGGCCCACACCGATCCGCCGGTCTGCCGGGCCCAGGCGCCGGCGAGGTGTTCCTGGGCCAGCTTGGTGGCGGCGTACGTGCTGTGCGGCTCCAACGGTGCGTCCTCGGGCACGAGACCGGGGGAGAGCGCCTGATCGCAGCGCGGGCAGGTCGGCTCGTACTGGCCCTCGGCCAGATCGGCGGCCCGCCGGCCGGCAGGCCGGACGATTCCGTGGACGCGGCAGTGGTAGCGGCCCTCGCCGTAGACCACCATCGAGCTGGCCAGCACCAACCGGCGTACGCCGGTGGCGTGCATCGCCGCGAGGACGGTGGCCGTGCCGAGGTCGTTGTGTGCGGCGTACCGGGGGGCGTCGGCCGGGTCGAGGCCGTGGCCGACCATGGCTGCCTGATGGCAGACCGCGTCGACCCCGGCTAGGAGCCGGGTCAGCAGCTCGCCGTCGCGTACGTCGCCGACCACGAGGTCGTGCCGCTCGGTCCAGGGCGGTGCTGTCGCACCGTGCGCCTCGGGCAGGAGCGCGTCCACGGCCACCACCTCGTGCCCGTGTTCGGTGAGCAGGTCGGCGACGTGTGAGCCGATGAATCCGGCCGCACCGGTGACAAGTATCCGCATTCCGGTCACCGTATGACCTCGGGTACGCCCACGCGGGTCCCCGCACGCAGCCGTAAGAACCTCGCAAGGTTTGCTGGTGCGGGCGGACGCCGGTGCGTGGCTACGCTGGGTCGATGGACAACTGGGGGAGACGTTGACGGGGCCGGACGGGGAAGGTTCGTGACGCAGCGCGTGCTGGTGGTCGACGACGATCAGACCGTGAGCGACGTCATCCGTCGTTACCTCGAGAACGACGGCTTCCAGGTGAGCCTCGCGGCGGACGGTGCGGCGGCACTCGCCGCCGTGGAGCGGCAGGCACCACACCTTGTCGTACTCGACCTCATGCTGCCTCGGATCAGCGGCCTGGAGGTGTGCCGGGCGCTGCGGGTACGGCCCGACGGCGTACCGATCGTCATGCTCACCGCGCGCGGTGACGAGTCCGACCGGATCCTCGGGCTGCAGCTCGGCGCGGATGACTACCTGACCAAGCCCTTCTCCCCCCGGGAGTTGGTGCTGCGGGTCCGTTCGGTGCTCCGTCGCGCCGGCGCTGGGGCGCCACCCGAGCGGCCGGAGGCGCTCACCGACGGCGATCTGGTGGTGCACACGACCTCCCGAACCGCCCGCCTCGCCGGCACCGATCTGGCTCTGACGCTGCGCGAATTCGACCTGCTCGTCCACCTCATGCGGCATCCGTCCCGGGTGTTTCGCCGGGCCGAACTTCTCGAGCAGGTCTGGGGCTGGAACTTCGGGGACCACTCGACCGTGACCGTGCACGTACGCCGGCTACGGGAGAAGATCGAGACCAACCCGGCCGATCCGCAGCGGATCGTGACCGTCTGGGGCGTCGGCTACCGCTACGAGCCGGCCCATGCGTGACGTACTCCTGATCTTCGCGATCGCCCTCGGCGCGGCACTCGGCATCGGACTCGCGGGCGCGGTGCTGCTCCGCGTGCTTCGACGCAGCTCGATCACCGTGCACCTCAGCGTGCTGCTCACCACCACTGTGATCGCCGTCGCGGTCGGGGTGATGGCGGTCGCGGAGGCGATGTTCCTCTCCGCACACGACCTTGAGGTGGTCCTGATCACCGTCGCGGCGGCAGCGGTGGTCAGCCTCGCCGTCGGCGGGCACTTCGGCGGTCGACTGGCCCGCGCCGCGGTCTGGCGCGACCAGGCCCGGGAGCGGGAACGGCAACTGGAGAAGGGCCGTCGCGACCTGGTCGCCTGGGTCTCCCACGACCTGCGTACCCCGCTCGCCGGGCTGCGGGCCATGGCCGAGGCGCTGGAGGACCGGGTGGTTCGTGATCCGGACACTGTCGACGAGTACCACCGACGCATCCGGCTGGAGACCGACCGGATGACCCGACTCGTCGACGACCTGTTCGAGCTGTCCCGGATCAACGCGGGAGCGCTGCGGTTGTCGTTGACGGCGGTGCCGCTCGGGGAGGTGGTCTCGGACGCGCTGGCCAGCACCACCCCGTTGGCCGACGCGCGCCGGATCAAGCTGATCGCCAGCGAGTCGGGGTGGCCGACGGTCGCCGCGAGCGAACCGGAACTGGCTCGGGTCGTGGCGAACCTGCTGCTCAACGCGGTCCGCTACACCCCAGCCGACGGCACCGTACGCATCGAAGCCGGCCGCGAGGACGACCACGCCTGGCTGTCGGTCGCCGACACCTGCGGCGGCATCCCCCCGGCCGACCTTCCCCGGCTGTTCGACATCGCGTTCCGTGGTGAACCGGCCCGCACGCCCGGCCCCGGTGACGGTGGGGCGTCCGGAGGGCTCGGCCTGGCCATCGTCCATGGCCTGGTGGAGGCGCACGGGGGTCGGGTCGAGGTGCGCAACACCCCGGACGGCTGCCAGTTCATGGTCCGGCTGGCCACCGCCTGAGGAAACGAACGTTCGCGGTGGCGGGACGAGGCGGGCTAACCCTACCGGCAGTCCACCGACTAGCCGGAGCGTTAGGGCACTGTGGAGCCTCGTAGCGTCGTGATCATCAATGCGACGACGAGATGAGCACACCATGGCCAAGTTGCACCAACGGCAGCGTGGGCATCGCCGTCCGGTCACCCGGGCCGCGGTGGCGGACGAATTCGCGCTGACGCCTCATCTGCCCGCCGAACGCGGCTTGGTCCGCCGGCGGCTGCTGGAGTTCTGGGCTGTGTGTCTGTTGCTGACCTGGATCCCGTTTGCACTGCTGGGAGTGCTGGGAGTGAGCATCGACCAGGGCCCCGGACTTCTGGTGTTCGCGCTCGCGGCGAGCGGCCCGTCCCTGGCCGCGCTGATCCTGTGGTTGCGGCGCCGCGGGGAAAGGCGTCCGGGCCCCCGCACGCGATGGTCGCTCGGCACGTCAGTGGTGGCGGTACTGCTGGGCGGGGTCGCCCCTGTGGGTGCGGCGGTCCTGGTGAACCTGAACGACCTGTCGGCGATCCCGCAGCACGCGGGTTCGGTGGTCGCCGGTGTGGGCGGACCGTTCATCGCGCTGGCCTACACGCTGCTCGCAGGGCCGGTGGCGGAGGAGTTCGGCTGGCGTGGGTACGTACAGCCACGCCTGAGGCAGTCCTACAGCCGGATGGTGACGACCCTGGTGCTGGGAGCCGCCTGGGGCCTGTGGCACGTGCCGCTGTACTTCCTGCCTGGCACCGGGCAGCACGACGAAGGTTTGTTCACCCAGCAGGGAGCGGTGTTCTTCCTGGGGCTCTTTCCACTCACCTACCTCATGCTCTTCGTCACCGAACGCCTGCGCGGTGGTGTCCCGGCGGCGATCCTGATGCACGCGGCATGGAACCTCGCCGACGAGACGATGCCACACCTGGGCGACGGCGGCCCGTGGCTGAAGCTTGTTCTCCTGTCGGCCACAGCGGCAGTGGTGGGCCTGCTGTGGCTCCCCCGCAGCCGTCGATGAGCGTCGATGTAGCGTTGCCTCGCGGGACCACACTGCTTGCCGGATCTGACTAGGCTTTCCACTGTTTCGGACGCGATCGATGGAGGGCGCATGTCGGTGAATGGGCCGGCGAGCGGGGAGTTCGCTCGCATGCTGGACGCGACGGTTGGCGCGTTGCGCGCCACCAACACCGCCCCGGAGGACGAGGAGGCCGCGCGTCTGCGCCGGGTGGGTGAGTCCGCCGAGGGGCAGGTCCGTGCCGAGTTTGGCGCCGATGGCCGGCTGGAGTCGCTGACGCTGGACCCGCGGATGATGCGCCTCGGCTCGGCCGAGGTCTGCGACCACGTGATCGCTGCGGTGAACGCGGCGATCGACTCGATGCGCGGCGGCGGCCCGGCGGTGGCCTCCGGCGACCTCTCGCAGCTCACCGAGCAGCTGGAGCAGGTCCGGGACACGGCCGTGCCGCGGCTCGGCGCGTTCCTGCAGGCGCTCACGGACGCGCAGGAGCGGATGGCCCGAGGAGGTTCCCGATGAACGGCTTCGAGGTCGAGCCCGCGCTGCTGCGTTCCGGCGGCGATGAGGTCATCGGCGCCGCCGAACGCTTCATCGGGCAGCTGGAGAGCTTCGAGACACAGATGCAGGGGTACGGCGAGCCGTGGGGCGCCGACGACATCGGCTCGCTGATCGGCATCGCGTACACGGAGGCGTCCACCTGGGTCCTGGACTGCATCGGCGTGGCCGCCGAGGAGATCGGCTCGGCCGGCAGCGACCTGACGCAGATGGCCGACAACTTCGAGTTGGTCGAGGAAGCCTCCGCGGGCGCGTTGCGGGACATCCAGGGAATGCTGGGGTGACGAGATGGGACTCCAACTGCCGGGTGAGCTGATCACGGCACTCGGCTGGATCGGCTACACCTGGCCCGAGGCCGACGAGGAAAAGCTGTTCGAGATGGGCCATGCCTGGCTGGACTTCTCCGGCACGGTCGCGAACGCCTCCGGGGAGGCAGGTTCGGCCGCGGCGGCGGTCTGGTCGCAGCACCAGGGCGAGTCGATGCAGGCGTTCCAGAAATGGTGGTCCAACCCGGAGAATGGTCCCGGAACGCTGCCGGACTACTCCCAGGCCGCCATGCTGATCGGCACCGGGATGATCATCGCCGCCGCGATCGTGCTCGCGCTGAAGATCCAAGTGATAGTGCAGTTGGCGATCCTCGCGTTCGCGGTGGCTCAGGCGATCGCCACCGCCGTCGTCACGTTCGGCGCGTCGCTGGCCGAGATCCCGATCTTCCAGATGATCACGCGGGAGATCGTCGGCCTGCTGATCGACCAGGTGATCCAGGAACTCCTCGATGCCTAGCAGGGCGCCGAAGAGCTCAAAACAACGCGGCGGAGCGGGCAAGCCGAAGGCTGGCAAGCTTGTCCGTGCGGCGGTGAAGAAGGCCGCCGCCAAGCCGGTCGTGCGTAACAACGACCTGCCCGAGGTCACGATCAAGGTGCAGCGCAAGCCGACCTACGCGCGCGCCCAGTTCGACCGGAAGATGAACGCGCTGAAGAAGCTCAGCGACGAGGGCAAGCTGTTCAAGCAGGCGAACCCGGTTGCCCGGGACGAATCGATCACGAAAGCCTACAAGGCTCGGATCCGGCAGAAGATCTTCGACAAGTACTGGCCCCACGACAAGAAGTTGGCGAACAGACTCTCCGAGCGGCTCACCGACCAGCATCCCGACCATGTGTGGGAGCTGCAACTCGGCGGCCCCGACGACGTTAGTAATCTGAAGCTCCTGCACGGTCATACAAACGAGGATGTCGGCCGGCAGATCCGTCAACAGATCATGAAATTGCCCGACGGCACCCCGATCCGGATAGAGGTAGTGGATTGAACCCCGAGCTGCGGGAGCTCATCGCGGAGCTGCGCACCGACCTGGAGGCGGACCAGCCGGCGACGCTGGTGTGGGCCCAGCTCAACGAGGGCGCTCCGGCCGACCAGATTCCCGCCGGTCTGCCGCAGTCGGTCCGGGAGCTGCTGGAGACCACCAACGGCCTCCGGGCCGGCGGGTTCGACCTGCGCTCGGCTGCGCGACTCGACCGTATCCAGTACTACCTCGAGCTGATGCCCGAGTTCACCGGCGTCGCCGACGAACCCGCCGAGTGGCTGGTCTTCGGCACGCTGAACGACGAGCCGCTGCTGATCCGACGCGACACCGGCGCGGTCTGGTACTTCCCGGCGGAGACCACCGACGAGTGGTTCATGCGTGAGGCGTTCTTCGAAGTCGCACCGGACCTCGACTCGTTCCTCGCCTACTACGTCTTCGGCGCCGGGTACGGCGAGGTCGACAGCGACGACGACGAGTGGTGGGGCTTCCTCGACGAGCAGGGCCTGACCACGCCGGGCGACGAGGACGAGGAGACGGACGATTGACCGCGACACATGAGGAGCTCACGGCGCTCTGGGGCGCCGACGGGATGATCTACTTTCCGCTCGACCGGTTCGACGACGTCCTCGGCCCGCTGCCGCCAGAAGTCTTCCCACCGTTCGGGGCGATCCCTGTCGACGTGCCGATCCTGTTCACGGTCGACGTCAACGTCCCCGGCATGGAGTTGTTCTCCAAGCTGAAGATCGAGATCGGCGAGGCCGGCCCGCGCATCCACATCGTCCTCGGCAGCTCGCCCGAGGACCCGCAGCTGCTCTTCTGCCTCGACACTCTGACCGGAGCCGTCGTATTGCTGGACCTGGAGACCCCCAACTTCGAGGCGGTGAACGCGACCTTCGCCGCGTTCGTCGAGTTCCTCTACCGGCTCGGGCAGCTCATCGCGACGGACCCGGGCGGTCGGGCTCGCGCCACCCGCGCCGCCGCGATCCGCGAGGAACTGACGGCCGTCGACTCGTCCGCGTTCGCCGATCCGAAGTCCTGGTGGAGCATGGCCTTCGATCAGCTGGAGTCCACCAGCGGATAGCGACGTCAGCGGGCGGTCGGAACCCGCTGGGCAAGAACCTGCCCCGGCCAGGATCCAGCCAGGAAGGTTTCGGTGGGAGTGAACCCGTGGCGCTCGTAGTACGCCACCAACTCGCCACCGCCGCCCGCCCAGCAGTCGACCCGTAGCAACCGCACGCCGGCCTGCCGGGTTTCCTCCACGGCGTGTGCCAACAGGGCCGACCCAAGATTCCGGCCGGCGACTCGGCGGTCGGAGACCAGGAGGCGGACGTACCGCTCGGGCTCGTCCGCAGGCGCGATCGGTGCCCGCGGGTCGGGTCCGGAGTCCAACACCAGGGCTGCGGCCGGCGTCCCGTCCACCTCCGCGATGTACGGGAGGTTCTCGGTCAGGTAGCGGTCGACCAGGTCGGCCCCTCCGGGCTTCTCGGAGAACGGGGTCGTGCCCCACTGCTCGGTGTTGCCGCGACCATTCATCCAGGCCACCGCCGCGTCGAGCATGTCCAGCACGGCGGGTGCGTCGGCCAGGCCACCGCGTCTGATACGTACGCCGCGGGTGGTGTCGTCCATGGCGAAATGATAATTCGTGGCTGGCCGACCACGGCCGGGCCCACCATCCGGCCTGACCTCGCCCTAAGGACCAGGATCTCGGGAGTCCAGGGCCCGATTCATCGCCGCGAGTAGGCGCTCGAGCGTTCTGCGGTCGCTGTCGCCGAGGCCACGAAGGATGGCCGCCTCGTTGGCGAGATGTTCTTCGATGAGACGATCGGTCAACGCCACTCCGGCGGGAGTCAGCCCGACCACTCTGCCGCGCGCGTCGGCTGCGGAGACCGAGCGCGACACGAGGCCACGGGCGATCAGCCGGTCCACCCGTTTGGTCACCGCTCCGGTGGTCACCAGCATCCGTTGGCTCAACTCGCCCGCCGTGAGCGTGTACGGCGCGCCGTCGCGGCGCAACGCGGCGAGCACGTCGAAGTCGCCGTTGCCCAGGTCCGCCGCAGCGAACGGCGGTCGCAGTGCGGTGTCGAGTGCGGCGGCCATCTGTTGGATGCGACCGATGATCAGCAACGGGGTGGGGTCGAGGTCCGGTCGCTCCCGGGCCCACTGGCCGACGATGTCGGCGATCCGGTCCTCATTCACTGTTGCATCTTACCTTCCGGGGAAGATAAATTGCCTTCCGTGGAAGACAACTCGACGCGAACGTCAGCTCCGATGGTCACGGCGTACGTGGACCCCTCCTGCCCGTTCGCCTGGATCACCTCCCGCTGGCTCATGGAGGTCGCGAAGATGCGGCCGCTCGCTCTGCGGTTCGAGGTGATGAGCCTCGCGGTGATCAACGAGCATCGCGACCTGGAGCCGTGGTACCGCGAGTTCAACGACCGAGCGTGGGGGCCGGCCAGGGTGTGCGTGGCGGCAGCCGCACAACACGGCCCCGCCGCCCTCGCACGGCTGTACCCGGCGCTCGGTCGCCGGATCCACGACGCCGGCGACAAGGACTTCGACACCGTCGTCCCGCTGGCCCTGGCCGAGGCCGGTCTCCCCGCCGACCTGGCCGACGTCGCCCATCGGAGCGACGTCGACCCGCGGATGCGGGCGAGCACCGCCCGCGCGCAGCAACTGGTGGGCGAGGACCTCGGCACCCCGACGGTCGTCGTCGACGACGTGGCCTTCTTCGGCCCCGTGCTGACCTCGATCCCTCGCGGGGAGGAGGCCGTCCGCGTCTTCGACGGCGCCCGCCTGCTCGCCGGCTGCCGGGCCTTCTCCGAGCTCAAACGCGCCCGGTCCGACGGCCTCACCTTCGCGTAGCTCCACCACCGCCACTGGGAGAGCTGGTCACCCCCGCACCGGTCGACCCGGGACTGTCCATGCTTCGTCACCGGATGTTCGGCGTCGCGTCGACTCGAATCGATAGTGTGCGTTGGCCGCCACCCACGGCGGTCCGTGCGGAGGGACATCGATGCGCAGGACAACGGACTGGTCGGCCCGGGCCCTGGGCGCCCTCGCGGGCGCGATCGCGCTGGTGGCGGCCCTGCTGCCGGCGGCCCCGGCGGCTGCCGCGAGCGTGGGTTTCAAGACGGCGACGCTGAACATCTACTACGGGCTGAGCCAGGCTGACTTCGCGCACGACCTGAACCTGATCGCGTCCAAGGCGGACCTCGTCGGTCTCAACGAGGTCGGTGCCCGCAAGGCGTTCCTGGAGAACTGGGCCGCCAACAACGGCTGGTGGCTGTACGCGCCGGGCGGCACCAACCAGGCTGGCGAAGCGTTGATCGCCAAGAAGAGCATGTTCGACGTACTCGACAAGGGCTCGATTTTCGTCTGTGACACCAACGGTCCGGGCGAGGTTCCGCCCGCGCGCTACAACAACTGGGTCAAGTACCGGCACAAGGCCACCGGCCGCAACGTGACACACGTCAACGCCCATGCGGTGGCCAGCATCGAAACCGCCGGCCGGCCCGAGGACCTGCCGCGCACCAGGTGTGCCGAGGCGCAGTTCCAGGGCCTCAAGGAACTGGCGGTCGACAAGCAGGACGAGGGTCAGGTCATCGTCAGTGGTGACCTCAACGTCGACTTCAGCGCCGACCGGAGCTACGGGTACGCGAAGTTCCCGTGGCAGGTCTTCGAGGCCAACGAGCTGCCAAATCTGCGCTCCAACTACAACCTCTACGGCGAGAAGGGCACCGGAACGCACGGCAACCGGCACATCGACTACGTCTACTTCTGGAAGCGGCTGCCCGAGTACCAGCTGATGTGGATGACCGGCTACGACATCGTCGGTGGCACCAAGTCCGACCACAGCGGTGTCGTCGCGACCTTCTCCATCCAGGATTGACGCCTTCGGTCTTCGCCGGCTACGCGTCTCGGTGCTCGGGATGCCCCCGGTGCGCCGCCCACTCGGGCGCGAGGATCGACATCACCACGGCGTCAACCCAGTCGTCGCCGTCGCGCAGGACCTGCCGCAGCACACCCTCGACGACGAAGCCGACCTTCTCGTACGCCCGCCGCGCCCGGGGGTTGAAGGCGAACACCTCCAGCGAGATGCGGTGCAGACCGAGCCTCTCGAAACCGTGGCCGACGATCAGGCGCACCGCCTCGGTGCCCAGGCCACGGTCGCGGCCGGTCGCGGTGAGCAGCGTGCGGAAGTTGCAGCTGCGGTTGACGGGGTCCCAGTCGTTGAGGACCACCTCGCCGACGCACGCCCCGGTGGCGCGGTCCACGGTTCGGGCGTGACGGGGTCGCGGGGGAGCGTCCACGGTCGATCCCTTGACACTGATAGATGCGATCGCTAACACTTGTCCGCAACGCGAACTTAACGAGCAGAACACATTGTGCCTGTAGCAGCGTGACGCACCACAAGTGTGTCCGCGCGGGTATGGCAGCCGTCGTCAGAGTCCCAAAGCCCGAGCCCGATCACGTCGCCTTGTGTTAACGCTAACATAGATGATCTTTTTGAGAGGGGTCGAGACGTGGTTCCACGGCGTATGACAGCGGCATCGCCGTCGGGAGCATCGAGCATGCGCTTACGTACCCTCCTCGTACTCTCCGCCGTGGCCGCCGCAGCTGTCGTGGTGGTGGCCGACGGACCGGCGCAGGCCGCCACGCTGCCGAGCGGCGCTGTTTCGCTGGAGGCGACCAACCAGGCCGGACGGTACGTACGGCACATCGACTATCTCGGTCAGCTCGATCCGGTGACCTCCAGCAGCGCCAACCAGACCAAGCTCGATGCCACCTTCACCGTGGTCAACGGCCTGGCGTCGCCGACCTGCTACTCGTTCCAGACCAAGACAGGCATGTTCCTGCGGCACCGCGACTACCGGATCCGGGTCGACCCGAACACCGGCGACGCGACGTTCCGGGCCGACGCCACCTTCTGCGCGGTGGACGGCTCGGTCAGCGGGTCAGTGGCGCTCGCCTCGTACAACTATCCGAATCGGCGGATCCGGCACCGCGACTACGCACTCTGGATCGACGCCTACCAGGACACTGCCGCGTTCCGGGCAGACAGCTCATTCCGCCTCGTCGCGCCCTGGGCGCCCAGGACTACCAAGGGCCCGGTGATCCCGGGCCTCTTCGCCGACCCGCACATCGCCGTCTTCAACGGCCGCTACTACCTGTACCCGACCACCGACGGCTACGCGAGCTGGGCCGGCACCTACTACAAGGCGTTCTCCTCCACCGACCTGGTCAACTGGACCGACCACGGCGTGATCCTGGACCACGGCCCCGACGTGTCCTGGGCGGACAACTCGGCCTGGGCACCCGCCGTGGCCAGCGCCAACGGCCGCTACTACCTGTACTTCAGCGGCGGCGCGGCCAGCGGCAACACGGCCAAGCAACTGGGCGTGGCGGTGGCCGACAGCCCCGCCGGGCCGTTCCGTGACGCGCTGGGCCGACCGCTCATCCGCAGCGACCAGTTCTCCGGCGGGCAGGCGATCGACCCCATGGTGTTCACCGACGACGACGGGCAGTCCTACCTGTACTGGGGTCAGGGCGTCGCACGGGCGGTACGGCTGAACGCCGACATGACCTCCTTCGACGCGGCACAGGTACGGGTCGTCACGCCATCCGGTTACAACGAGGCGCCGTTCGTGTTCAAGCGCAACGGTCAGTACTACTTCATGTGGTCGGAGAACGACACGCGTAGCGAGGACTACCGGGTCGCCTACGCCACCGGCCCATCGCCCCTCGGTCCGTGGACCAGACGCGGCGTGGTGCTGCAGAAGCGGCTCGAGGTCGGCATCAAGGGCACCGGTCACCATTCGGTGGTCCGGGCGCCCGGCAGCGACACCTGGCACATCGCCTACCACCGATTTGCCGTGCCGGCCGGCAACGGCACCAACCGCGAGACCGCCATCGACCGGATGGAGTTCAACACCGACGGCACCATCCGCCCCGTCGTACCGACCCTCTAGCTGACTCGTACGCCCCTGCGCGAAGGAGAGAGACACATGTCGAGAGTCCTCGCCCGGCTCGGCGCGGTTGCGGTCGCCGCGTGCCTGCTGTTCACCACCTGGTCGGCGGCGACACCGAAGGAGGCGGCCGCGCTCGACCCGACCGTCGGCTACCTGATGGCGCACTTCACCGGCGAGTCGTCGACCGACCAACAGATCTACCTCGCTCACAGCACCGACGGCCTCCGCTGGACCGACCTCAACAACGGTGGGCTTGTCCTGCGTTCCACAGTCGGCACCCGCGGCGTCCGCGACCCCGCACTGGTCCGCTCACCCGGCGGCGACAGGTACTGGATCATCGCCACGGACCTGTGCATCGGCTGCGGCCAGGACTGGTCGACCGCCATCAACAACGGCAGCCGCAACCTCGTCGTGTGGGAGTCCACCGACCTGGTCAACTGGTCCGCGCCGTGGCTGCTGAACGTGGCTGGCGCGATCCCGGACGGACGCAACGCCTGGGCGCCGGAGGCGATCTGGAACCCGGACACCAACGACTACGTCCTCTACTGGGCGACGAACGTCCCGCTCAACGGGGCGACAAAGCACCGCATCTACTCCGCGCGCACGGCGAACTTCCGCAGCATCACCACGCCGCAGGTCTACATCAACCGACCCGGCAATCAGGAGATCATCGACACCCAGATCGTCGAGGTGCCGGCCGGCGCCGGCGCCTACCGCTACGTTCGGGCCTCCCGGGACGGCCAGATCGCCATCGAGGGCAGCAACTCCATCCTCGGCACCTGGACGGGCCTCGGAAACCTGTCCGGCATCGGGCTTACCGGTGCCCAGGTCGAGGGCCCGATGTGGATGAAGTACAACAACCGCAACGAGTGGGTGCTCTACCTCGACCAGTACGCCAGCGGGCGCGGCTACCTGCCGGTGCTGACCACCAACCCGTCCAGCGCGAGCAGCTACCGACTGCCGGCGTCTGGCTCGTACTCCATGGGTGGCACCAAGAAGCGGCACGGAACGATCCTCAACCTGACCGCCGCCGAACAGGACCGCGTGCTCGCCCGCTGGCCCGTCACCGCGGTCAACCGGATCCAGTCGTACAACTTCCAGGACCGGTACGTGCGGCACTACGACTACGACGTCCGCATCGACCCGAACGTCACCCCGGCCCAGGACGGCCAGTGGCGCGTGGTACCCGGCCTGGTCGGCTCCGGCACGGTCTCCATCCAGTCGGTCAACTACCCGGGCTACTACCTGCGCCACTACGGATTCGACTTCCGGCTGGAAGCCAACGACGGCACCACCACCTTCGCCGCCGACTCCACCTTCCGTCAGGTCGCCGGCCTCGCCAACTCCTCGTGGACGTCATTCCAGTCCTACAGCCACCCGGATCGCTACATCCGGCACTACGGCTACCTGCTCCGGCTCGACCCGCTCCCCGATACGCAGAGCCGTGCCGACGCCACCTTCCGCGTGACCAGCTGAACCCCGACCTCCACGACGTTCCCGGAGAGGCAAGCTCTAGTGATTGGACATTCCATGGAACGAGTCAGCCGGTCGTTGCGCCGGACAGTGATTGCCCTGGTGGCCGCGATAACGGCGATGGTTGGCGTCGTCGTCGTCGTTTCGTCGCCGGCCACCGCCGCCACCAACCAGTTCCGAGGCATGAACTGGGCCATGTTGGGTGACAACTTCAAGACCAGCCCCCTCGTCGTGCAGGGTCTGAACTCGTCCGACAGCAACGCGACGGTGCGGGCGAAGGCCAACGCCCTCTACGACGACATGGCGTCCACCATGGGGGTCAACACGGTCCGGCTGCCCATCAACACCCACACGGTGGGGACGGCCTGGTGGGAGGCGTACCGAGGCGCCATCGACGCTGCCACCGCCCGTGGATTCAAGGTCATCCTCGCCTACTGGGAGGACGGCGCCGCCTCCGGCGGCAGAATCACGAATCTCGCCGCGTGGAACACGATGTGGTCCACCGTGACCAACACGTACGGCTCGAACACCAACGTCTACTTCGAGCCGATGAACGAGCCGCACGGCTACAGCTCGACGGAGTGGCGCAACGTCGCCGCGAACTGGCTCAGCTACCACACCTCGGCGGTGCCCGGCCGGGTGCTGATCGGCGGCACCGGCTTCAGCCAGGACCTGCGCGACATCTGCAACGACAGCCGCTTCAACTCGACGCTGCTGTCCTTCCACTACTACGCGTTCTTCTACGGCGCGATGACCTACGACGCCTTCCGCAGCCACATCCAGACTCGCCTCGGCAACTGCGCCTCCCGCGCGGTCGCGACCGAGTTCGGCGGGCCCATGAACGACGATCGTAACTACGCCGACGCGGGCAGCACCGACAACTTCGTGCGCTACATCCGGGCCATGGCCCAGGTCATGCGGGACAACCAGATGGGCGGCACCTACTGGCCCGCCCTCGGCGGCAAGACCGGCACCATCGGCTACGACTGGTACTCGATGTTCGCCCTCACCGGCAGCGGCACCGACCTCAACCTGACCGTCCGCAACACCTCCGGCGCGGACCGGATCCGATACGCGTGGGGCGACACCATCGGCGGCGGCGACCCGACGACGCCGCCGCCGACGGGGACGTTCTACCGGATCAACGTGCGGCACAGTGGCAAGGCCATGGACGTCCAGTCGCCGAACACCGACAACGGCGCGCGTGTCGGCCAGTACACGTACGGCGGCAACGCCTGGCAGCAGTGGCAGTTCCAGGACGCCGGCAGCGGCTACTGGCGCATCGTCAGCCGAAACAGCGGCAAGTGCCTCGACGTGGTGAGCGCGTCGACCGCCGACGGCGCCGAGCTCGTCCAGTACACCTGCGGCAGCGGCACCAACCAGCAGTTCCAGATGGTCACCAACGGCAGCTACTTCCAGCTCCGGGCGCGACACAGCAACAAGTGCGTGGACGTACCGGCCGCGTCGACAGCGGACGGGGTGGTCCTCAAGCAGTATTCGTGCAACACCGGCGCCAACCAGCAGTGGTCCCGCACGGCCGTCTGACCGTCGTCGCGACGTAACCACGGATCCACGGCGCGGCCCGCACGCCCCACGTAGGGCACGGGTACGGTTTCGGTGCTCGACACGTACGGGTATCGGCGGCACGTCGCCGGGGCGGGCGCGGCCAGCCCGGTGGTGACGGACCGTGGGAGGGAGCGAGGGTGGCGCAGCGCAGAGCATTGGTGGTCCGGGGCGGTTGGGAGGGACACCAGCCGGTCAAGGCGACGGAGTTGTTCCTCCCCTTCCTCGAACGTAGCGGCTACGCCGTACGGGTCGAGGAGTCGACGGAGATCTACGCCGATGCCGCCGAGATGGCCGAGACCGACCTGGTCGTGCAGTGCATGACCATGTCGCAGATCACCGCCGACCAGGTGGCGGGCCTCAGCGCGGCGGTCATCGCCGGCACGGGCTTCACCGGCTGGCACGGTGGCATCGTGGACTCGTTCCGCGCGTCCTCCGAATACCTGCATCTGGTGGGCGGCCAGTTCGCGACCCACCCGGGCCGGGAGCCGTGTGAGCGGCACGGTGGCCCGGAGGACAACTTCCTGCCGCACACGGTGCGCATCACCGACCTCGGCCGGGAGCACCCGATCACTGCGGGGATCGAGGACTTCGACCTGGTCACCGAACAGTACTGGGTGCTGCACGACGACCTGATCGACGTGCTGGCCGTGACCACCCACCCGACGCAGGCGTGGCATCCATGGCACCGGCCGGTCACCTCGCCGGCGATCTGGACCCGACTGTGGGGTGCCGGGCGCATCGTCGTGACGACCCCGGGCCACAGCCTGGACGTGCTGGAGCACGCCGGCGTTCGTACCGTCATCGAGAGGGGGATGGTGTGGGCGACCCGCACCGCGTCGGCGTCGTAGGTCTCGGGGTCATCTCCCGTGCGTACCTGGACACGCTCGCGGACCACCCCGAGGTGAGCATCGCCGCGGTGGCCGACCTCGACGCCTCCCGGTCGGCCGCGGTCGCCGCCACGATTCCCGGCGCCGAGGCGATGAGCGTCGAGCGCCTGCTCGCCCGCCCGGACGTGCGGACGGTGCTCAACCTGACGATCCCCGCAGCGCACGCCGACATCTCGGTGGGCGCGATCGACGCGGGCAAGAGCGTGTACGTCGAGAAGCCGCTCGCCGTGACGTTCGCGGACGGCCGCTCGATCATCGAACGAGCCGCGTCTGCCGGCGTCCGCGTCGGCTGCGCGCCGGACACCGTCCTGGGCACGGGTACGCAGACGGCGCGGGCGGCGATCGACGGCGGGCTCATCGGACGTCCGATGTCCGCGTCGGCGGTCATGGTCACTGCGGGGCACGAGCGCTGGCATCCCAACCCGGACTTCTACTACGCCCCGGGCGGCGGCCCGATGCTGGACATGGGGCCGTACTACATCTCGGCGCTCATCCACCTGCTCGGGCCGGTTCGCGCGGTCACCGGAGCCGCCAGCCGACTGCGCGCCGAACGCGTCATCGGCTCGGGCCCGCGCGCCGGCCAGCGGATCCCGGTGGGGGTGGACACCCACCTGAGCGGCGTACTGGAGCACGCCAACGGTGCTCTCTCCACCATCACGACGAGCTTCGACGGCGTCCGGACGACGGCCGCCCCGATCGAGGTGCACGGGGAGGCCGGCACGCTCGCCGTACCCGACCCGAACTACTTCGACGGTGAGGTCCGCCTCTTCGCGCTCGGCGACACCGAATGGCGCGCTCTCGAACCGCGGGCCGGTTACGCCAAGGGTTCCCGGGGCATCGGTCTGATCGACCTGGTCCGGGCCGACGATCAGCGTCCGCCGCGCGCCGACGGCGACGTAGCGCTGCACGTACTCGAAACGATGACCAGCCTGATCCGGTCGGCGGCGGAAGGTCAGCGGATCGAGCTGACGACGGTGGCGCAGCGGCCCGCGCCGGTTCCGCTCACTCCGGTCGAGGACTGGAGGGCGTGGTCGCGTTGACGGGCGGACGGGCCGGCAGAGGTCGACAATGGGAAGAGTGGCACCTGCCTTCGTCCTGCACCACCACCGCAAACCACGACCGCACTACGACCTGCGGCTCGAGGAGGATGGTGTGCTGCGTTCGTGGGCGGTGCCTCGCGGTCTGCCGGACAGCCCCAGCGACAACCGGCTCGCGATCGCCGTACCCGACCACGACCTCGATCATCTCACCTACGAGGACGTCGACAAGTCGATAGCCGACATCGGCACCTGGGAGGAGCACGATCGCACCGACCGGCGAATGCTGTTCACCCTGCACGGCCGCACCGGCCGTCGGCGGTACGCGCTCATCCGCACCGGGGAGGGGTGGCTGCTGCACCTGACGAAGGAGCAGCCCGCGGACGGTAGCGCAGCTGGGCGGCGATGACGGTCAGCGAGACGTCGACAGAGGCCCTAGCATCGCCGCCATGGCAACACGGCTTGTTCAGATCAACATGAAGGCTCGGGACGACTCCGCGCTGGGCGGCTTCTGGGCGCAGGCGCTCGGCTGGGGAGTCTCCAGTGAGGGACCCGGCGTGACCAACCTCGAACCCGAGGGCTTCGTCTACCCCGACCCCGTCGCCGTCTGCGTCGACCTCGTCGGCTCCGCGGAGCCCAAGACGGTGAAGAACCGCGTCCACGTGGACCTCGCCACCACCTCGGCGGCCCACCAGGCGCAGGTGGTCGCGCGCCTGAAGGATCTCGGCGCGACAGCTGCCGATGTGGGCCAGGGCGACGTGCCATGGACGGTCCTGGCCGACCCGGAGGGCAACGAGTTCTGCGTGCTGGAGCCCCGACCGCTCTACCGGGACACCGGGCCGATCGCCGCAGTGGTGGTCGACTGCGCGGATCCGCGGGCCATGGCCCGGTTCTGGAACGAGGCGATGGACTGGACCCTGCACGAGGTGACGGATCGGGGTGCGAGACTGCGGTCCGCCAAGGGCGTCGGCCCCTATCTGGAGTTCGTCCGGACCCCGGAGGTGAAGAGCGGGTGGAACCGGGTCCACCTCGACGTACGCCCGTACCCCGGTGACGACCCGGAGGTTGAGGCGGCCAGGCTGCGGGGTCTCGGCGCGACCGGCGTCGACCTGGGCCAAGACGTCCCGTGGAGGGTGCTCACCGACCCGGAGGGCAACGAGTTCTGTCTCCTCACCCCAGGCTGACTCAACCCTCGTCGACCGCCCACCAGAGCCCCGCCGGATTGGCCGACGTGACATCGAAGGGAGCCCACCGGGTCCTGACAACGGCCCTGTTACGGCGAAGAGCGGCAGTTCGGGGTCGGAATGAGATCCCACCGCGGACGTTGGCGTTGGGGCGACACCGCTCTATGGTGGGGGCATGTCGCCGGTGACCTTCCGCTCGCCCGCCGCCATCGAGGTGGCGCTGGGCGGTGCTGTCCGCGTGCCGACGGCGACACGCCTCAAGGCCGACATGCGGGTGCCGGTTGTCCGCGCGCCGCACGTCGCGCTCACACACGAAATGTCGAGCCCGACGCGAACCGGCCGAGGCCCACCTGCGGAATCGTTGCATACCCAGAACGACCGCCAGGGCGAAGCTATCCAGCTTCGGCCCTTTTTGTTTTTCCCGCCCGATCCCCTGGAAAGGCAGACCATGAGCGTCGATCATCGTCGTACTCTCGACCAGAGCTGGCTCGCTGACATGCGAGCGTCCCTGGCGGACGACTTCGCCACCCAAACCGCTCGACTGCGGGAGTTGACCGAGCTCAACGCGGACACCGGCGACCCCGGCGAGGCCCACAACCAGGCCGCGCTGCTGATGGCCACCCGCCAGAACATCGAGCAGATCACCGGTGCGCTGAGCCGGATCAGCGACGGCATCTACGGTGCCTGCCAGAAGTGCAGCCGGAGTATCCCGGCCGAGCGGCTCGAGATCCTTCCGCACGCGCGCTTCTGCGTGCCGTGCCAGGAGAAGCAGAACAGGTGACGCCCGGGTGTGGCTGCCGCGCCGACGGGCACGGCAGCCACACCGTCACGTGCGAGAGAGTCCAGCCTTTCATTCAGTGAAAGCTCCGGTTCCCCAACGGGGACACCGCACGGGACGATCCGGCTCCATCGACGTCCGTCGGCATGGAGGTCCGGTCGCATGGCATTCGCGCGTAACCAGTGGTATGTGGCGGCCTACGGCAGTGAGGTGGGGCGGGACCTGCTCGCCCGCACGGTGCTCGGTGAGCCGCTGGTGCTGTACCGCACCGGTGCCGGTAAGCCGGTGGCGCTCGCCGACCGATGCGTGCACAGGCGCTTCCCGTTGTCGGAGAGCCGGCTCGACGGCGACACGATCGTCTGCGGCTACCACGGCTTCACCTACGATCCGACCGGCGCGTGCGTCTTCGTACCCGGGCAGCAGCGCATCCCACGAACCGCGCGGGTGGTCTCCTTCCCCGTGGTGGAACAGGACTCCTTCATCTGGGTCTGGATCGGCGACCTGGACCGCGCCGACCCGGCCGCGATTCCGCGCGCACCGTGGCTCGCCGACCCGCGTTACGCGGTGGTGCGGGGCATGGCGCCACTGAACGCGCGGTACGGCCTGCTGGTGGACAACCTCCTGGACCTGTCGCATGAGACCTACCTGCACGGCGGCTACATCGGAACGCCGGAGGTGGCGAACACCCCGATCACCACCGAGGTGGACGAGGACCGGGGGATCGTCTACGTCAGTCGGCGCATGGACGACGCCGAGTGCCCACCGTTCTACGCGCGTTCGACCGGGATCCAGGGTCGGATCACCCGGTGGCAGGACATCGAATACCACACGCCCTGCCTCTACCTCCTGCACAGCCGGATCGCGCCGCAGGGTGTCTATCCGCCCGTCGAGGGCGAGGACAGCGAAGCGTTCCACGCCGAGATCGTGTACGCCATCACCCCGTCGACCGAGCACACCACCTATGACTTCTGGGCGGTGGCACGCGACTTCGCGATCGACGACGAGTCGGTGAGCGAGTACCTCCACCACAGCAACCACACGGTGGTCATGCAGGACGTGACCGCGCTCAACATCCTGGAGCAGGTGATCACGACCGAGCCGGACAGGTATCAGGAGTTGAGCATCAACATCGACACCGGTGGCCTGGCCGCCCGGCGGCTGCTGGCCCGGATGATCGGGTCGGGGACGGTGGGAGCGGCGCGGTGAGTTCCCGAACAGGCGCCCGCACGGGGGACCGGGTCTACCGGATCCACTGGGTGCCGGGCACCGACACCCTGCGCGGGATCTGCCACTGTGGGGCCGAGCGCCTCGCCGAGGACCCGGTCGAGTTGTGGGAGTGGCTGCTCGCCCACCCGCAGGGGCACCGGGGCGTGGCCGTGCCGGCGCCCGGACCGCCGAGGCGGCTGGCGATGCGCGAGTGACGGTGGACGTGCTGACCGGTGTGGAGCTGGTGGTTGCCGGCCGGGACCAGGTGGCGGCCGAGGTGATGGCGATCAGCCTGTGTCGCGCGGACGGCGGCGACCTGCCCGAGTGGACGCCGGGCGCGCACATCGACCTGGAGTTGAGCGCCGGGCTGGCCCGGCAGTACTCCCTCTGCGGCGACCCGGCGGAGCGGTCCGTCCTGCGGATCGCGGTGCAGCGCGAACCGAACGGACGCGGCGGCTCCCGACTGGCGCATGAGCGGCTCACCGTCGGCGCGACCGTCCGGGTGAGCGGACCCCGCAACACCTTCCCGCTGGTCGCGGCACCGCGTTACCTCTTCGTCGCCGGTGGCATAGGTATCACTCCCATCGCACCGATGGTCGCCGCCGCCGACGCCGCGGGCGCGGACTGGCGACTGGTGTACGGGGGACGCAGCCGCGCCACCATGGCCTTCGCCGCCGCCCTGCGGGAGAAGCACGGCGACCGGGTGAGCCTGCACCCGCAGGACGAGACCGGGTTGCTCGACCTGCCCGGGTTGCTGGGCCGGCCCGGCATGGGGCTCATCTACTGCTGTGGCCCGGAACCACTGATCACAGCGGTGGAGGAACACTGCCGCGGCTGGCCACCCGGCTGCCTGCACGTCGAGCGGTTCACCGCGTCTGGCGACACCGGCGCGCCGGAGACGACGATCGAGGTCGAGCTCACGCTCTCCGGGCGGACGGTGACCGTGCCGCCGGGCACGTCGATCCTTCAGGCTGTGGAGGAGGCCGGTGTGCAGGTCCTCTCGTCCTGCCGGGAGGGCACCTGCGGCACCTGCGAGACCCCGGTGCTCGCCGGCGTGCCGGAGCACCGCGACAGCCTGCTCACCGAGCAGGAGCGGGCCGCCGGGGACACCATGATGATCTGCGTCTCCCGGGCCCGTACGCCCCGACTCGTGCTGGAGCTGTGAGCGCGCGGCGCCGGCGGGGATGATGACGGGGTGCGCGCAGAACCGGGGCGGTCGGTGACGAGCAAGGTCCTGGCGCTGCTCGACGCGTTCAGCCCGGCCACCCCGGCGTTGACCCTGAGCGAGTTGGCGCGTCGCGCCGGGCTGCCCCTGCCCACCGTGTACCGGCGGGCCGCGGAGCTGGTCGCGTGGGGGGCGCTGGAGCGCGGCGACGACGGGCGGTACCGGATCGGTCTGCGGCTGTGGGAGGTGGGCTCGCTCGCCCCGAGGGGCCTGGGGCTGCGGGAGTTGGCCCTGCCGGTCATGGAGGACCTGTACGAGGTGACGCACGAGAACGTCCAGCTCGCCGTCCGGCAGGACCTCGAACTCGTCTTCATCGAACGGATCGCCGGGCGGCACGCGGTGCCCGTGCTCACCCGGGTGGGGGGCCGCTTCGCGCTGCACGCCACAGGCGTCGGGTTGGTCCTGCTCGCCCACGCGCCGGCCGAGGTGCAGGAGCAGGTGCTGGCCGCCCCGCTGGAGCGGTACACCGAGCTGACCATCACCGACCCGAGGCGGTTGCGTCGCTGCCTCGCCGAGGTTCGCCGGGCCGGGTACGCGGTCAGCGACCGCCAGGTCACGATGGACGCCCTCTCGGTGGCGGCACCGATCCGCGTACCGGAGGGTGTGGTGGCGGCGATCTCGTTGGTGGTCGCCCACGACCGGGCGGATCCGGTGGCGTTGGCCCCGCTGGTCCAGGCCGCGGGCCGGGTGGTCTCCCGGGCGCTGAACAGCACCACCCGACCCGCCGTCTGATGTAGACAGACTGCAAATCGTTGACGCCCGATCAAATTCTGCATTACGTTGCCCGTGCGCGTGTTACTCCCCACCCTCGTGCGCAGATCGGCATCGACGAAAGGGAGCACTCATGTCTCTGGACGGCAAGGTCGCCATCGTCACCGGGGCCGGGCGGGGTCTCGGCCTCGCCTATGCCCAGGAGTTGGCGCGGCGCGGCGCCTCGGTCGTGGTCAACGACGTGGACGCCGAGGCCACGGCCGCCGCCGTGGCGGCGATCGAGTCGTCCGGCGGCCGGGCCGTCGCGGTGGTCGCGCCGGTCGGCCCGACCGAGACCGCGAAGGAACTCGTCAGCACCGCGGTCGAGCACTTCGGGCGGCTGGACATCCTCGTCACCAACGCCGGCTTCCTGCGTGACACGGTGCTGTGGAAGATGAGCGACGACGACTTCGACACCGTCATCAACGTGCACCTGCGCGGCACGTTCACCACCGTGCGCGAGGCGGTGCAGCACATGCGGCAGGCCGGCGAGGGCGGACGGATCATCTGCGTCGGGTCACCCACCGGGCAGCGGGGCAACTTCGGCCAGACCAACTACGCTGCCGCCAAGGCGGGCATCGTCGGCATGGTCCGTACCTGGGCGCTCGAACTCAAGCGGGCCGGCATCACCGCCAACGCCGTCGTTCCGGTCGCCGCGACCGCGATGACCGCCACCGTCCCCTACTTCGCCGCGGCGGTGCGGGCCGAGGCGAACGGCGAGCCGATGCCCGCGTTCTTCCGACACGACCTGGGGTTCGGCACGGCGGACGACGTGGCCGGACTTGTCGCGTTCCTCGGCTCCGACGCGGCGGCCTCGGTGACCGGCCAGGTGATCGGTGTCGGCGGGGACCGCCTCCAGATCTGGACCCACCCCGAGGCGACGCTGACCGCGCACCGCGAGGGCGGCTGGACGTACGACGCGCTCGTGAACGCCTGGCCGACGACGTTCGCCGGTGCCGCACAGAGCGTCGGCGAACGCTTCCCGAAACTCCCCGAGGAGTTCGAGCCGCCGACGTCCTGACCCGCCCGCATCGACGCGCCCGACGAAGGTTGGCCCCATGTACCAGCCCGCGATCAACCTCGACGACGTCACGGCGATCGACATGCACGTGCACATCGAGGTCGACGACCACGGTCACACCTCACTGCCCGAACCGCTCGTGACGGCGGCGTCGGCGTACTTCAAGACGGACGGCCCACGGCCCGCTGTCGACGCGGTGGCGCGGTACTACCGCGAGCGGCGTATGGCGGCCGTCGTCTTCACCGTGGACGCGCGTACCCAACTGAAGCATCAGCCCCTGTCGAGCACCGACATCGCCCGCGCGGCGGCCGACCACGCAGACGTGCTCATCCCGTTCGGGTCGGTCGACCCGCGCACCGGGGGAGCGGCAGTCGAACTCGCCGAGCGGTTGATCCAGGAGGAGGGTGTACGCGGCTTCAAGTTCCACCCCACCGTGCAGGGCTTCGACCCCAGCCACGACGAGTACGCGCCGCTGTGGGGGCTGTTGGAGCGGGCGGGTGTCCCGGCGCTCTTCCACACCGGGCAGACAGGCATCGGCGCGGGCACGCCGGGTGGCTACGGTCTGCGGCTCGGTCTGTCGAATCCGATCCTGCTCGACCCGATCGCGGCCGACTTCCCCGACCTGCAGCTCATCATGGCCCACCCGTCGGTGCCCTGGCAGGACGAGGCGTTGTCGGTGGCCACGCACAAGCACAACACCTGGATCGACCTGTCCGGCTGGAGCCCGAAGTACTTCCCGGCCGAGTTGGTGCGCTACGCGAACTCGGTGCTGAAACGACGGGTGCTCTTCGGCACCGACTACCCGATGCTCACCCCCGATCGGTGGCTGCGCGACGTGCAGGCGACCGACCTCAAGCCGGACGTGCTCCCGGGCATCCTGAAGGACAACGCGGCCCGACTGCTGGGCCTCGCCCGGTGACGACGAGAGGAAACGCCATGACGACGACCATCACCTACGACCGGCTCGGCGACCTGGCCGGCACGGATCTCGGTCACACCGGGTACCGCACGGTCACCCAGGACCAGGTGGACCTCTTCGCGGACGCCACGGACGACCACCAGTGGATCCACGTCGACCCCGAACGGGCCAGGACCGGTCCGTTCGGCGCGCCGATCGCGCACGGCTTCCTCACCCTCTCCCTGGCGGTTCCCTTCTGGACCGAACTGCTCGAGGTCAAGGGCGTGACCACGAAGGTGAACTACGGCCTCGACAAGGTGCGTTTCCCCGCACCTGTCGTGGTCGGGGCTCGCGTGCGCATGCGGGCCACAGTCGTCGAGGTCGTCGAGGTGCGCGGCGGCTACCAGATCGCGGTCGACCAGACGATCGAGATCGAGGGCGGGACCAAGCCGGCGGTCGTCGCGCGAGGGCTGTACCGCTTCTACGCCTGAGCCCGGGGGCATCCGTCGAGCCGGGCGAGCACACCACCTCCACTCCCGGGAGAATGCTGATGCAGCAGCACGGAATCGGTTCCTGGATGGCCAAGCGCCGGCTCAAGTCCCCGGACCAGGTCGCGATCATCCACGGCGACCGGTCGCCCATGACGTACGGACAGTTCGCCGAAGCCGCCGACCGGATCTCGGCGGTGCTGCGGGAGCGGGGCGTCGGCAAGGGCGACCCCGTCGCCTACCTGGGGGAGAACAGCCCCGAATTCCTCCAGGTGATGTTCGGGGCGGCGCAGGTCGGGGCCGTCTTCGTGCCGGTCAACACCCGGCTCGCCGCACCCGAGATCGCCTACGTCCTCGCCGACAGCGGCGCGCGGGTGCTGATCCACGACCCGGACTTCGCGGTGTCGGTGGCCTCTGCCGCGCCGGCCGCCCGGACCCCGTACGTCATCGTCAACGGCGAGGGCACCGCGGACCGGCCCGGGTTGGCCCGCCTGGCACGGGCCGCCGGCACCCAGTTCACCGACCACGCCGACACCGCCCACGAGGATCCCGCGGCGATCGTCTACACCTCGGGCACGACCGGCCGGGCCAAGGGCGCCGTGCTCACCCACGGCAACCTCACCTGGGTGGCGCTCAACTGTGTCGTCGACTACGACGTCGTCTCCACCGACGTCGCGCTCATGATCTCGCCGCTGTTCCACGTCGCCTCGCTCGGGATGGGCGCCCTGCCCGTCATCCTCAAGGGCGCCACGATGGTCATCGAGAAGGGCTTCGAGCCGGGCCGCGCGCTCGCGCAGATCGAGCGACATGGGATCACCATGCTCAGCGGCGTGCCGACCACCTACCAGCTGATGGCCGACCACCCCGCCTGGGCGTCGACCGACCTGTCGACGCTGACGAAGCTCACCTGCGGAGGTTCGGCGGTGCCGACCCGCATCCTCAACGCGTACGAGGCGCGGGGGCTGTCGTTCTCGCAGGGTTACGGCATGACCGAGGCCGCGCCGGGCGCGACCGCGCTGCCGGCGGCGATGACACGCGTCAAGCAGGGCAGTGTCGGTCTGCCGCACTTCTTCACCGATGTGCGGATCACCGATGCGGCCGGGGCCGTGCTGCCCACCGGCGCTGTCGGTGAGATCGAGGTGGCCGGGCCCAACGTCTTCCCCGGCTACCACGGGCTCCCGGAGGCGACCGCCGAGGCGTTCACGCCCGACGGGTGGTTCCGCTCCGGCGACCTCGGCCACCTGGACGCCGACGGCTACCTCTACATCTCCGGCCGCCTCAAGGACATGATCATATCGGGGGGCGAGAACATCTACCCGCTCGAACTCGAGCAGCTGCTCAGCGAGGTCGACGGGGTGACCGCGGCGGCTGTCATCGGCGTACCGGACGAGCGTTGGGGGGAGGTGCCGTGGGCGATCGTGACCGTCCGGGAGGGGGTGTCCGTGGACACCGCCACCGTCCGGGCGTGCCTCGACGGCAGGATCGCGCGCTACAAGCTTCCGAAGAACGTCGTCATCGTGGACGAGCTGCCGCGGACGGCGTCGGGGAAGGTGCGGAAGGCCGATCTGCGGACCCGATTCGGCGCCTAGCGGCGGGCCGGGCCGCGACGAGTGCGGCGAACTCCGCCGCGGACGCCCCGGCCAGCTTCTCGTGCATCCGACGGTAGGTCTCCACCGATCTCCCGGCGGGCCACTCCGCGTCCATGAACTCGGCCGGCAGTCTCGGGTCGGCGCGCAGCAGCGCGAGCCAGTCCGCCACGAGCATCGTCCGTACGGTGAGGGCACTCGGCGCCGTCGTCGGCGCCGACGGGTCGTCCCACACGTCGATGAAGGCGAGGTGCGCGCGCCGGATCGCCTCGATGTCCCACGCCGCGCGTACGCTCTCGCCGATCGGGAACCCGGCGAGTTCGCGGGCGTGGAAGGCGACCACGGTGTTGGGCGCGAGGTCCTGCCGCAGCGGCTCCAACGATCCGGCGAGGTCGACCTCGCCGGGCGCGAGCCAGAGCCCGTCGCGGATCGGCGCGAAGCCCTCCCAGGTGAGGGTTGAGCGCAGTCGGTGCCGCAGCATCCGCTGGCCCTCCGGGATCGAGAAGGTGACAAGGGTCCAGCCGCTGCCCTGTGGGTCGAACGGCCGCGGCCCGCGCACGCGGTACTTCGCCTCGCGCAGCACCGCGACGCCGTGGTCGGTCAGCGAGAACAGCGTCTCCCGGCCACTCCTGCTGCGGGCGAGGATGCCGCTGTGCACGAGACGGTCGAGGGTCGCGCGGGTGGCCGGCGCGGCGACGTCCGCGCCCTCCAGCACGTTGATCAGGACGCTCGCCCGGATCGGCCCCGTGGCGCCGTCGACGACATGCTCGCCGAAGAAGGCGAGCAACAACTGCTTCGGCTGACGACTACTCACAGCCCTTCCCTTCGGCGAACTCGTTGGCCTGGCCGCCGATCACCGCGCGGGTCGCGGGGCCACAGCCTGCCCGCGCTTGGCCCGCTGGATCTGGTCGTAGACGTGCGTCCGCAGTTCCGTGAAACGGGGCAGGGCGCGGGTCGTGATCTGATCGCGCTCCGGCGGCAGGTCGATCGCGAGGTCCTCCTGGACCCAGGTCGGCGACGTGGACAATACTAGAACCCGCTGACCGAGATACACCGACTCGTCGATGTCGTGAGTGACGAAGACAACCGAGATGGTGCGGCTCGCGTGCAGCTCGCGGACCAGGTCCTCCAGGTCGGCCCGGGTCTGCGCGTCCACCGCGGCGAACGGTTCGTCCATGATCAGGACGTCGGGTTGGTAGGCGATCGCCCGCGCGATCGCCACGCGCTGTTGCATCCCCCCGGAGAGCTGCCACGGGTGGCTTCGCGCGGCGTGCGCGAGGCCCACCGCCTCGAGAGCGTCGACGACAAGCGTGGTCCGGGCCGCCCGGGAGAGTTTCTTGTGCCGCAGCGGAAGCTCGACGTTTCCGCGCACCGTGAGCCACGGGTAGAGGCTGCGACCGTACTCCTGGAACACGACGGCCATGGCCGGGCTGGGCCCGGTCACCGGCGAGCCGTCCATCTCGACCACGCCGCTGGTGGGCCGCAGCAGGCCGGCGAGGCACTTCAGGAGGGTGGTCTTGCCGCACCCGGACGGCCCGACGACGCAGACGAGCTCACCGGCGTCCATCGTGAAGTTGATGTCCCCGATCGCCTCGACGTCGCCCGTCGCGGACTCGTAGACCTTCCGCAGGTGTTCCACCCGCAACAGGGTGCGCCGATCAGGCACGGTTGACCTCCCTGATTCCGTGGTACCAGCGCAGAACGCGCCGTTCGACGAGACCGAAAGCGACGGCGAGGAAGACGCCGACGAGACCGAGAAGGACGATGCCGCTCCACATCTCGGCGATCAGGTAGTTGCGCTGGAAGTAGGCGATCCGGTAGCCGAGGCCGGAGGAGGAGGCGAACATCTCGGAGATGACCATCAGGATCAGCGCGACCGAGAGGGCCTGACGAACCCCGGCCATGATCCGTGGGCTGGCCGCCGGGAGCACGAGGAACCAGAGCCGCTCCCACCAGGAGACCTGGAACGACTCCGCGGTCTCCTTCATGACGCTGTCCGTCCCTCGGACCCCCTCGATGGTGTTCAACAGGATCGGCCAGACCGCGCCGGAGACGATCACGACCACCTTCATGGTGTCCGTGATCCCGAGCAGGAGCATCGCCACCGGAATCAGCACCGGTGGCGGGATGGCCCGGAGGAACTCCAGCAGTGGTTCGAGGAGGTCGCGCAACCAGCGGGTCAGGCCGATGACGGTGCCGGCGGCGATGCCGAGCACGATCGACGCGGCGACACCGAGGCCGAGGCGGGCGAGGCTCGGCAGCACGTCGTCGACGAACGCCGGCCCGACCCAGGTGTCCCGGAAGGCTTCGGCGATCGTCAACGGGTCTGGGAAGAACCGACTCGTCGTCCTCGTCGCCACCAGACCCCAGAGCACCAGCAGCAGCGTCGGCAGCCCCAGCGGGTAGAGAAGGCTCGCCGCGATCCGGGATCCGATCGTCCGGCGGCTGCGTGGCCTGGTGGCGATCCGCCCGGTGTACGCGGTCACAGCGGCTCCTCACCTCGTACGGACTGGTGCCACGACAGCACCCGACGCTCGACGAACCGGAAGACGACGTTCACCATGAGCCCGAGTAGGCCGGTGACCACGACCAGCGCGTACAGGCCGGCGGCGTCCCCGGCGGACCGGGACAACTCGATCATGCGCCCGAGACCGGGGTTGCCGATCACCATCTCCGCCGTGATGGCGAGGATGAGCGCGACCGCCGCGGCGAGCCGCAGACCCGTCATGAGGTACGGCAGGGTGGTCGGCAGGACGAGGTGCGACAGCTGCTCCCGCCGGGTCAGACCGAAGCTGCGGGCGGTGTCGCGAGCCACCGAGTCGACGTCGGCGACACCGTAGATCACCTGCAGGAACACCTGCCAGAACGACGCGTAGATGATGATGACGAGGGCGGCCTGCCGCTGGATGCCGAACATCAGCACGGCGAGCGGGATGAGGGCGACCGACGGGATCGGTCGCAGGAACTCGACAGTCGTGTGGGTCGCGCGCCGCAGGAACGGCACCAACCCGACGACAGTGCCGAGGGCGACGGCGGCGATCGTCGCCACCGTCAGGCCGATCGCCCAGGATGTCATGGTGCTGCACAGCCGTCGCCAGAACGCGAGGTCGACGAGCTGCTCGAACAGCCGCGCCAGCACGTCCGTCACGTACGGCAGGTACAGCGGGTTGATCAGGCCCAGCGTCGGGATCAGCTGCCAGACGACGAGGAACCCGGTCAGGCCGACGACACCCAGCATCGCTTTGCGTAAGGCGCGCAGGCGTCGGGTGGAGAACACGCGCATGTCACTCCCGTCGTCACGCCGGCTACTGCTGCTGGATGAGACGGTCGAAGTTGGGTTGCTTGTCGAGCACCTTGTACTTCTGCGCGAGCTCGGCGAGGGTCTGCAGGCTCGACCTGTCGACCTCCCACCCGAAGGCCGGGAGCCGCACCGATTCGGCCACCGCCGGGGGCAGCTGCAGATTGTCCTTGATGGCCTGCCGGAGCGCCGCCTCGTTGGCGGGGTCCTTGGCCCACTCCAACGTCTTCTTCATCGCCGCCGTGAAGTCCTCGACCAGCTTGGCGTCCTTCTCCGTGCGTTCCTTGGTGGTGATGGTGGTGAGCGTGGCCAGGCCGGGCACCACCGCCTGGTAGGGCGCGACGACGAAGGTGTCGCCACGGGCCTTCAGCTGCGTGACAAAGGGCTCCGGCACCCAGGCGGCGTCGATGTTGCCGGATTCGAGTTGGGCCGGGGCGTCCGGGAAGGCGACCTCGACGAACTTGATTTTCGACGGGTCACCGCCGTCCCTCTCGACCGCTGCCATGATCGTCACGTCGCCGGCGGCGCCCAGGCTGTTGACCGCGACCCGTTTGCCCGCGAGGTCGGCCGGCCGCTTGATGCCGGACTTCGCCGAGGCCACCACGGCGTTGATGTCGTCGCCGTCGGCGTACGAGGAGGCGTAGTTGCCGATGATGACGACGCCGAGGTCCCGTAGGTCGGCCCGGAACGGGCCGAAGGGCTGGCCGATCGCGAAGTCGATGTCGCCGTTCAGGAGCGCGGGAATGGCCTGCGCGCCGCCCTGGGCGGGCAGCACCTCGACCTGGAGGCCGCGCTCGGTGAAGAGGCCCGCCTTGATGCCGCCCCACAGCGCGGCCGTCTCGGTGATGGGCAGCGCCGCGACCCGCACCTTGCGCAGGTCGCCCGAGGTCTGTTCGGACGGGTTGGACGCGTCGGAGTCGGTACATCCGGTGAGGGCGATCGCGGTGGCGGCGATCAGCCCGAGAGCCATGACCTTCTTCATTGACGAGGCCCTTCCTGGGCGGGGGTGGTGGGTGCGTCGGAAGTCGGCGGATGCCTCGGATCTGCGGGTGAACTACCGCTGCGTGGGGGCGCACGCCGCTGTGGTGGCCATGGTCAGTCACCCCGGCATCGAAAGTCAAGAATTTCTGACGCCCGTCATGAATAAGTTGAACAACGCTCTGCTGTGGCGATGTCGCGCAGGCTCGTGCTCAGACCTCGGGTAGGCCCACGTAGTTCTCCGACAGGCTCCTGGCGTACGCCTCGGACGTCGCGACGTACCTCAGCGTGGCGGTCTGCAGCTTCGCCTCGTACGGGTCGTCGCGCTCCAGTCGGTGCAACATGGAGGTCATCCACCAGGAGAAGTGCTGGGCCCGCCAGACCCGGCGCAACGCCGTGGCCGAGTAGGTCTCCAGCAGATCCGTGCGGCCCCCGTCGTAACAGGCGGCGAAGGCGTCGCCGAGCAACGCGACGTCGGCGAGGGCCAGGTTCATGCCCTTCGCGCCGGTGGGCGGGACGATGTGCACGGCGTCCCCGGCCAGGAACAGCCGCTCCCACCGCATCGGCTCGACCACGAAGCTGCGCATTCCGGTGATGGACTTCTCCAGGATCGGCCCCTCGTTGAGCGACCAGCCCGGCACCGTCTCCAACCGTGCCCGCAGCTCCGTCCAGATCCGCTCGTCCGGCCACGCGGCGATGTCCTCGTCGGGCGCGACCTGTAGATACAGCCGGGAGATCTCGGGGGAGCGCATGCTGTAGAGGGCGAAGCCGCGTTCGTGGTTGGCGTAGATGAGTTCGTCCACCGCCGGTGGCGCGGCGGCGAGGACCCCCAACCAGGCAAAGGGGTACGCCCGTTCGTAGGTGGTCAGCACCCCCTCGGGCACCGCGCCGCGGCTCACCCCGTGGAACCCGTCGCAGCCGACCACGAAGTCGCAGCGCAGTTCCTCGTCGCGACCGTCACGTCGAAAGTGGACGATTGGCGAGTCCGAGTCGAGACCGTCCAGGCGCACCGCGTCGGCCTCGAAGAGGATCGAGCCGCCGGCCGCGAGCCGGGCGGCGATCAGGTCCTTGACCACTTCCTGCTGCCCGTAGACGGTGATCGCCCGCCCGGTCAGGTCCGCCATCGGCACCCGGTGCGACTCACCGGCGAAGCGCAGCTCGATGCCCTCGTGGCGCAGCCCCTCCCGCTGCAGCCGCTCGCCGACGCCGCTGCGGCAGAGCAGATCGACCGAACCCTGTTCGAGGACGCCCGCCCGGAGCCGGTGCTCGACGTGGTCGCGGCTGCGGCTCTCCAGCACCACGGACTCGATTCCGCGCAGGTGCAGCAGGTGCGACAGCATGAGTCCCGCGGGCCCGGCGCCGACGACGCCGACCTGGGTACGCATTCCTGGCACGCTTCTCTCCTCCCGGTCTCAGAACGGGTACCGCGTGATGGCGCCCCGCACGGTGAGCCACTGGGTCTCGGTGAACGCGTCGACGTTCGCCGCGGGCCCGCCGAACCGGGAGCCGGTGCCGGACGCTCCCACCCCACCGAACGGCGCCACCGCCTCGTCGCTCACCGTCTGATCGTTGATGTGCACGATCCCGCTGGGTATCCGGTCGGCGAGGGCCATCGCCCTCATCACGTCGCCGCTCAGGATGCCCAGCGACAGGCCGTACTCGGTCTGCCGGGCCAACTCCACGGCCTCGTCCTGGTCGGCGAAGGTAATCACCGGCGCGACCGGGCCGAAGACCTCCTGGGCGTACGCCGGGGTCGCGGGGGTGACGTCGGTCAGCACCGTCGGCCGGTAGAACAACCCCTCGTAGGTGCCCCCGGCCGCCAGTCGGGCGCCCGCGTCGACGCTCGCCGTGACCAGCGCATGGATCTTGTCGCGCTGGCGCTCGTCGATGATCGGCCCGAGCGCCACCCGCTCCTTCGCCGGGTCGCCGACCGGCAGGTGGTCCGCCTTCTCGGCCAGCCGCTCGACGTACCGCTCGGACAGGCTCTCGTGCACCAGGTGTCGGCCGGTGGTCATGCAGATCTGGCCCTGGTGCAGGAACGACCCCCAGGCGCCGGCAGAGACCGCGAGGTCAAGGTCGGCGTCGTCCAGCACGATCAGCGCCGAGTTGCCGCCGAGTTCGAGGTGCGCGCGTTTGAGGTGGCGTGCCGCGGCCTCGCCGACTTTGCGGCCGGCGGCGGTCGAGCCGGTGAAGCTGATCACCCGTACGTTCGGGTCGGCCACCAGCGCCTCGCCGACCTCGACCCCGCCGGGAAGGACGTGCAGCAACCCATCGGGCAGGCCGGCCTCCTCGAAGACCCGGGCGACAGTGACACCGCCGCAGACGGCAGTGCGCGGATCGGGCTTGAGCACCACGGCGTTGCCCAGCGCCAGGGCCGGGGCGACGGAACGGGTGGCCAGGATGAGCGGGAAGTTGAACGGCGCGATGACCCCGACGACGCCGACGGGCAACCGGCGAGCGAGGCTGAGCCGCGGTTGCGCGCTCGGGATGATCTCGCCGAGCGGGTGCGAGGCCAGCGCCGCCGCCTCGTAGCACTCCTGCGCCGCGGTGTCGGTCTCGACAACGGCCTTGGGCGGGGTGGACCCGGACTCCCGCACGATCCAGTCGCCGATCTCGGCGGCGTGCCGTTCGAACAGGTGCCCGGCCCGGCGCAGCACCGCGGCCCGCTCGGCGTAGCCGGTGGCGGCCCAGGCGCGCTGGGCGGTGGCGGCGCGTTCGCAGGCGCGCGTCACATCCTCGGCGTTCGCCACGCCGACCTGGCCGATCTCCTCCCCGGTGGCGGGGGATCGCACGGGCGCCATCCCGCCCGCCGGTTCCACCCAGCCGTTGCTGTGCAGGGTGCCCTGCCAGGTCGTGGCGTCCAGCAGTGTCATGGCGGTCCTCCTCGGAGGTGTTCGCTTACCGAACGGCCGTTCTCTCCATGAACGTTGGCACGTGGTCCGGCTCGCGTCAACGCATCGCCCGACGTCAGTCCGAAGCACTGTGGACGCTGGGCCAACCTGTCGTTGACGGATGGCACCCACAGTCGTACGTTCGAGATGAGTACGGCAGTCCGCATAGCGAACGGCTGGCGGCAGCACGGTTTTCGCAGGAGGCGGGGAGGCCCATGGCGAAGCTCGTCTCGCTGGCCGAGGGCGTGGCGGACCTGGTCCGCGACGGTGACGTGGTGGCCCTGGAAGGGTTCACCCACCTCATCCCGTTCGCCGCCGGTCACGAGATCATCCGCCAGGGACGGCAGGACCTGACCCTCGTGCGGATGACCCCCGACGTCATCTACGACCAGCTCATCGGCGCGGGGTGCGCCCGCCGCCTGGTCTTCTCCTGGGGCGGCAACCCGGGCGTCGGGTCGCTGCACCGCTTCCGGGACGCCGTGCAGCACACCTGGCCCCGTCCGCTCGAGTTGGAGGAGCACAGTCACGCCGGCATGGCGAACCGCTACGTCGCCGGGGCGTCCGGGCTGCCGTTCGCCGTCCTGCGCGGCTACACCGGCACCGACCTGCCCGAGCACACGACCAACATCCGGCCCATCACCTGCCCCTTCACCGGCGAGACGCTCACCGCGGTCCCTGCCCTGCGCCCCGACGTCACTGTGGTGCACGCCCAGCGCGCCGACCGGAACGGCACCGTGCAGATGTGGGGCATCACCGGGGTGCAGAAGGAGGCGGTCCTCGCCGCCCACCGGTCACTGGTCACCGTCGAGGAGATCGTGGACGAGTTGGAACCCGTACCCGGACAGGTCGTCCTGCCCGGTTGGGCGGTCACCGCGGTGGCCGAGGTGCCCGGAGGCGCGCACCCCTCCTACGCCCATGGCTACTCGGTGCGCGACAACGACTTCTACCGGGCCTGGGATGCCGTCAGCCGGCACCGCGACACCTTTCGCGCCTGGCTGGACGAGCACGTGCACGGGGCCGGGGCGATGGCGTGAGTCAGCGCGGCGAGCGAGGGGACGCGATGGCGGACTGGACCGCGGACGAGATGATGACCGTCGCCGCCGCGCGGCAACTGCGCGACGACACCGCCTGCTTCGTCGGGATCGGGTTGCCCAGCACCGCCGCGAATCTCGCCCGGGCGACCCACGCCCCGAACCTCGTGCTCATCTACGAATCGGGGTGCCTCGGCGCGAAGCCGGACCGGCTTCCGCTCTCCATCGGAGACGGAATCCTCGCCGACACGGCGGACGCGGTGGTGTCGGTGCCCGAGGTGTTCAACTACTGGCTCCAGCCCGGTCGGATCGACGTGGGCTTCCTCGGCGCCGCGCAGCTCGACCGGTACGGCAACATCAACACCACGGTCGTCGGGGGCGACTACGACGCCCCGACGGTCCGGCTGCCCGGCGCCGGTGGCGCCCCGGAGATCGCCGCCTCCTGCGGTGAGGTCGTGGTGATCGTCCGGCAGGACCTCCGGACCTTCACCGAACGGGTCGACTTCGTCACGTCGGTCGGGTATGGGACGGGCCCGGGAGACCGGGAACGACTCGGCCTGCGCGGCGGAGGTCCCCGAGTGGTGATCACCGATCTCGGCGTCCTCGAACCCGATCCGGTCACCTGTGAACTCACGCTGACCCGCCTGCACCCGGGCGTGACGCGGGAGCAGGCGCGGGCGGCCACCGGCTGGGACCTCGCCGTCGCAGAGGGTCTGGCCACGGGCGAGCCGCCGACGGCGCGGGAACTCACTGTGCTGCGGGCACTGGAGGCGACGAAGTCAGACGGGAGACGACCA
This sequence comes from Micromonospora sp. D93, assembly GCF_018070365.1. NCBI lineage: Bacteria > Bacillati > Actinomycetota > Actinomycetes > Micromonosporales > Micromonosporaceae > Micromonospora > Micromonospora sp. D93. The sequence goes on along the minus strand of NZ_JAGPXW010000002.1, from coordinate 361,929 downwards.
TGACCACTCAGGACGCCGGCGGCCTGGTGTTACCGCGGTACCGGCGCGACGACGTCGACGCCCACCCACCCCTGCTCAGTCCCGGCTACAAGTCGACGGTGGCGCGGGCGCCGAGTCACCCACTGATCTACCTGCCGCAGCGGCTGACCGAGGTCACCGGGCCGTTGTTGGGGGAGGGGCGGCTCGGTGCGCTCGACCACGACCTGACCCGGCAGTGCGACGGTGAGCCGCAGGGCCAGCGGATCATCGTGCACGGGCGGGTCCGCGACGGCGACGGCCGACCGATACCCCGCACGCTTGTCGAGATCTGGCAGGCCAACGCCGCCGGCCGCTACCGCGACGCACGCGACACCTGGCCGGCGCCGCTCGACCCCCATTTCGAAGGGGTGGGTCGGGCGCTCACCGACGATCAGGGGAGGTACCAATTCATCACCGTGCAGCCCGGCGCCTATCCCTGGCGTAACCACGACAACGCCTGGCGGCCGGCACACATCCACTTCTCCCTCTTCGGCCGCGCGTTCACCCAGCGGCTGGTGACGCAGATGTACTTCCCGGGCGACCCGCTCTTCTTCCAGGACCCGATCTTCAACTCGGTCCGCGACCCGAAGGCCCGGGAACGGATGATCGCCCGGTACGACCACGCCACCACCGCACCGGAGTGGGCGCTGGCGTTCGAGTTCGACATCGTGCTGCGTGGTCGGGAGAGCACCCCCTTCGAGGACGAGGACGACGATGAGTGAGCAGTTGGGCGTGATGCCCGCGCAGACCGTCGGGCCGTACCTGCACATCGGCCTGCGCTGGCCGGACGGCCCGTACGTCGTACCCGAGGGCACGCCGGGCGCGTTCTGGATCAGGGGTCGGATCGTCGACGGCACCGGGACGCCGGTGGTCGACGCGATGGTGGAGAGCTGGCAGGCCGACCCGGACGGCTGGTTCGACCATCCGGACGACCCTCGGGGGGCCCGGCAACCCGCGCTCGCCGGCTTTCGCGGATTCGGACGCAGTGAGACCGACGGGCAGGGGTGGTATCGGCTGTTGACCGTCAAGCCGGGTTCGCTGCCCGAGCCGGATGGCGGCACCGAAGCGCCCCACCTGGCCCTGTCGGTCTTCGGGCGAGGGCTGCTGCACCGCCTCGTCACCCGGCTCTACTTCTCCGACGAGCAGGCCGCGAACGCCGCCGACCCCGTGCTGGGCAGCGTCGACGCCGACCGCCGTGGCACCCTGCTGGCGAGTCCCGCCTCGGACGGATTCCGGTTCGACATCCACCTGCAGGGCGACGATGAGACCGTCTTCTTCGCCGTCTGACGGCCTGCTCGGCGGTCTCTCCGGCACCCCGGACGTCGACGCGGAACTCAGCGACCCGTCAGTGCTCCAGGCGATGCTCGACGTGGAGGCCGCGCTCGCCCGCGCCGCGGCGGACGCCGGCATCCTGCCCGCACCGGCGGCCGAGGCGATCGTCGAGCAGTGCCGCGCAGAGCGGTACGACCCGGGGGCGCTCGGCCGGGCGGCCGACGCCACGGGCAACCCGGTGGTCCCGCTGGTGGGCGAGCTGACCGCCGCCGTGCCGGAGGACGCCCGAGCCTGGGTGCATCTCGGGGCGACCAGCCAGGATGTCCTGGACACCGCGCTGGTCCTGGTGGCCGTGCGGGCGCTCGGGCCGCTGCTGGGTCACCTCGACGCCGCCGTGGACGCGGCCGCCCGGCTGGCCGACGCCCATCGGGACACCGTGATGGTCGCTCGGACACTCGGGCAGCAGGCGGCACCCACCACGTTCGGGCTCAAGGCCGCCGGCTGGTTGACCGGTCTGGTCGAGGCCCGGGACCGGCTGCGTCAGGTCCGCGTCGCACAGCCCGCGCAACTCGGTGGCGCCGTCGGCACCCTGGCCGCGTTCGGCCCGGCCGGTGCCGAGGTCACCGAGCGGTTCGCCGCGCACCTGGGTCTCCCGTCGAGCCCGCTGCCCTGGCACACCCGCCGTCAGCCCTGGCTCGATCTGGCCACCGCCCTCGGTGGGTTGCTCGTGGCCGCCGGCAAGGTCGCGCTCGACGTCGGGTCGCTCGCCCAGAACGAGATAGGCGAGGTCGCCGAGGGCGGCACCGGACGCGGCGGGTCCTCGGCCATGCCGCACAAGCGCAACCCGGTTGACTCGATCCTCGTCACCGCCGCGGTGCGACGGGGTCCGGGTCTCGTCGCCACCCTGTTCGCCACGGCGGTGCAGGAGCACGAGCGGGCCGCCGGCGCCTGGCACGCAGAGTGGGAGCCGCTGCTCGATCTGCTGCACGTGGCCGGTGGCGCCGCCGCCCGCTGCGCCCGGATGCTGGTCGGGCTACAGGTCCACCCGGAGCGGATGCGGGAGAACCTCGATGCGACAGGCGGCCTTCTGCTCGCCGAGGCCGTCGCCGTGCGGCTGGCGCCCGCTGTCGGTCGCGGCGTCGCACACGACCTGGTGACCCGCGCCGCCACCGAACCGTCGTTCCGCGCCGCGCTACTCGCCGACCCAGAGGTCCGCGCCCACCTGTCCGACACGGAGCTGGCCGAGGCGCTCGACCCGTACCGCTGGCTCGGCTCGGCCGGCCGGTTCGTCGACAGCGCCCTGGTCGCCGTTCGGGGAGCCGACGGATGACCTCCCGGTTGCATCTCACCGTCGACGGCCCGGCCGCCGCTCCGGTGCTGCTGCTCGGCAGCTCCCTCGGCACCGCCGCCGCGATGTGGGAACCCCAGGTCCCGGCGCTCGCCGAACGGTTCCGGGTCATCCGGTACGACCACCTGGGTCACGGCCGCTCGGCGGTGCCGTCCGGGCTGTACACGGTGGACCTGCTGGGTCGGGAGCTGCTGCGGACGCTGGACGACCTCGACGTGGCGTGGGTCCACTACGCGGGGCTGTCCCTCGGGGGCATGGTGGGCATGTGGCTGGCCACGCACGCGCCCGAGCGGGTGCGGCGGCTGGCGCTGCTCTGCACGTCGGCGTCGCTCGGCCCACCCGAGCAGTGGCGGGACCGAGCCGCGACGGTACGCGCTGACGGTCTGCCGGCGATCGCCGACGCGGTGGTGGCCCGCTGGTTCACCCCGGCCTTCGCCGCGGCTCGGCCGGAGGTGGTCGCCGCCCACCGCACCATGCTGACCGCGACGTCGTCGGCCGGATACGCCGCCTGCTGCGAGGCGATAGCCGCGATGGACCTCCGGCCCGACCTCGACCGCGTCACCGCGCCGACGCTTGTCGTCGCGGGCGCGGACGACCCGGCCACCCCGGTGGAGCACGCCCGCGGGATCGTCGGGCGCATCCCACAGGCCCGGCTGGTCGTGGTCGACGCGGCGGCGCACCTGGCCAACGTCGAGCAACCCGAGCAGGTGTGCCGACTCCTGTTGGAACACTTCCACGAGGAACGTGGTGACGGATGAACGACCGCGAGCGGCACGAGGCGGGCATGACGGTACGTCGACAGGTGCTCGGTGACGCGCACGTGGACCGCGCGATCGCCGGCACTGACGAGTTCACCGCCGACTTCCAGGACTTCATCACCCGCTACGCCTGGGGGGAGGTGTGGAGCAGGCCGGGCCTCGACCGGCGTACCCGCAGTTGCATCACCCTCGCCGTGCTCGCCACCCTGCACCACGACGAGGAGTTGGCGATGCACGTCCGAGCCGCGCTGCGCAACGGGTTGAGCCCGGCGGAGGTGGCGGAGGTCCTGCTCCAGGTCGGCGTCTACGCTGGTGTACCGGCGGCGAACCGGGCGTTCAAGGTGGCCCGGGAGACCCTGCGGCAGGAGGCCGGGTGAGCGTGAGCGAGGACGCGGCGAGGTCGCCGGAGTTCGTCCAGTCGCTGGAGCGCGGGCTCGCGGTGATCCGGGCCTTCGACGCCGAGCATCCGCGGCTCACGCTCAGCGAGGTGGCCAGACGGACCAGGCTGACCCGTGCCGCCGCGCGCCGGTTCCTGCTCACCCTTGTCGAGTTGGGTTACGTGCACACCGACGGCCGGCTCTTCTCGCTGCGGGCACGGATCCTCGAACTCGGCTACGCGTACCTGTCCAGCCTGAGCCTGCCCGAGGTCGCGCAGCGGCACATGGAGGCGCTCGTCGCGCGGGTGCACGAGTCCTGCTCGGTGTCCGTCCTCGACGGCGACGAGGTCGTCTACGTGGCCCGCGTGCCCACCAAACGGATCATGACGGTGGGGATCAGCGTCGGCACCCGGTTCCCCGCGTACGCCACCTCGATGGGCCGGGTGCTGCTCGCGGCGCAACCGGTGGACTGGTTGGACGACTACCTCGCCACGGCGCAGCTGCGGCCGCTGACCCGGCGCACCGTCACCGACCCGGCCAAGCTGCGCACCGTCCTGACGAAGATCGCCACCCAGGGGTACGCCATCGTGGACCAGGAGCTGGAGGAGGGGCTGCGCTCGGTGGCCGCGCCGATCCACGGCGAGAACGGGTCGGTGATCGCGGCGGTGAACGTCTCCGCGCACGCCACCCGCGGGTCCTTCGAGATGATCCGTCGGGAGCTGCTCCCGCCGCTGCTGGCCGCCGCGAAGCGGATCGAGGAGGACATCCGGGGTGGCCCGCGCCGACCGGCCGACGCCGAGCCGTCTTGATTCAGCGCAGGGCCGCCGCCGTGACGACCGGCGCCGGACGCCGCAGGTACCATTCGGCCACCGCCAGGTTGATCACCCAGCCGGCGGCCACCAGGCCGGCCCGGAGGTTCCCGTCGGGCTGTTCGCCGGTCGCGATGAGGTACGGCGCATGGGTGAACGCCTGGGTGCCGGCGCCGAGACCGATCGCGTAGCCGCGAACCATCCACCTGCGGTGCTGTGCGATGTCCCGGCGTAGCACGGCGGCGAGACCGAGCAGGATCGCGCCGGCCATTGCCGAGCCGACGACGAGCCGCATGCCGGCGAGCACGTCGTTGTCGTGGGCCGGCAGGTCGTACGCGACGGCCATCCACAGGCCGGTCGACGCGACCGTCAGTCCACAGGGGACGAGCAACCGACCGACACGGCGGTGCCAAGAATGGCGGCGCAGACGGGGTACGAACTGGAACGCGCCGAGGATCGTGTAGGCCACCGCGCCGACGATGTGCAGCACCACCGGCAGCGGATCGGCGACGAAGCGCGCGTTCGCCGGGGTGACCTCCGGTCCGGTGCCCAGCTCGGTGAGCCGGCCCGCACCGGCGAGCATCGGTATCAGGCCCAGCAGGATCAACGCGGCCGGTAGCCGCCACTCGCGGATCGTCATGCCACCGATGGTGGACGCCGTACCCGCCCCGGCTCATCGGCACATGGGCCGCGATCGGGTCGGCCCATGGTCGGACGCCGTCGTCGTACTTTCGCCGCTCACCAGTGTCTCCGGCTGCGGTTGGTCTCGTATGCCCACATCGCCACCTCGACCCGGTTACGCACACCCAGCTTGGTCATCAGGCTGGTGACGTGCGACTTGACAGTGCTCAACGTGATGTAGAGCTCTTCAGCGATCTCCTGGTTGGTGCGTCCCCGCGCGACGGCGACCAGGACCTGCTCCTCCCGGTCGGTGAGCGCGTCGATGGGCTGCTGGCGCGGCGCGCCCGGATCCGTGTCGGCGAACGCCTTCAGCAGCCGTGTGGTGACGCTCGGCGCGATCAGCGCGTCCCCGATGGCGGCCGCGTGCACGGCCTGGCTGAGCAGGTCGGGACCGGCCTCCTTGAGCAGGAAGCCGCGGGCGCCGGCCCGCAGTGCCGCGTACACGTACTCGTCGAGGTCGAAGGTCGTGATGACGACCACCGCGAGCGGCTCCGGGACCGTTGGCCCGGCGAGCGCCCGGGTGGCCTCGATGCCATCCATGACCGGCATGCGAATGTCGAACAGACACACGTCCGGGCGGAGCCGCCGGGCGAGTTCGACAGCCTGCCGACCGTCGCCAGCCCCACCGACGACCTCGATGCCGGGCCGCGTGTTCAGGATGATGGTGAGGCCGGTGCGGACGATCTCCTGGTCGTCCGCCACGAGCACACGAACCGTCACGCGCCGGCCCCCTCGCGCGGGAGCACGGCCGTGACGGTCCATCCACGGTCCGGATTGGGGCCGGCCTCGCACGTGCCGCCGAGCAGGTCGGCGCGTTCCATCATGCCCACCAGGCCGAAACCGGGCGAGCCGGTCGCGCGGGCCGCGCCGGCCTCACCATCGTCGCTGACCTGCAGGCGCACGGACATGTCGTCGGCCGCGACGCTGACCTCGATGCGGGTGGCGTGGCGGGCGTGGCGACGCGCGTTGGTGACCGACTCCTGGGCCAGGCGGTAGAGCGCGGAGCCGACAGTGGGCGGAAGGTCGCCGAGGTCGCCGCGCAGATCCACGTCGACGGTCGGCCCGGTGCGGAAGTGGTCGGCGAGCCGCTCGATGTCGGCGACCTGCGGGTTGGGCCCCAGGTCGGCGGGCTGGTCGCGGCGCAGGACGCGGACCATCGCGCGCATCTCGGCAAGCGCACGGGACGCCTCGGCCTCGATGGTGCGCAGCGCCTCGACGGCGGCGTCCGGTTGGCTCGCCGACGCGGCGATGCCGGCCTGGGCGCGGATCGCCATCGCCGACACGTGGTGGGCCACCGTGTCGTGCAGGTCACGGGCGAGCCGTTCACGTTCCAACAGCTTCGCCTGATCGAGCTCGCGCAGCCGGGCGGCGGCGCGGAAGCGGATCGCGACACCGAGCGTGGCGGCGGCGAACATCACCGCGAAGCCGGCGACCAGTTCGCCGCCGTCGATCGAGCCGACCAGGCCGGCGGCGGTCACCTTGGCCACCACGAACAACGAACCGAGCACGGCATCCCGGCCGGCGCCCCAGCGGAACAGCGCGTAGACCAGGACGACCAGGAAGCTCGCCGTGAACAGCTGGCAGGGATCACCGGGCAGCACGAACGGGGCGACAGTCGTGCAGCCGAACGCGATCACCACCATCGCGAGCGGCCGAGTGCGCCGCCACCGCAGCGTGGGCAGCAGCGCGAGCGCGACGACGACACAACCGACCCGCCACGGCAGATCGGGCCGGGAGATCCCCTCCACCACGATCGCCGGCGCGAGGACTGCGATCACCGCCCAGTCGCGCCACACCCGCGACGGGGTGGGTGAGACACGAGGCTCGGCCAACACCGCGTGCAGTCGAGGGTGCATGGAACCCATCGTACGAACGGTGGTGCGACTCCAGATCGTCCCAAAGTACGACCCGGTTGCCAGCGGATCTCCGCGGCGTTACGTTGAGACGCCATCGACGAACGTCTACCTAGCAAGGTACGGGGGCCCGCATGTCCACGCCTGTCACTCGTCGCACCGTCCTGGCCGGTGGGGCCGGCGCCGCCATCGGCCTGGCCCTGCCCGGCCTCGCCGCCCACGCCGGTGGTCACCATCCCACCAGCGTGAGCTTCACCCTCGACGCGACAACGCTGGACGGCGGTGAGCAGGTCACCTCGGTCACCCTGGACACCGGCCGGCTCGGGCCGATCGACCCGGCCGGGCTGACCCCCGGCACGTTCACCGTGCACGCCAAGGCCACCAGCCCGATCCCGATCGCTCCCGGCGACCAGATCTTCAGCGAGTACGACCTGGACCGCACGGTGACCGCGGCCCGGCTCGACCGACACGGGAACATCGTGCTGGAGCTGAGCCACGCCGAAGGTCAACCCGGCGGTGGCACCCTCGGCTACATCCTGAGCAGGGGCCGCAACGTCCGACTGGACCTCGTCTACACCATCACGCAGAACACCCCCATCGTCAGGCGTCACGGCTCGCCGGTCACCATCACCCGCTTCGTGCAGGCAGGGCTGTCGAACCCCGAGGTGGACGCCTTCAGCTACCACGTCTCAGGCTCGGGTCTGAAGTACCGGCTGTACTCTCCCGACCACTCGCCCCGGCGCGGTCGACGGCCGCTGATCGTCTGGCTGCACGGCGGGGGCGAGGGTGCCTCACTGCCCGACGGCTACTACGACAACGAGACCACGCTGCGCGCCAACCGCGGCGCGCTCGGCTTCGCCACTCCGCAGGCACAGCGGATCTTCTCCGGCGCGTACGTCGTCGCTCCCCAGAGCACCTCCTACTGGATGGAGGACGGCCCCCGGTTCGCCCCGCTGATCCGCGAGATCGTTCGAGACCTCGTACGCCGCGAGTCGGTCGACCCCGACCGGATCTACGTGGTCGGCTGCAGCAACGGTGGCTACATGTCCCTGGAGATGACCTCGACCTATCCCGACCTGTTCGCCGCGTCGGTGCCGATCTGCGGCGTCGTCGAGCCGCTCAGCGGGGAGGGTCCGCCGCTGATCACCGACGCGGAGCTGGCGAAGATCCGGACGCCGACCTGGCTGGTCACCTCGCGCGACGACGACACCGTGCCACCCGAGACCAACACGATCCACGCCCACGACCTCATCCCGGGTTCGCTGCTCAGCCTGTACGACCACGTCGTCTGGAACGGCTACCAGTTCCCCGGCCACTGGTCCTGGATCTACGTGGCCCGCAACGACCCGAGCCTCAACGGCACCCACATCTGGCAGTGGATGGCCCGCCGTCGTCGGTGATCGACCCCTCCGGGCAGGCCGAAGAGTGCCGCGCCGGCACGGACTACTTGCGGCGTAGCTCGCGCAACACGCCGTGCCGGCGCACCGCCCACGTGAGGCGTCGGACGCGCGGGTGCCACACGAACAGCACCGCCGCCCGGCGGATCAGGCCGAGCCGGTTGTCGCTCATCTGGTTCTCGATCGCCTGCCAGATCAGCTCGCGTACCTTGGCGCTGGCCAGCACCGCCCGCACCTCACGCCGCACGGCAGGGTCCTCGGCCGCCGACGTGATGGCGGTAGCCTGACCCGGGCGGCCCGCGAGCGGCTCCACCGCCGCCGCGACGAGCGGTCTGCGTACCTCGTCCTGCTCCAACAGCAGCAACACCGCTTCCCGGATCTCGACCGTCTCCAGGGCGGACCGCAGCAGGCTCAGCAGGCTGCGCTCCACCTCATGGTCATGATCGGGGACGGACAGCGTCGCCAGCAGCCCCGCGATCTCCTCGAGATCGACGACGTGTCGCACCCCGGTACGGAACTCCGGCAGCTCCCACGCGACCTGCAGGGCCTTGACGAGATTGCGGTTCATGGGCCATCCGCTACCCGCAAGCGCCAGCCGGTGAAACCCCACGCCCGCTCCGGGCGGCAGCGCCAGCCACGATCCGGCGAGGAGCGGCCGCCCGAACCCGGGCGGCCGCTCGTCATCGGGTCAACACCACGTCAGCGTCGAGTTGACCCGGGTGACGTTGCTGATCGTGTTGTTCGCTCCACCGCAGGGGCTCTGGGTGATGTTGGTGCCGCTGACTGTCAGATTCTGGAACCGGATGCCGGAGGAGATAGGGAACTCGGTGCGCGCCGCGATCCTCACCTCACCACCGCCCGTCACCGTCCCGGACACCCCCGCGATGACCACGTTGTAGCAGTTCTCCACCAGGATCGCGTTGTTCCCCGTGTTCGAGATCGTCACCCGGTCGATGACCGCGCCGCCGGACTCGGACACGCAGAAGATCCCCCGGCCACCGCCGGACGCGAGCACGGTTCCGACCCGGATGTTTGTCGGGTACGAGTTGCCCACCCGGCCGTTGCGGTTGGCCATCCGGAACGCCGCGTACCCGGTTCCGGCCCCGGCGCCCTGCGCGTCGACAGTGCCGACCGTGGCGTTGATCGTGTCGTTGAGCAACAGGCCGGAGTCCCGGGTGTTCCGGGCGGTGACAGTGCCGATCGTCAGACCGTCCACGCCGTACGTCTCCACCCCGTGTGTGCCGGTCCCCGACACGTACACGTTGTCGATGCGGATGTTGCGCACCTTGACCGCTCGGTCCCCACCGTGGTTGTCGATGCGGACGCCCAGGCCCGCGGAGAGCCGCATGTCGATCTGCCCGAGGGTCAGGTTGTTCACGTTGCGCATGAAGATCCCGTACAACGGCGAACCGGTCAGCGTGAGGTTCTGCACCTCGACGTCGGTGGTTCCCCGCGAGTACACCGGCGCCTGGTCGCCCGAGCCCGACCCGGTCACGTTGATCGTGCCGCACACGGCCAGGGTCGTGTACGACGGCAGCGACAACCGCGAGCCCGCGCTCATCGAGCCGGAGCCGCGAACCACCACCCGCTGCTTCGACGTCCGACCCGCCGACAGCGAGTTGACCGCCGCCTGCATCGCCGACAACATGTCCGAACCCGAGTAGACAGTTGACGAGCCGTTGCGGGACGTCCAGGTGCTCCCGCTCAGTACGGCCTCGGCGTTGCTCGACCCGCTGCCACACCCGGTGGCCGGTGGCGTACTGCCACCGCCTACCGCGACCAGTTGCCACTGTTGGTTCGTTCCGTTGAGGTCGGCGTACTGACTGACCCGGCCACCGTCGGCGGTGGACCGCTCCCAGACCTCGAGTGCCTTCGCGGAGTGACGGTTGATCAGCCGGACATAGCCGCCGTCGGAGTCGAGAACCTGGAACTGCTGGTTGGTGCCGTTCTGATCGGCGTACTGGCGGTACTCGGCGCCGTCGGCGGTGTTCCACTCCCAGAGGTCGACGACCTTGCCGCTGTGCCGGGCCTTGAGGCGGTAGTAGCCGCCGCCGGAGGAGACGAACTGGAACTGTTGCCACGCGCCGTCGTTACGGGACCACTGCTGGATCACGGCGCCGTCCGCCGTCGAGGTGTCCCGGACGTCGAGGACCTTGCCGCTGTTTCGGTTGACCAGGACGTAGTAGGCGCTGGTGTCGATGCTCGCCGCCGTTGCCGGCGGTGCGCCGACCAACACGGCAGCGGCCGCGCCGACCAGCGTGGTGATCACGGCGAGCGTCAGGCCGGTACGCAGGCCACGACCTGCCGATCCGCCGTCGGACGGTCTTTTCGTGCTGGTGAAGGACATCGCTCCTCCTACTCCAGGTGGAAGGTGGCCGAGGCACGGTCGGCGCTCGAACTGACCGCCTCGATGTAGAGCAGTCCGTCGCGGTGACGCACGTGGCGGCCCGGGAAGTTCTGCGACTCCAGGGAGATCCCGGCGCTGTCGGCGAGGCCGGCCTGACGACGGAAGCTCGCGTCGCCGCCGAACAGAGCCGAGCCGTCGTTCCTCTCGACGTAGAGGGCGTAGCCCCGGTGGCGCAGGTAGTACCCGGGGAAGTTTGTCGACTCCAGTGACACCGATCCGCCGCCGGCGAGGCCGGTGACGATGCGGAACTGCGAGTCGGCCAGGTTTGTCACGTTCGGCTCGATCCGGGCCCGGTAGTCGTAGTGCCGGATGTAGCTGCTGGCCTGGTCATGGGACCGTAGCCGAACCGGCGTGGCCCCGTCGGGCACCGGGATGCCGAAGTTCGGGGTGCCGTCGGCGTTCCAGTACACCTTCTGCAGCCGGGTGCGTCGGTTCGGGTCGTTGAGCGGATCGCCGGTGATGTCGCGGTAGTTCCGGTCGTGGTAGACGAGGATGTCGCTCTGCCCGTCCTCGGAGACGGTGAACGAGTTGTGGCCGGGGCCGTACTGGCTGGTGGCCGCGTTGCTGGCGAACACCGGGCTGGGGCTCTTGCTCCAGGAGGCGGCGTCGAGCAGGTTCGCGCTGGCGGAGGCGCTCAGCATCCCGAGGCAGTAGTTGGCGTCCGTGGCGCTTGCCGAGTAGGTCAGGAAGATCCGACCGTTGCGTTGGATCACCGCCGGCCCCTCGGCGACCCGGTAGCCGCGGGTCTCCCAGTCGTACGTCGGCACGACGAGCCGGGTCACCGTCCCCGTGATCTGCCACGGGTTGGCACCCATCCGGGCGAGGTAGACGTTGGAGTTGTTGGACGTGCTCGGTTCCTGCTGCGCCCAGGTCAGGTAGCGCACCCCGTTGGCGACGAAGGTCGAGGCGTCCAGGCTGAAGGTGTCCCAGGGTGTCGTGATCCGGCCGCGTTCGGTCCACGAACCGGCCAGCGGGTTGGCGTTGGCGTTCTCCAGCACGTACATCCGGATCCGCCACACGTCGTCGGTCCGGCCGGCGGCGAAGTAGACGTACCACCTGTTGTTGATGAAATGGATCTCCGGCGCCCAGATGTGGGCGCCCATCTCGCCGCTGGTGTGGCGGCTCCAGATCGTCGTCTCCGCCGCCGTTGCCAATCCCTGCAGGGTGGTGGCCCGTCGCAGCACGATCCGGTCGTACTGCGGCACCGTCGCGGTCAGGTAGTAGTAGCCGTCGGTGTGCCGAAAGATGTGCGGGTCGGCCCGCTGGTTCACCAACGGGTTCGTGTAGTTGACGGCCGGCGCGGCGTGCGCCGGCCCGGCCACGGGCAGACCGGCCGACACGGCGAGCACGACCAACACCGCGGCCAGCACCGACCGCAGACGCCGAGGGCCACCGCGGCCGGCAGACAACCCTTGGCGGGTGATCGGATCGGTAGGAGCGAGTGGCAGCGGCATCTGTCCTCCGCGAGATTCGGAACGGCCATTGACCAGCACAGGGATCACCGCCGCGATGCCGTAGCCGATCCGGTCGACGCCACGCGGCGACGTCGGGCAGGACCGGGGGAGACGCACGAGGGGCTGGGAATGTGACGGTGGCGTTTCATTCAGGTGGCGGACTTATGTTGGCGTTAACATCGATACATGTCAAGGCGTGGCAGCCGCCCACCGGAGCGGCGGCAGTCGGCGTACCTGGGAGTAGTGTCAACGGCGTGCTGCGACGGTGGATGCTGGCGATCCTGATGGTGACGTGCGGCGTGCTGGTGGCGGCGTCGCAACTGACCGCCGGCCTGCCCGTCGTCGGAGGCGTCGAGTTGTTGGTCTTCCTGGTGTTGGCCCTGCTGCTGTCGCCGTGGGTTTTTCCCCGCTCGGTGGGTGCCGCCGAGGCGCAGCGGGCCAGCGCGGTGGACGGCCGGCCGATCGTCTACTGGCGTCCCGGTTGCCGCTACTGCCTACAGCTCCGGTTCTCCCTGGGCCGGCTCGCCCAACGCGCGCACTGGGTGGACATCTGGCGCGACCCGGCCGCTGCTGCCGCCGTCCGGGCGGTGGCCGGCGGCAACGAGACCGTGCCCACCGTCGTGCTCGGCGATCAGGCTGTCGTGAACCCCGACCGGGCCTGGTTCCGCGAGCAACTCCGCTCGTCCTGACCCGGCGACACACCTAGCTCACCAGGTCACCGGCGCGATACACGGCGAGCGGGCGGCGCAGCGCCGTGATGTCGCTCGTCGGGTCGTCCTCCACGATCAGCAGGTCGGCCTCGAACCCGGGGCGCACGCGGCCCTTGCGTCGGCCCAGGCCACACACCTCGGCGCCGACCGAGGTGGCCGAGGCGAGAGCGGCGCTGGCGGGGATGCCGCAGGCCACGTACTCGACGAGCGTCTCAGGCAGGATCCCGTGCGGCTTCGCGGGGCCGAGACCCGCGTCCGAACCGGCCACCAGGCGGACCCCGGCCCGCTGAAGGGTGGCGGCGCCGTCCCGCAGCGCGGCCTCACTGAGCCCGGCCCGTGCTGCCATCTCCACCACCTCCGGTGGCGTGACCACTGCCGGGTCGGTGCCGAGCGTGGCACAGACCGCCACCCCGGACGCGGCCAGGCGGTCCGCGAGCTCGCCGGGAACGCGGGCGCCGGCCGCCGTCACGCAGGTGCAGTGCTCGATGCCGTCCACACCGACGCGCAGCGCCTGCTCGACCGCGCTGAGCGCGTGCGCGTGCGCGGTCACCGGCAGACCCAGATCGTGAGCCTCGGTCAGGGCTGCGGTCAGCTCCTCGTCGGTGAACTGCGGCCTCGTGGTGTCGGTGCCGGGGGTGAACACCCCGCCGCTCGCCATGACCTTCACCAGATCGGCGCCGGCCGCCGCCCGCAGGCGTACGGCCTCGCGGACCCCGTCGACGCCGCTCGCCTCGCCCCCCAACAACCAGCAGTGCCCGCCGACGCTGGTGAGCGGTGCACCCGCCCCCAGCACCGTTGGCAGGTCGCTGCGTACCCCTCGGCCCCGCCACCGGAGCACCGCGCCGCGCCGGTCGCCCAGGTCCCGGACCGTCGTGACCCCGGCCGCCAGGTGCCGGCGCAGTGACGCCTCGACGACCGCGTCGAGTTCCGACTCGGGACGCTCGGCGAGCCGGCCGAGCGCGTCGGGACCGGCGTCGGCGCACAGGTGCACGTGCGCGTCGATCAAGCCGGGCAGCACGGTGCCGTTCGGCTCCTCGCGCACCGGCCAGCCCTCCGGCGCCTCGGCCCTACCCCGGTGCACGTCGACGATGCGTCCGTCGTCGAGCAGGACCAGCACCCCGCCGTCCACGAGCCGCTCGCCGTCGAACATCCGGGCCACCCGGACAGCATGCTTCGTCATCGTCACCCCAACCCGCCCCGCTCGGTCACCGTCGCCACCGCCGACGCGCCGCGACATCCTCGTCCGCTGGCGGCACCGGTCAGGACCTGACCATCGCACCGCCACTGACGCACAGCCTCCCTCGCCAGAGCGAGATCTCTTCCCCCTGCCGGGTTGGCGGCCTGCCCGTGCGTCCGTGCGGGTTCGGGCGTCCGAAGGGTGAGTTCGGGGCATCACCCGCCGCGGTGGCGTTTTCGCCGACGTCTGCGGGGGATACCGACGCCGCCCGAATGTCCGCGCTACTCGCTCACGACAGGAGGACGGTCATGGCGTTGGCCAACCCGGCACCCGACTACTTCGAGCCCGAGGACGGCATGTTCCTCGCGACACTGCTGATCGTTCGCGATCTGGAGCGGTCCCGGGAGTACTACGAGCGGGTGTTCGGGGCGACCTGCGTCCATGAGAGCAGCCCGCTGATCATGAAGTTCTTCAACAGCTACATCATCATCAACGTCGAGGGCGGTCCGACCGACGACAAGCCGACGGTGCAGGCCAAGGCGCCGGCCGACTCCAACACCCTGAGCTGCGCGATGAACGTGCGGGTCCGGGACATCCGGAAACTCTACGAGGAGTGGAAGTCCCGGGGCGCGGACTTCCTCACCGAGCCGAAGGACCACGGAACGGAGATCCGCTGCTACCTGCGCGACCCGGACGGATACCTGGTCGAGATCGGACAGGGTCTCTGACGGTACGGCCGTGATGCCGCCTTCCTGGCATCATTCCGGACCATGGATCATCAGGGGCGGTTTGGTCGTGCCGCGCTCGGCTTGGGCATCCCGGACGACGAGATCAGCAGGTTCACCGAGCACCTGCGTCTGTCGATCCGGTTGAGCGGCGGTGCAGGCGGCGCTCCGGTCGGGCAGTTCGGTGGGTTGCCCCGACTGCCGGTGGGCACGGACTGGCCGACCGCCGAGGCCAGACCGTTGCCGTTCATCTTCTCCGTCGACTGCGCGGCGCTGCCGAGAGTCGACGGCTTCGGCCTGCCGGCGGACGGCTCCCTGCTCTTCTTCCTGAACCACGAGGAGGACCATCTGGCCGCTGGCAAAGGGGAACGCGGGTACGCCCGAGTCGTCTACGTACCGGTCGATGCCGACACCCAGGTGGTGGAGAAGCCCGCCAATTACGAGCACGTCGGCGAGCAGTACGACATCTGCGCCACGCTCGGCGCGGGGCTGCCTCCGTGGATCGCGACAGACGACGATGAGGATGAGGATGAGGACGAGGACGACCTGTCGCCCTTCCAGCAGCAGTTGGCCCGTGACCTGCAGCGTGACCTGCCGCATCTGGATGAGCTCTGCGCGCTGGCCGACGACCTCTGGCCGCCGGACGAAGGGCTTGCCAGCGCCGACATCGGCGGGTATGCCGACGACGAGGTGATCAGGAGTATCGCGGAGCAGACCCTCGCCGGCCGCGAGAAGGACGGCGAGATCGTCATCCCGGTGGCGCAGTGGTATTCCCAGCTGGAGCGGGAGCAGCACCGGCTCACGAGCGAGTGGGTGTCGCTCGCCCGTTTCTCCCTGACCGACGAGTACTACCACGGCACTTTCGTGATCCGCCACGACGACCTGGCCGCCGGTCGGCTGGAGAAGGCGCTCTCGGTGACCGAGTTCAGTGAGTAGAACACCGGCGGCAACGCATCCGCGCTGCCTGCGGTCGTCCGTCGATCAAGCAGCGGGATACCCTGACCTGCGGTGCTTCGAGACCGCGTGACCAGAGGAGTCGATGCTGACATGACGGCAGGGCGAGCGATGCCGACGCAGGACGACGTGCTCGGGTACTTCGACACGCTGTCGAACTGGGGGCGCTGGGGCGACGACGACGAACTCGGAACCCTGAACCACGTCACCGACGACGTGCGGCTGGCGGCGGCGCGGGCCGTGCGTCACGGCAGGAGCGTGTCCTGCGCCTGGGAGGTTGCCGCACCGGGAGACATGGAGCGGACGACGACAGCCTGCCCGTGCACCGCCGACATGCCGGGTGCCGAGAACATGCCGCCGGCCTTCCACGCCGACCGGCGCTGGGGCTTCTCGTCCGAGCGGCTCGGCATCTCGTACCACGGCAACACCATCACCCACCTCGACTCGCCGTGCCACATCTTCTGGGACGGCAAGACGTACAACGGGCGCTCCCACTCGTTGGTCGACGCCGCGACGGGCTCGGCGTGGGCGGCCGTCACGGCGGCCGCGAACGGGATCGTCACGCGTGGAGTCCTGCTGGACGTTGCGGCGGCCCGCGAGGTGCCGTGGTTGGAGCCGGGGCACGGCGTGTTTCCCGACGATCTCGAGGAGGCCGAGCGTCGCCAGGGTGTGCAGGTGCGACCCGGCGACGCGGTGCTCCTGCGGACCGGCTACGGCCGCTTCCGGCACGAGAACGGTGCGGCCAGCGGTTTCACGCAGGCCGGCTGGCACGCGTCCTGCCTGCCGTGGCTGCAGGAACGAGGAGTGGCGCTGATCGGGGCCGACTCTCCCCAGGACGTTCAGCCGTCGGGGTACGACGACGTGTTGATGCCGGTGCACGCCGTGAGCCTCGTCGCGATGGGTCTGTGGATGCTCGACAACTGCGACCTGGAGGCGTGCGCCACGACGGCCACCGAGCTCGGCCAGTGGGACTTTCACCTGGCAGTAGCGCCGGTCCGCTTCGCCGGCACGTCCGGCAGCCCGGTCAACCCGATCGCCACGTTCTGACCACGGGTGCTGCGTCTGCCGGCGCATCGGGATCGCCGGACCATCGTGTGATGATCGAAGCAGTGATGTAGTAGCCGCCTTGACTGTTCACGGTCACCACGTGCAGATCTACCGAGGTCGGCGTTACCTTCAGCAGGTGGGCGTCCCAGTCCTGGTAGCGGAGGTCCCGCAACCACACATCTTCGAGTTCTGCTGCGACCTGGTGCGGCGATGCGGCTTGTTCGGCGAGGCAGTAGGCGGTCAGTTGACGGGCAGGATCCGCGCTGCTGGACACGGTCACCTGCCGGATCGATCGGCAGCGCCAGAGGTGGTGGTCGAAGTCGATCTCCATGCCGGAGAGGTTGTCGGGATCGGCAGGCGGCGTCGCGTCGGCGACAGCACGCACGGCAGCGACGAATTCGGTGACCCGACTGTCGCCGTCGTCGCCGTAGGTGAGGGCACTGGGCGTGACGTCCTCCCACCAGGCTCGCGCGGTGCGGCGCCGCCACCAGTACAGGACCGTCCGGTCGGCGGGCCACGGGGCCAGGCTCCCGCCGCGTGGCTCAAACCGGTCGCGGCGATCATCGATGCGCCGCCAGAAGGGCTCCCGCTCGAAACCGGTTACGTCGGCGCGGGTTTGCGTACCGGCATCTGGGCTGGACACGAACGGAGTGATGCTCCTCTGGGCATCGAACAATGAGCGTTCGTTCGTACCGCCCGCCCGATACGGCCAACGGAGTTGGTAGACGTCGTCCTCCCACCCGCACACGGGACAGATCTCATGGGATCCCGGTGGTTCCGAGAGGGTGCGATATCCGCAGCACACACAGGGGTAGGTGGGCTCCATGCCGCTAAGCGTGCACTAGGCAATCTCGTGGAGTCTTGCGCTTTTTGCGGCGTCGGCTGCGCGGAACTGCCGCTGCGGGGCGGTCGGCGGCTGTGCGGCCAGTTACGCAAGTTCGACTAGCCAGCAGGAGACGACGCCGCTGCCATCGCGGGCACAGAGATAGCAATGGCGGCCATCGCACCGACGTGGGGGCCCCGGTACGAAGCTCGTGCGGCATAATGCGGTTATAGATCGAAGGGCATAAATTCTTGGCAGGGCTTCGGCCCGCTGCGCTGCGGTCGGAGCAACCGGGCCGGATCGGTAGCCGCAGGCCGGCGCCGGGTCAGGTACTGAGGGGGCTACCAATGACCGTGCCACGTCGGGGACGCGTACCCGCCCAGGTTCGTCCGTTCCTCTCCGCCGCTGTGTCCGTCCTCGTCGTGGGGGTGCTCGCCGCCGCCGGTCCGGCCAACGCGGCCGATCCGCCGCACCGGCTGGCCAACCCCTACGTCGGAGCCCAGGTCTACGTCAATCCCGAGTGGGTCGACCGCGCCGTCGCGGAGCCCGGCGGCGACGCGGTCGCCGGCGAGCCGACCGCGGTCTGGCTGGACCGGATCGCCAGGATCGAGGGGGCCGACGGGACGATGGGCCTGCGTGCGCACCTGGACGCAGCCGTGGAACAGCACGCCGACCTCGTCCAGTTGACCCTGTACAACCTGCCGGCCCGCGACTGCGGCCGGCGGGCCCCGCAGGGTGAGCTGTCGATCGGGGACCTGGCCCGGTACCGGGCAGAGTTCATCGATCCGATTGTCGAGATCCTCGCTGCGCCTCAGTACGCCGACCTGCGGATCGTCGCCTTCGTCGAGCCGAACTCGCTGCCCGACCTCGTCGTCAACACCGGCAACCGGTACGCGGCCACCCCGGCCTGTGACGAGGCGCTGGCGCGCGGCACCTATCAGCACGGGATCGGGTACGCCCTGGCCCGGCTCGGCGCTCTGTCCAACGTCTACTCGTACCTCGACATCAGTCATCACGCCGAAGTCGGCTGGCCGGAGGACTCCGGTCCGCTGACGGCGCTGCTGTCGCAGGCCGCGACCACCGCCGGCAGCACGATGGCCGACGTCCATGGCTTCGTGGCCAACACTGCGAACTACTCGGTCCTGCACGAGGAGTACTTCCGCGTCGACGGTGTCATCAACGGCCAGCCGGTGTACCAGTCGAAGTGGGTCGACTGGAACCCGTTCATCGACGAGGTGCCCTACGCGCGACACCTGCGGGGATTGTTGATGCAGGCGGGCTTCTCGCCGGACGCGGGTGTCGTCGTCGACACCTCGCGCAACGGCTGGGGTGGTCCGAACCGACCCGCCGGCCCGGCGTCCTCGGGCAATCTGAACAGTTACGTCGACGGCAGCCGGATCGACAGGCGGGCGGCGGTCGGAAACTGGTGCAACCAGAGGGGCGCCGGTCTCGGTCCGCGTCCGGTCGCCGAACCGGAGCCAGGCATCGACGCCTACGTCTGGGTCAAGCCGCCCGGCGAGTCCGACGGCACCAGCGGCAGCCCGAATGCCGGCCAGCCGTACGAGCCGATGTGCGATCCGTACTACCTGCCGCCTCGCGGTTCCGCGTACGACACCGGCGCGATGCCGGGTGCCCCGCCGCTGGGGGAGTGGTTCCCGGCGCACTTCCATCAGTTGCTGGCCAACGCCTGGCCGCCCCTGTGACAGTGGTTCCACACCGACGCCGGCACGGCCCCGGCGAGCATGGCGACAAGTAACCTGCGGATTCTCATGGCTTCTCCAGTCTTCGAATCATGGCTGCGCGCCGGCGGTAGTCGACGGCCACGGCGATGACCAGCGGGCCCCACGCGAGCATCGGGGCGTAGTAGCGGAGCACCTCCCAACCGGGAGTCGGATGCACCGGTTCGTCGTCGCCGATGCCTACCCATCCGCTCTGCACGAGGTGGAACCTCTGGTTCAGGAGGAAGTACACGCAGATGGCGACGAGCGACCAGCCGCCGATCCGCGCGACGCGCACGATCGGACGCGCCGGGATGTGACGGCCCCCGAGGCGGGGCACCCAGTCTGGAAGTCGTTGTCCCCACCGGTGCACCAGCCCGAGTGTCAACAGGGCCAGCGCCATCGACACGGCGGACAGGAAGATCATGTACCAGCGCGTGGTGGAATCGTCGGTGAACACCAACGACAGTCGCCACAGTGCGGACGGCAGGACGCAGAGCGGTACGGCGTAGGCGGCCCAGATCGCCCAGGGCGGCGGGGCGGCGGTCGAGACGTGGGTCGAGTCGGTGGGGCTCATCGACGCTCCGATCCTGCGAGGTTGGTCATCGAGGTGTCGGCCGAGGTGGTGAGGGCGTAGCCGGTGGTGGTGACGGCCAACGACACTCCCCAGCCGAGGAACACCAGCAGCGTCGCGGTGACGGCCCATCCGTCCCACACGTCGGACCAGGGCGTGTCCCGGATCGACCAGATCGGTGCGATCGCAGGCGGTATATCCCCACCGGCCGCCCGCGATCCAGTAGAGCCGCTGAGCCACCGCGGCGACGACGAACACGACGCACGCCAGCGCCCACGGTCTGGTGCGGGTCGGTACTTCAACGACAGCCATGGACCAACGATCGTTGGCTGCGGATCAGCTCTCCTCCCCGACGGATGGGGTAGCACTCCCTCTGCTGGGGGACCGGCGGCCCAGGGCTCAAGGAATGCTCAAATTCGATCGACGTGAACCACTGAATCCGCGAACGCGATTACGCTCACCGGACCGGTCCGCCGGCAATCACCCGTCGTAGGCAGAAGGAGGGGGAATGCGGCGATCACAACGGCGCATCGCGCTGCTCGCGCTGTCCACCCTGGTGGGTAGCATCCTCGTGACGACCGGCCCCGCGGGCGCGGATCCCACGGGGCCGTCAGCCGCCGCCAGCCAGTCACAGCCCGAGGATCGTGAGTCGGTACGCCTCGTACACCTCAGGCTGACCGGCGCCGACATGCTCGACCGGGTGGCCGCGGCCGGCTTCGACCTCGAACACGGCCTCCGGCGCGTGCCGAACGGCATCGAGGGCGAGGCGGTGGTGACCGCCGAGCAGGTCACCGAACTCACGGCGATGGGCGTCGAGGTGCTCGACGACGACGCCGGCTTCGCCTGGAGCGACGAGGCCGACGGCGGCATCGGCGCGGCCAGCGCGCGGGCGGCCCAGCCGGCGAACCACGAGGCGACGGTACGCGTCGTGCGCGCCGACTGGTTCACCACAAAGGGGCAGGGCTTCCTCTACGTCGAGGCGCGGACCACCGAAGGGCAGCAAGCGGACCCGATCGTCGGGATGCAGCTGGAGAACGACTCGGGCAGGGGCACGCCGTTCGGCTTCGCCCGGACGATGAGCCGGTTCGTCGACTCCGGGCAGTACATGTTCCACCGGAACCTGTTCAAGCTAGACGTACGCCCGAACAAGATCAGGCTGACGAGTTCCACAGGTGGCGTCGCGACAGGTGTCGTCTCCAACTGGTTGGAGGACGCCCCGCCGCCGCTGACGGCGAACCCGTCCTACAAGTCGGACTTCGTGGACGGCTACCGGCACCCGCAGCAGCTCTACAGCCGCGCCAAGGAGATCGCCCGCCAGTACCCGGACATCGCCGAGATCGTCTACCTGCCGAACCAGACCAACGGGTACCAACGCAAGGCGCAGGCCCAGATCGGCGGTACGGGGCAGGCGGCGGTCGTCGTCACCTCGGCGGCGTGGGGTCACGAGGGCGGCAACGACATCACTGTGGACTTCGTCGGCCGGCCCGACCCGGACCTTCCGTTGGAGGTGGAGGTCAGTGGCAAGGCGGTCCGTGTCCTGCTCGGCACGGACGCCTCCGGCGCGCCGGCGAGTACGGCCGCCGAGGTGGCCGAGGCGTTGCGGACCCGCTCCGCGGGGCTCATCGACCGGTCGCACCCGTACCGCGCCAACGCGGGCACCGGGGTTGTCGCGTCGACGGCTGGGCCGGTCGCGCTGACCGACTTCCTCGACCAGAAGCGTGTCGGCGCGCCGGCGGGGGAGGTGCCGCGAGGGCCGGTGACGATTCCGGTCCTGCGGATCGGCAAGCACCGTGACGGGAAGAAACCCGGTGTCCTCATCCAGGCGCAGGACCACGCCCGGGAGTGGGTGCCGGCGACGACGAGCCTGGAGTCCGCCGAACGTCTGGTGCACAACTACCGGTCCGATCGGGAGACGAGGAAGATCGTCGAGAACACCGACGTCTTCTTCATCCTGTCGAACAACCCCGACGGGGCGAACTACAGCTTCTACAACTTCGCCTCCCAGCGCCGGAACCTGACCAACCACTGCCCGGACGCGAACGCCGATCCGGGTCGACGCAACTCCTGGGGCGTGGACCTGAACCGGAACTACCGGGTCGGGTCGGGGCACGACGGCTACGCGGGCGCGTCGACAAGTTGCGTCAGCGACACCTACCAGGGGCCGGAGGAGCTGTCCGAGCCCGAGTCGAAGAACATCATCTGGCTGGTCGAGAAGTACAAGAACATCAAGTTCATGATGTCGGTGCACTCCAACGGCGGTCAGCTCTTCTGGCAGCCGGGCGCCTACATCGCGGGCGGCCGGATCACCACGCCGCGTCCGCCGCTGGGTGACGAGGCGTTCTACTGGCAGTCCGCGGCCCGGATCCTGTCGCAGGTCAAGGCGCACCGGGAAACCGTCGTCACGCCGGAGAACGTCGGCGGCTCGTCCGACGTCCTCTACTCCTCGGCGGGCAACGTACGCGAGGATCTGTACCACACCTACGGGATCTACGCGTTCGGCTGGGAGGTCGGCGGCTCCGTCTACAACCCGGTCACTGGCGACTGGCAGGGCGGTTCGTTCCAGCCGGAGTGGGACGGGAACCCCGAGCTCGTCAGTGGTCACGCGGAGACGATGGAGTACGCCAACGGGATCATGGAGATGTTCCGGGTCGCGGCGGACTGGGGCAGGGACAACAAGAACCCGACGTCCCAGCTGGTCCCCGGAGCGGGGCGCTACTCCGGGCCCGTCGACGTGCGCTTCGAGACCAGCGAGCCGGCGACCATCTACTACACGACCGACGGCAGCCGGCCCACCCTCGAGTCGCCCCGCTACGCGGCTACCGAGTTCCGCGAGCCGGGGCAGGTGTTCCACGTGACCGAGACGACGACGTTCAACTGGTTCTCGGTCGACAGCGCCGGCAACATCGAGAAGAACTACGACCCGACGAAGAGCGATAGGCGCAACAACTACCGCACCGCGACGATCAGGATCGCCAAGAGGTAGCGCCACTCCGACAGTCGTTGCCCCGTCGGTGCGGACCACCCGCGCCGACGGGGCAACTTCTGCACGAACAGGTCGGGGCGGTCAGCCGTGTCGGCCAGCCCACAACGGGCTCTCCACGTAGTGGTTGTCGAAGCGGTCCTGGGTCTCGCCGACGTCCTGCCAGGTGGCTTCGCCCCGATGCACCTTGTCGAGCAGTCGGTAGTAGTCGAACCGGGGCTTGCCGGGGGTGATCACGACGAGGAAGTCGGCGTTCCGGCCGTCGGCGGGGGCGAAGGCGTGCGGGGTGTTCGCCGGGACGAAGACCACGTCTCCCTGGTGCAGGGTGTGCAGTTCGTCGCCGACGAGCATCTCGAGGGCACCGTCGAGCACGAAGAACAGCTCGCCGGAGCGGGTGTGCAGGTGCGGTGGCGCACCGTCGGTGCCGTGCTTGAGCACTGTGCGGTTGCTGGTCAGGGCGCCGCCGGTGTGCTCAGGGTCGAGGAGCAGCGTGATCACGCTGGCCGGGTCGCTGCCGAGAACCTCGGCCTGGGCTGCGCGTACCAAAGTCATTGTCGGCTCCTTGATCGTTCGTGGATATCTAGACACTAGATATCCAGAATCCGTCGGCGCCAGGGATCATGACCGGTGTCCCAGATTCTGGACAGGTAGAGTCCAGGACCATGCGGATGAGTCAGGGCGTCGAATGGGCCCTCCACACGTGCCTGAACCTGAGCTGGCTGGACGCCCCGGTGCCGACCAGCACCCTCGCCGCGTTCTACGAGCTGCCGCCGGCGTACCTGAACAAGCAGCTCCAGGCCCTGGTCCGGGCCGGGATCCTGACGTCTACCTCGGGGCCGCGCGGCGGCTTCCGACTGGCCCGGGCTCCGGCGGCGATCTCTCTCCTGGACATCGTGGCCGCGATCGAGGGCCCGGAGGAGCTGTTCCAGTGCGACCAGATCCTCAGCAGGGGGCCGGGCGAGCACGCGGGCGTCGACTATCGACACTCCTGCGCGTTCGCCCAAGCCATGCGGGGCGCCGACCTGGCCTGGCGGCGGGAGTTGGCCGGCAAGACCGTCGCCGACGTCCGGGCCGACGTCGAGCGCGGGCACCCCCAAGCGCCAGACAACACCCGGGCCAGGATCGTGGAACTGCGCTAAGGCGTGTTTCAGAAGGTTCAGCGACGGCTCGCTCGGCGGCCACGTTCCGGGATCGGCCGGGGTCGTGGTGGCGCCGTCGAGGCGCGGACGACGAGCTCGACCGGTTGGTCGGCCGCCGGTGGAAGCTCGACGTCCGGCTTTTCGATGACCTGTACCAGCAGCGCGAGGCCCTGCCGCGCGACCTCGTCGAACGGTTGCCGCACGGTGGTGAGCGGGGGAGTGACGTAGGCGGCGACCGGGATGTCGTCGAACCCCACGACGCTGATGTCCTCGGGCACGCGGCGCCCGGCCTCGAGCTGCGCGCGGATGAGACCGATCGCCATGTCGTCGTTCGCGGCGAACACCGCGGTCACGGTGCCGTCGCGGGCCAGTTCCCGGCCCGCCGCGTAGCCGGACGCGGCCGACCAGTCGCCCTCGACGACCGGCGGCTCGTCCGCGCCGTGGGCTCGCAGCGCCTCGCGCCAGCCGGCGAGACGGTCCCGTGCCGAATACCACCGCTGCGGGCCGGCCAGGTGATGGACGGTCGTGTGCCCCAGCTCCAGCAGGTGCTCGGTCGCGGCCCGCGCGAGCCGGCCCGCGCCGACCCTGGCGGTCACCACCTGCGGCGCGGTGAAGGTGGGCGGCGCGCCGAGGACCAGGACCGGCACGTCCACGCTGATGACGCCGACGCCCTCGTCGATCGGCTCGGAGATGACGACGGCGTCCACGCCCTGGTCCAGCAGCGACGCCAGGGCGCTCGCGATGCCGCCCGGGTCACCCTCGATCGTGGTGGCCACCCGCAGCGTGTAGCCCACCTTTTTGACCGCCCGCTCGATGCCCATGAGCCACGACGCCGGCCCGTACAAGGCACTGCCGAGCGTCACCACGCCGATCGACCGGGTCCGCCCGGAGGCCAGCGCCCGGGCCGCCTGGTTGCGCCGGTAGCCGAGCTCCGCGGCGGCGTCCAGGACCCGCCGGCGCACGTCGGCCGAGACATACGGCTCGTCGTTGAGGACCCTGGACACCGTCTTCTGGGAGACGCCGGCCAGCCGCGCGACGTCCACGCTGCGCGGCGTCGGAGGGCTTCCACCCGGCCTCGCCAGTCGCGTCACGGCACCTCCCATCGCCGGCCATAGTCTTGTATGATTGCGCAGTCATGTCTACGCAATCAGACACTCGCCATCAAGAGCCGTGACCCGCCCGTGACGCTGGCGAAGCACGTTCCTTAGCAGCACCCTAACTCCATTTTGGAACGAACGAGTCAGGTCGGGCCGCCCGCCGACTTCACCGAGGACCACAGTGCTGTTCACGCCTTCAGCGTGTCACGCTGCCAGGCGCCGCGCGGAGGCGAATCGATTCGCTACTCGATCGGTGCCCCTTCCGTGGGTCGGCGACACCAAATGCCTGAGAGCGATGTCCTAGCACCCCGGAAGTGGCGTACTCATCGGCGGCCACTCGAAGCCTGCGAGGCGTCAGGAGCAGGAAGTAACCGCCTTGAAACCTTGACTTCACGCTCGATACACCTATTAATACATATATCTATGTATTTGGGCCGCAACCATCCTTCCCGGGTGGTCGGCGACGCCGGCGCATTCGTCGAATCGATTCGAGTCTCGGCCTTGAGGCTGTGCCCTGAACCGGTGTTGCGGAGCTGGCGGATGAGTCACAGGAGGTAACCGTGCATCGTACGAACGTCCGCTGGGGTGGCCGATTGTCGGCGTTGGCCAGAGGGCTGGCCGCGACCGTGGCGCTCGCCCTGCCCCTGACGCTGGGTGGCCTGACCCTGGCGCCCCCCGGGTCGACCCTGGCCGCGCCGGTCGCGACGCAGAGCGTCACGGCCGCCGGACTTGACGGTGTGGCGGCCGGTAACGCCGCGATCACCTCGGTCGACCTGGCCGGGACCTGGAACTTCACGCCCGCGGGTCGGGGGGCGACCACGATCGCGGTACCCGGTGGCGGCTGGTACAAGCAGGGCTTCACCGACGTGAACGAGGCGGTGTACTCGCGCAGCATCACGGTGCCGGACTCGGGGCAGCCGCAGTCGACCTGGATCGAGTTCGGCGCCGTCAACCACCAGGCGACACTGTCGGTCGACGGCCGCGTGGTCGCCACCCAGACGACCGCGTTCACCCCGTCGAACTTCGACATCAGCGCATACGCGGCGCCCGGCACCACCCACACGATCACCGTGAACGTGAAGGGCCGCGGCGCGTTGAAGGCATCCAACGGCCGGTACCTGGTGCCCGACGCCGCCACGTGGTCCGAGGCGATACCGCAGGGGATCTTCGGGTCCGCGTTCCTGCGGGTGTACCCGGCGGTGTACGTCAGCGACACATTCGTGCGTACGTCGGTGGCGAACAAGACGCTGACCTACGACGTGACGGTGCGGAACACGTCGGGCAGTTCCCGGTCGGTGACGTTGACCGGGTCGCTGTCGTCCAACAACGGAACGGCTTTCAGCTACCCGGCACTGCCCAGCCGCACGGTCACCGTGGCGGCCCGCTCGACCGTGACCGTGACCGTCGGGCCGGTCGCGTGGAACCTCGACAGCACCTCGTACTGGTGGCCCAACGTGCCGTACCGGTCGGGGTACCGGGCGCAGCTGCACGGGCTGACGGTGCATGCCGTCACCGACGACGGCCGGACGAGCGACGCCGAGTACCGGTTCGGATTCCGGGAGGCCACCCAGAACGGTGACTACTACTACCTCAACGGCGTGCGCGTGAACTTCCGCGGCGACAACCTCCAGGGTGCCGACTACGACCGGATCAACAACGGCGGCAAGGGCGACGCGTACCACACCCTGCCCGGCTTCCTGCCCCCGTCGTCCGGCAACGGCGGCTGGCCGCAGGCGGTGGACAACTACCAGCGGCTGAACTACAACGTGGTGCGCATCCACCAGGAGCCCGGGAGCCCGTACATGTTGGATGTCGCCGACGAGATGGGCCTGATGATCATCGACGAGGTCGCGATTCGCGGCTCCCAGTCCTCGCAGGAGTGGCAGAACTCCGTCGGGCGCGACAACATGATCAACCACGCCCGTGCGCTGGTCCTGCGCGACCGCAACCACCCCGCGATCATCCGCTGGAGTCAGAACAACGAGCCGAACCAGAGCGGCCAGGATTCCGAACAGTTCGAGAAGGACCTGTACGCGGCGATGAACGGCGCCGACGGCACCCGGCCGATCATTGTCGAGGTGGGCGTCGGCGGGAATGTCAGCCTGTATCCCGGGATGACGTACGCCAACTTCGCGGTGATCCCGCACTACGTCGACGGCTTCGGCAGGTACGGCGAGGGCCTGATCACCGTGAATGGGCGGCCCGACGGCGAGGGCGAGTACATCTGGCCGGCATGCAACAACAAGCAGGGCTTCGAGTGGTTCGCCACGGCAACCCTGGCCAAGCGCGGCAAGGGCGCCACCGACCTGCGCCCGTACACGCTGCTGTCCGCCTGGGCCAGCGTCGTGCCGGGCGTGCGGAGCACCGACTTCACCCCGGAGGAGGGTGGTCACCCCATCTACGGCGTCGACAACCTGCCCGACCCGTGGAGCAACCCGCAGATCCAGCGCGTGCAGGCGGCGTTCAACCCGGTGGCCGCGGTCGACCTCCCGTACTGGTCCGCCTCCGGCAATTCGGACTCGAACGGCAGCTTCCCGCTGGCGCAGGCGGTACCCACCTACGCCCGCAACGCCACGGTGACCCGCAACATCACGGTGTTCAACGACGACTTCACCAACACCTCGGTGAACTTCGCCTGGACCGCCCGGCTCGACAGCCCGACCGGCGCGGTCGTCGCGTCCGGCAGCAGCAACCTGACCATCCCGCTCGGCTCACGGGTCACCCAACCGGTGTCCTTCACCGCCCCCGCCACCGGTAACCGCGTGTACCTGCAGCTGTCTACCACGAAGTCCGGCAGCACCGTCTTCACCGATGCGGTCGAGTACCTCAACCTCGGTGGAAGCGGCGGAACCGGGCCCGCAGCAGGCACCTACCGCATCGTCAACCGCAACAGCGGCAAGCCCCTCGCCATCGCCGGTAACTCCACCGCCGACGGTGCCAAGGCGGTCCAGCAGAGCGGCACCCCCACCTGGACGATCAGCACCACGCAGGACGCCTACACCCTGCGCTACACCGCCTCCGGAAAGATGCTCGACGTCAACGCCGGCAGCACCACGCAGGGCCTGCAACTGCAGCAGTGGTCGGCCAATGGCGGCACCAATCAGATGTGGTACCTGCGGCCCACCGGTAACGGCTACTACACCATCGTCGCCCGCAGCAGCGGACTGGCAGCCGACGTCTACGCCGCATCGACCAGCGACGGGGCGCAGGTCGTGCAGTGGACCGCCAACGGCGGGACCAACCAGCAGTGGCAGTTCGTACCCGCCTGACCAGTAGCAGAGGTGAGTGTCACGTTCGGCCGCCGGTAACGGGCTGCCGATTGTCGCGCCGACTCGGGGGCACGGTTTGTGCCCCCGAGTCGGCCGCGATCCAATCACAGTGCGACACGAGCTACCGATCCGAACAGACACGGGCCCGGTCCGCTCGCTACTTGTACGTGAGCCAGGGCTCGCGCTCAGCTGCCGTGCACCTCCAGCTCCCAGAGTGAGTAGCCGTACGCGGGCAGGGCCCGCTGGGTGCCCTGGACGCGCAGGTAGCGGCCGGTGGCCGAGATGGCGATGTCGTCGACGCCGCCGTCGCCAGTGGTGGTGGTGTGCACGGGCGACCAGGTGACGTTGTCCGGGGAGACCTGGATCTGGTACGCCCGCGCGTACGCCGCCTCCCAGGTCAGCCGTACCCGGTCGAGGGTGCGGGACGCCCCGAGGTCCACCGAGATCCACTGCGGGTCGGCGTACGCGCTGCCCCAGCGGGTGGTGGCGTTGCCGTCCACGGCGTTGCCCGCCACGTGCGCGCTGCCCGGCTCCACGCTCGACGTGGTGACCGGCCGACCACGGGAGAGCAGGCTGCCGCCGGCGGCGGTGCCGTAGACGTTGAGGTCCCACAGCGAGTAGCCCCACTGGGTGGCGCGCTGGGTGCCGTACACCCGCAGGTAGCGGCCGGTGCCGGTGACAGTGAGGTCGTCGACGCCGCCGTCTCCGGTGGTCGTGCTGTGCAGCGTCGACCAGGTCACGTTGTCCGGCGACACCTGGACCTGGTACGCCCGCGCGTGGGCCGTCTCCCAGGCCAGCCGCACCCGGTTTATCGCGTACGTGGCCCCCAGGTCGACGGTGATCCACTGCGGGTCGGCGTACGCGCTGCCCCAGCGGGTGGTCGTGTTGCCGTCCACGGCGTTGGCCGCCGCGTGCGCGCTGCCCGGCTCGACGCTTGACGCCGTAACCGGCCGGCCCTGGGCCAGGTCGGTGGCGGGTGGTTCGCTCGGGCCGTCGGTCTTGATCCGCACGTTGCGGTAGTTGATGTCCATTCCGGCGCCGTCGTTCTGCAACCCGATGTAGCCGTTGGCGATGGCCCGGCTGCTGACGTAATCGTTGATCTTGACGCCGTTGAGCCAGATCTCGACCCGCTGGCCGTGCACCCCGATCTCGTAGGTGTTCCAGGAGCCGGGCGGGTTGAGCGCCGCCGCACGGGCGGCCTGGTTGGGTGCCTGCAAGCTGTAGACGCTGCCGGTGGTGCGTGTCGGGTCGCCGTCGGTGGCGTCGATCTGGATCTCGTGACCGGCGGCGACCGGGCCCCACGGGTCGCCCTGCGGATCGGGGAACCCGATGAAGACCCCGCCGTTGTCGTCGCCCGGCATCATCCAGTCGACCTTGAGCGAGTAGTTGGCGAAGGTGCGCACCGGGTACCAGAGCAACCCCATGCCACCGTTCGACGTGAGGGTGCCGTCGGCCACTGTGAAACCGCCCGGACCCGCCTGCCGCCACTGCCCGAGGCTGGCCTGGGTGCCGTCGAACAGCGGGGTGTAGCCGGGCTCCGGCCGGCAGTCGGCCGCCACCGCCCCGGCCGCCACCTGGATGCCGCCGAGCAGCATCCGGGTGAAGTTCGGGTCGGTGTAGCTCTGCTCGGTGTGGCCGAGTCCGGTGTACCAGGAGCGTCCGCCGCCATAGCTGTGGCACCAGGTGATCGGGTGGTCACCACCCATCGACCCACCGGTGTACGACGACTCGTCGAGGGTGGCCAGCACCTTCACCGCGGAGCGGGGGTTGGCCCGGTAGTTGTACCACTCGTCGGTGCGGGTCCAGGTCGACGGCAGGTGCGCGGTGGAGGCGTTGGAGCGGTCCTCGACGCGTACCGTCGCCTGTTGGGTGGCCGGGTGCGAGGCGAAGTACGCGCCGACCAGTCCGCCGTACCACTGCCAGTCGTACTCGGTGTCGGCGGCGGCGTGCACTCCGACGAAGCCGCCGCCGGCGGCCACGTACGCCTCGAACGCGCCCTGCTGGCCGGCGTCGAGCACGTCACCTGTGGTGCTGAGGAAGATCACCGCCTGGTACTGGGCGAGGTTGGCAGTGGTGAAGGTGGCGGCGTCCTCGGTGGCGGTGACGGTGAAGCCGTTCGCCGCGCCGAGTTGTTGGATGGCGGCGATGCCGTTCGGGATGGAGGAGTGCCGGAAGCCGGCGGTCTTGGAGAAGACCAGGACCTTGCCCAGCGGTGCGGCCTCGGCCGGGGTCGAGGCCACCGTCACCGCCCCGGCGGCGAGGGTGAGTCCGGTGGCGACGGCGGCGGCGAGCGTGCTGATGGCGCGTCTGCGCATGCAGGGCTCCTTGTGAGGAAGTGCCCGGTGTGCCCGCGTCCGCCGAAACGAGGGCGATGTCGAGACGACGCGGAGCGATGCCACCAGGCTGGCTTGACACCAACCGGATGAACATCGATCTACATCGGTGATATGCAGTTAACATCGGCCGTCGGTAAGGGTCAATCCCTCAGGATTGTCCGGATCGCCTCAGGAGCGGTGCGCCGCCACGTTGATGACGTTGCCGTCCGGGTCGCGGACGAAGAACCGTCGCACGCCCCACGGCTCGGTGGTGAGCGGGTGCACGATCTCGTGGCCGAGCCGCTGTGCCTCGGCATAGGCGGCGTCCACGTCGTCCACCTGCACACTGATCACCGAGTCCTCGGGTGCTGTCGCGTCGCCGGAGACGAGCTGCACCGCCACGTCGGGGTCGGACGAGGTGTAGCGGGCCACCCAGCCCAGGCTGAACGCCTCGGTGCTCAAACCAAGAAAGTCGGTGTAGAAGCCCTTCGCGGCGCTGACGTCAGCCACCGGAAGGTTGGGCAGAATGCGGATGACGCGCATGCGCACCTCCAACTCGGACGATCGATACCTCCTGATTATTCCGACGTCAGGCTCTGATCCGCTCGGCGACAGACCAGCGGCGCTCCGGTCCCGCCGGCCGGGCTGGAGCAGTCAGCTGAGCGCGGCCGCCTTGCCCAGCAGCACCGAGCGTTCGCGCTGATTGGCGCAGAGCCGCGCGGCCGACTCCAGTTCGGCGCGCGCCTCCGGAAGCCGGCCGAGGCGGGTCAGCAGCTCACCGCGTACGGTCGGGACGAGGTGCGAGCCGGGGAGGCGATTCGCGGCGATCAGCTCGTCCACGATGGCCAGGGCTGGCGCCGGACCCGAGGCCATGGCGACGGCGACGGCTCGGTTGAGGTCGACCACCGGCGAGGGCGCGACCCGGCCGAGCGCCTCGTAGAGCATGACGATCCGGGCCCAGTCGGTCTCCTCGGCCGAGGGTGCCGACGCGTGCGTGGCCGCGATCGCTGCCTGCAGGCCGTACGGGCCGAGGCCGCGCCGCGATGCCCTGGCCAGCGCGGCCAGTCCACGGCGGATCGCCGGCAGGTCCCACAACCGACGGTCCTGGTCCGTGAGGAGGATCGGCGTGCCGTCCGGGGCGGTCCGGGCCGGGAAGCGCGCGGCCGTCAGCTCGCACAGGGCGAGCAGGCCGTGCACCTCCGGCTCGTCCGGCTGTAGCGCGGCCAGTGTGCGGGCCAGCCGGATCGCCTCGTACGCGACGTCGGGGCGCAGCAGTCGGTCGCCCGACGTGGCCGTCGACCCCTCCGCGAAGATCACGTAGAGGACACTGAGCACGCCGCCCAGCCGCTTCCGGCGCTCGCCGGGCAGAGGCAGCTCGAACGGCACCCCGGCCGCCGCGATCGTCTTCTTGCCCCGGGTGATGCGGGCCTGCACGGTCGGCACCGGCACCAGGAACGCGCGGGCGATCTCCTCGCTGGACAGGCCGCCGACCACGCGCAGGGTCAGCGCCACCCGCGCCTCGGGGGAGAGCACCGGGTGGCAGCTGACGAACATCAGCGCCAGGACGTCGTCGTCGATCCGGTCAGTGTCGATCTCCTGGTCGCGTGCGGGATCGGCCGCCAACAGGGCGTATCGGTCCTGGAGGGCGGCCCGACGGCGGATCGTGTCGATCGCCCGCCGTCGGGCCGTGGCCATCAGCCAGCCGGCCGGATTGGCCGGAGGCGCACGCCGCCAGGACACCAGCGCCTCGGCCACCGCCTCCTGGGCGGCGTCCTCGGCCAGCCCGAAGTCGCCGGTGAACCGGGTCAGCGCGGCGACGATCCGCGCCGACTCGATCCGCCAGACGGCCTCAAGATCGGCCGTACCCATCAGATCTGGCCGTTGCTCTCGCCGCCCTGCGGGACCTCGTCGGCCTCGGCCACCCGCCGGACCTCGATCTTGGACCCCCGGACCGCCGGGACCCGCTTGGCCCACTCGACCGCCTCCTGTTTCGTGGCGACGTCGAGCAGGAAGTAGCCCCCGAACAACTCCCTGGTCTCGCCGTACGGCCCGTCCGTGACCACCGGTGCCTCGCCGGCGAAGTCGACCACCACGCCCTGACGTGGATCGTCCAGCCCTTCGGCCGCGACGAGAACGTCGGCCTTCATCATGTCCTCGATGAACTGGCGGGTGGTGGCCATCATCTCGTCGAGGTTGGCCATCATGGCGGCGTTCGTCTCATCGCTGCCCCGCATGATCAACAGGTACTTCGACATCGTGTTCTCCTCGTCCGACAGGCCGCCTCTCGACCCTTGCACGCACTCGTCGAATGGGCGGCCCGCGAAATCGACATCGCCCGAAAATTCTCTTCCTGCGACGCAGCCGATTCCCCGAGCCGCGTCCTCACCGTCACACCGCTTCAGACGGCGAAGCTTCACGATCGGGTTCTCGGCTGGGCGAGGAATCGCAGATACTCCGTCCGGTCGAACGGGTCACCGTCGGTGCGGGGCCGACACGGCGGGTCACCGGACATCGGGCGGTCGCCGCCGGGTACCGAGGACCAGAGCCCTTCCCCGCTGGACACGTCCAATAGCCGCCGCTGCGCCTCCGGCTCGAACCGCACCGGCAGCAGCCCGCCGATCCGCCATCCAGCCGCGACGTGGTCGGTGCCGTCGATGCGGGCACCGAGCCGGACCAGGTACGAGGTGACCGCGCCGAGCCGGTCGGCCGGAACCTCGGCCTCGAACCGGCGGCACGGCTCGAATACCCGTGTGCCGGCCTGGGCGAGGGCCTGCATGAGGACGTACGGGGCCAGGTCCCGGAAATGTCCGGCCGTGGTGATCGGTGACCAGTAGCCGCTGTGGGTGAGGGTGATCCGGATGTCGGTGACCGGCCAACCGTGACGTCCCTGGTCGAGTGCGGCCCGGGTGGCGTCCTCGATGGCCTTGTGGAACGACAGCGGCAGGGAGCCGAGTTCGACTTCCAGTCGGTAGTCCACCCCGGTGCCGGGCTCGACCCGGAAGCCGACCGTGCCGTAGAAGCCCTGCCCGATGATCTCCACCGCCGTGCCGACGCCGGTCGGCCGCTCGATGTGCATGAGCCGACCCGGCCCACACTCCGTCTCGATCCCGTATGCCTCGGCCAGCGTGGCGGTCAGCACCTCGCGCTGCACCTCGCCGTAGAGCAGCACGCTCGTGTCGCCGTCCGGGGTCACCCGGGCCTGGAGGAACGAGTCGGCGTCCGCGATGTCCAGCAGCGCGGCGTGCAGTGCCAGCACCCGCGCCGGGTCGCGGGGTCGAACCACCACCTCCAGGGTCGGCGCCGGAAAGTGCGCCCGACCGTCGAGGCCGACCGGGCTGCCGAGTTGGTCGCCGAGCCGTACTCCGGTCAGGCCGGCGAGGCGCGCGATGTACCCGGCGGTCAGCACGTTCGTCTCGTGCTCCCGCCCGGTCGGCTCGGCCTGGTCGGGGGTCGCGTCGACCACGTCGAGCCGGGTGATCCGGGCGCGGGTCGCGGTGATCCGGCCGTCCGGCTCCCGGCGGTACGCGATGACCCGCTGCCGTGCCCGCAACTGCCCGCCGTAGGAACGCAGGTACGCCACCCGTCCCCCGGCGGCGTCGCGTTCGACGGCGAAGACCCGTGCCCGCGGCTCGGGCTCCGCAGGCGGGGACGCGGGCAGCAGGGCCGCGATGCTGTCCAGCAGCTCGGGTATGCCGGCTCCGGACAGCGCCGAACCGAACAGCAGCGGGTGGACCTGGCCGGCGGCGGCCTGTACCCGTAGCGCCCTGTCGAACTGGTCCGGGTCGGACGGCAGGTCGTCCACCAGGGCGACCAGCAACTCGTCGTCGTGTTCGGCGAGGGTCTCGGCGAGCCGGTGGGCGTTTTCGCCGTCGTCGCGCGGGTCGTAGAGCCGGAAGGTGGCCCCGGGTGTACCGGGTGCGCGAACCGTCCCCAGCGGGAAGACGGCCGGGGTCAGGAGCCGGCGCACGTCCGCGACCAGGTCCTCGGTGCGGGCGCCCACCCGGTCGATCTTGTTCACGAAGATCAGCGTGGGTAGCCGGAGCGACCGGAGAATTCGCATGATCCGCCGACTGTGCGGCTGGACTCCCTCGACGGCCGACAGCACCAGGATCGCCGCGTCGAGGACCCCGAGCGCGCGTTCGACCTCCGCCACGAAGTCGCCGTGCCCCGGGGTGTCGAGCAGGTTGACCTGGCGATCACGGATGCCGAACGCGGCGACCGCGCTACGGATGGTGATGCCCCGGCGGCGCTCGATCTCGCCGGTGTCGGTCTGGGTGGTGCCCGCGTCGACGCTGCCGAGTTGGTCGATGACGCCTGTGGCGTGCAGCAGGCGCTCGGTCAGGCTGGTTTTACCGGCGTCGACGTGGGCGAGAATGCCAAGATTGACGGTCTGCATAGGCTGACGGGTCCTCGAAAGCTCGCGTCCGGATGGGCGGGAAGGTTTCGAGTCCTCGCATCGCTGTGCTCCCGTCGTTCGGTTCCGTCGTGGCACCAGGTCCCTGGTGGCCCGGGTCCGTCGTCGGGTCAGGCTGACACAGCGGGGACCTGCCCTGCCATCGAATTAGCGCTCCCTCGGTCGTCACCTGCTCGCATCCGACGCGCCGACGCTTGATTAGATCGTCGTGCATCAATAGATTGAGGGTGGGCGCCGCCGGGGTCCGGGGGACCGGGCCGTCGGCGACTGACAGGTCCACCCCGAGCCGGGCATTTCGGTCGTACGCGCGACCTTTCGCTGTGGCGCACCGCCGCGCCGCATCCAGGGCACGTTGCCGCACCGCGTCCGTCCAGGACGCGCCGCCGCACCGCCTCCGCTCAGCTCGATGGCAGAAGGACCCTTCATGACGATTTTCCGTGCCCGCCCCGCCGCGACCCTGCTGGTCGTCGCCGCGCTGGCCACCGCCGCGACCACCACCGGAGCGGCAGTGCTCACCGGCCCGGCCGCAGCCGCCCAGGGTTGCCGGGTCGACTACACGCCGAACCAGTGGCCCGGCGGATTCACCGCCACCGTCAAGGTCTCCCCGGGGGACACCGCCGTCTCCAGTTGGACCGTCACCTGGACGTACGCCGGGGACCAGCGTGTCACCAGCGGCTGGAACGCCACCGTCAGCCAGTCCGGATCGACGGTGACCGCCCGCAACGCGTCGTACAACGGCAGCATCCCGGCCGGCGGCTCCACCGAGTTCGGGTTGCAGGGCACGTACGCCTCCAGTGCTGGCGCGCCGACCGGGTTCAGCCTGAACGGCGTCCCGTGCAACGGCGCCACCCCGCCGCCGACGACCCCACCGCCGACCACCCCGCCGCCGACCGACCCTCCGCCGACGACGCCTCCGCCGACCGACCCGCCGCCCACCACCGAGCCGCCGACCGGGTGTGCCGGCGCGGTGCTCTGCGACGGCTTCGAGGGTCAGAGCGGTTCGACGCCGTCCGGCGACTGGACCGTGGTGAGCCCGGACTGTTCCGGCGCCGGTACCGCCACCATCGACACGGCGACCACGCACAGCGGCAGCCGGTCGGTCCGGATCAACGGTGCCGCCGGGTACTGCAACCACGTCTTCATCAGGTCCACCAAGAACCTCAGTGGTGTGGGCAACGTCCGCTACGGCCGGATCTGGGTCCGGCACACCACCGCCCAGCCCACCGAACACACCACGATGATGGCGATGGCCGACGCCGCCGACAGCAACAAGGACCTGCGGTTGGGTGGCCAGAACGGCGCGTTGCAGTGGAACCGCGCCTCCGACGACGCGACCCTGCCCGAGCAGAGCCCGGCCGGGGTGGCGCAGAGCCTGCCGTTACCCACCAACCGGTGGACCTGCGTCGAGTTCATGGTGGACGGTGCGGCCGGTCAGCTGCGTACCTGGGTGGACGGCGCCGCCATTCCCGGGCTGACCGCTGACGGCTCGCCGACGCACGACATCGACGGCCAGTGGTACAACCGCACCTGGCGGCCGCAGCTCACCGACCTGAAGCTGGGCTGGGAGAGCTACGGCGGCGGAGCCGACACCCTCTGGTACGACGACGTCGCGGTGGGGTCCAGCCGGATCGGCTGCTGACCCGTCGAGCCGTCAGCGGTGCGTCGTCCGGCCGGTGGATGAGTCAAGGGTGTGACCCGGAAGCTGGGTCACACCCTTGACTGCGTCGGGTCGACCTGACCGGGCTGTGGCCGGAGCGCCCGGCATGGTCCGCGCTGGTTGACGCACCGCACCCCCGCCTGCCGGGCCGCTGAGGCGCTGTTGATATGTTCCCGCTTATGAAAACCGTTTTCGTTAAGGCTGGCCTGTGTCTGGTGCTGGCCGCCGCCGGATGCTCCGACGGTGGAGCCGCCACACCGGCCGCGCAGGGCCACCTCGCCGCCCCGGTCCACCTGACCAACTGCGGACTGCCCGTCGACATCAGCGCGCCACCCCAGCGGGCGATCGCGCTGGAACAGAACGCCACCGAGATCATGCTCAGCCTCGGTCTCGCCGACCGGATGGTCGGCACCAGCTACCAGACCGACCCGGTGCTGCCCGAGCTGCGCCCGGCGTACGAGAAGGTGCCGGTGCTGGCCAAGCTCTACCCGTCGCGGGAGGCGGTCCGGGCCGCGAACCCGGACTTCGTCTACTCGACCTACACCTCCGCGTACGCTCCGGACGCCGCAGGCCCGCGCGCTGACCTGGCCACGCTCGGCGTACCGGCGTACCTGTCCGAGTTCGCCTGCGAGAAGCCGGCGGACACCACCCAGACGGTCACCTTCGACGGGATCTTCGATGAGATCCGCGACATCGCCGGTGTCTTCGGCGTCCCGGAGCGGGCCGACAAGCTGATCCACGACCAGCAGGGTCGGTTGGACGCCGCGCGGGGTTCGGTACCGACGGCCACGCCGAGCGCCGACCCGTCACTCCTCTGGTACTACTCGGGAACGCACACCCCGTACGTGGCCGGGCACGGTGGGGTTCCGGACGCGATCAGCTCGCTGCTGGGCGTCCGCAACGCGTTCACCGACGCCAGCCAGAAGTGGCCCGCCGGCAACTGGGAGGAGATCGCCAAGCGCAATCCGGACGTCATCGTGTTGGCCGATCTGACCAGGGGCGGCGACGGCGACAGCGCCCAGTCGAAGATCGACTTCCTGCGCCGCAACCCGGTGACGTCGAAGTTGGACGCGGTGGTCGCCGGACGGTTCGTCACCGTGCCCGGCTCGTCGATGGATCCGTCGATCCGCAGCGTCCAGGCGGCGGAACTGGTCGGCGCCAACCTGCACGGGACCGCACGATGACCCCGCCGGCCGGCACCTCGGTCGCGGCACTGGATCAGTCGGCCGCCCGGCGCCTGCTCGAACTGTGGAACGACCAGCAGTCCGCGTACGTGGCCCACCGCGACCTGCGGTTCGACGCGATGGCCGACGTGCTGCGGCTGCACTGTCCGGACGACCCGACCATCCTGGATCTGGCCTGCGGTCCCGGTGCGATCAGCGACCGGATGCTTGCCGAGTTCCCACGTGCCACCGCCGTCGCGGTCGACTACGACCCGATCCTGCTACAGGTCGCGCGGCGTGCCCTGGACCGCTACACCGCACGGGTCGAGGTGCACGACGTCGACCTGGTGGCCGACGGTTGGGAGGACGCGCTGGCCGGACGGCGAGTCGACGCCGTGCTCACCTCGACGGCACTGCACTGGCTCGCGCCGGAGCAACTACTGCGGGTCTACACCACCGCGGCGCGGCTGCTGCCCGCCGGTGGTGTGCTGCTCAACGCCGACCACCTCCGCTACGACGAGTCGGCGCCCACCCTGCGCGACATCGCCGGTCGGCACGACGCGCAGGTGCAGCAGGAGACATTCGCCGCCGGAGCGCTCACCTATTCCGGCTGGTACGCCGAGGCGGCCCGACACCCAGAACTGGCCGGGTTGGCCGCCCAGCGGGTACAGCGGTTCGCCGACCGACCGCCGCAGGCCCCGGCCTCACTGGAATTCCACCTGGCGGCCCTTCGCACGGCCGGCTTCGCCGAGGTCGGCACGGTCTGGCAGTACCTCGACGACTACGTGGTGTTCGCCCGCCGATGAACCTGCGAGCCGCACGATCCCTCGCCTCGGCGGGCGGTCCGCCCGCGCCGACGGGACGGGAGTCACCACCCGCTACCGGCATTCCGAGAACCGGTCGGTACCTCCTGCCGTTGACCCTGCTCCTGCTGCTGGTCACCATTGCGGCGGCGGTCAGCGTGGGCTCGGCCGATCTACCGGTCGACAGCGTCCTGCGCGCGGTGGCCAGCCACGTGGGCCTGCCGGTCCACCCGCTACCGGCCCTGCCGGACAGCATCGTGTGGGATCTCCGGCTGCCCCGGGTGCTGTTGGCCGGGTTGGTCGGCGCCGGTCTGGCGGTGTGCGGGGCGGTGCTCCAGGCGCTCACGCGTAACCCGCTGGCCGACCCGTTCCTGCTCGGTGTCTCGTCCGGCGCCTCCACCGGCGCGGTGGCGGTGCTGGTACTCGGAGTCCAGATCGGCGCCGGCCCGGTCGACCTGACCACCGGCGCGTTCGTCGGCAGCATGGCGGCGTTCGGCGCGGTGCTGCTGCTGGCCGGCCGGCGGGCCGGCGAGCCGACCCGGATCGTTCTCGCCGGGGTGGCCGTCTCGCAGCTCTTCAGCGCGGTGACCAGCCTGATCGTGATCTCCGACGCGCACACCCAGGACACCCGCAGCGTGACGTTCTGGCTGCTCGGCTCGCTGACGGCGGCCTCCTGGCCGTCGGTGGCGCTCAGCGCCGTGGTTGTCGGCGTCGGCCTGCTGGTCTGCTGGGCCAGTGCGACGGCGCTTGACGCGTTCGCGTTCGGCACCGATACGGCTCGCTCGCTCGGCTTCTCTCCCGGGCGTACCCGGCTGCTGCTGTTCAGCGTCACCGCCCTGGTGGCGGCCGCACTGGTCGCGGCGAGCGGCGCCATCGGTTTCGTCGGGTTGACCGTGCCACACGCCGTTCGGTTCCTTTTCGGCTCCCGGCATCGGACGTTGCTGCCCACCTGCGCGGTGATCGGGGCGATCTTCCTGATCTGGGCGGACACGGTGGCGAGGACCGTCTTCGCGCCACAGGAACTGCCGGTGGGTGTGCTCACCGCGCTGCTCGGGGTGCCGGTGTTCGCGCTGGTCATGCGACGCCGGACCGGCACGCCATGATCGGGCCGGAAGCCGCCGGTCGGGGCGGGGGAGGCAGCGGTCGGGCGACAGACGATCCGTACCCGGCGCGGCTGCTCGCGGACGGCGTCGGGTGGGGCGTGGCCGGCGTACGGATCCTGGCCGGGGTGGCGCTCACCGCCGAACCGGGCGTCACGGTCGGGCTGCTCGGGCCGAACGGCTCCGGCAAGTCGAGCCTGCTGCGGCTGCTGGCAGGACTGGCCCGTCCCGATTCCGGGCGGGTGCTGCTCGACGATGTCGCGTTGGGCGCGATACCCCGGCGGGCGCTGGCTCGGCGGATCGCGGTGGTCACCCAACAGGTGGCCACCGATGTGGAGATGTCCGCACTGGAGGTGGTTCTGCTGGGCCGGACCCCGTACCGGCCACGCCTCGCCGGGGTCGGCGCCGCCGATCTGGACCTGGCGCGGCGCGCCCTCGCCGAGGCCGGCCTGGCCGGCTTCGAGCAGCGGCGCTGGTCCAGCCTCTCCGGCGGTGAGCGGCAGCGGGTGGACCTGGCCCGCGCTCTGGTGCAGGAACCGGACCTGCTGCTGCTCGACGAGCCGACCAACCATCTGGACATCCGGCATCAACTGGAGTTGCTGCGGTTTCTCGCCGAGTCGGCCAGCACGGTCGTGGTGACCCTGCACGACCTCAATCTGGCCGCCCAGTACTGCGACCGCTTGGTGCTTCTGTGCGGCGGCCGGGTGGTCGCGGCGGGCACGCCCGTCGAGGTTCTCACCACGAGCCGGATCGAGCAGGTCTACCAGGTGCGTACGGACGTCGACATCGCCGCCGACGGCCGACCGCGGATCTGGTACCGCAGCCACGCGATTCAGGCGCCGACGGGCTGACGAAGCGCGGGCTGGGACACCGGGGCGCCCAGCGCCGTACCGCACGCGGGAGGATGTCCGAACACTGTTTGGTCCGCGCGGCGGCAAGGGGGCGCGTCCCTCTCGGCAGCCGTGCGGTCGGGGACCGAGGAGAGGGCGACAATGGACCGCACGTTGGCCGACATCCTGGACGCGGCGGCGCACGGGCGCTTCCCGCCGCCGGACGGCGGGACCACGGTGGTTCCGCAGCCCAGCCGCCGTGACGCCGGGGTCATCGCCTTCACGGGGCACTCGGTGGTGTTCACCGACGAGGACCCCCAGTGGGTACGTCGCACGCTGGCCACTGTCGACTGCGACCCCCTGGCGGCCACGATGAATCCGCGTTTCCTGGGCGCGCTGCTCGACCGCACCCGGCGCGCCATGGACACGATCGACCTGCTGACCGTGGCGAGCAGCCTTGCCGGGCCTCCGCCAGTGCAACTGGGTGAGCTTGCCGACGCCGATCATCCCCGCGAGGTCAGGGCACGTCGACGCCGTGACGACGTCCGCGTCTGGGCCGCCGAGGGCGGGGTGGTCGTACTCGGGCGAGGGGTGGCCGGCCGTTGGGAGGCGGCGATCGAGGTCGACGACGAGCGTCGCCACCGGGGCCTGGGACGGGCGCTGGCGACGGCCGCCCGACATCTGGTGCCCGACGGCCAGCCGGTCTGGTCCCAGCAGGCCGCCGGCAATGCGCGCAGCGTGCGCGCTTTCCAGGCGGCGGGCTTTCGACCGGTGGGCGCGGAAGCGGTTCTCCTTCAGACCTAGGCACCGCACCGGGCGAGCCGCACGTACCACTGTGGGCCGAACCGTGATCAGCAGGAGGTTTCCGAGATCACGCCTGGGGGCATCTCGGCGGATGAAGTCACCCGCTCGCTACCCCTGATCGAGGAGAGCACCATGTCGGTCCAGGCATTTCTCTACGTCGTCGCCGTCATCCTGATCGTGCTCGCTGCCCTGCCGCTGCCCACGAGGGGTGTCTCGCTCGCGCTTCTGGGTGCCGCCTGCGCCCTGCTCGCCTACGCCTGGCCGGTGATCACCGCCTGACGTCTCCGTACGTCGTCGTTGGTCCGGCCGGGGGCCGGCAGCCTGAGCACGCCCGGGCCGCCGGCCACCGGCCGTGAGTCTGTCGCCTTCAAGGGGCGGGGGTTCGCTGTCGCCGGCGGTACGCGGCGGCCTTGGCGCGGTCTCCACAGCCGCGCATGCCGCACCAGCGCCGCCGTGCGCCGCGCGACCGGTCGACGAATGCTCGGGTGCAGTGCTCGTCGGCGCACCAGCGGAGGGCCAGACGGTCGTCGCTGGCGTGCAACTCCAGGCAGTCGCGGGCGAGGACCGTCAGGATGGCGTCCAGGTCGCCGCAGCGGTGCACTCCGTCGACGTCAAGGCGCAGCGTAGGTAGCGGCCCCGCTGCTGCCCCATTGACCAGCTCGCGGTCTGACGTGGCCGCCTCGGCGCCGTTGATCAGGGCTTGGACCAGGCGGAACATCGCCTCTCGGAGCGCCTTGGCGTGCCTCAGGCCGGCGTCGTCCACAGCGGGCGTTCGCTCGACGATGCCGGCTTGGACGGCCCAGTCCGCCACATCTCTCGGCGCGATCAGCTGCTCGACGTCAGCGTGGCCGCGCTCGGCGAGCGTGGGAAGGAAGTCCAGTACCGGCCGATCGGCGATGAACTCGAACGTCACGTCACCATCTTGACCGGTGACGCGACGCGGTGCAAGAGTGAAGCGATGTCATCACCGGTCAAGCAGGTGACGGATTGAAAGCCCGCGCGGAGGCTCGCCAAGGCCCGAGCGTGCCCCGGAATGTCTCCCGGATCGGCCATGAGCCAATGGCAGACTGTGGTCGTGCTGCTTCGGTTCAACTTCCGCGTCTATCCGACGTCTGGCCAGCAGCAGGCGTTGGCGCGGGCGTTCGGGTGTGCGCGGGTGGTGTTCAATGATGGGCTGCGCGTACGTCAGCAGGCGCGGGAGGCTGGCCTGGCGTATGTGACGGACGCGGAACTGTCCCGACGGGTCACGGCGGCGAAACTCACTCCGGAGCGTGCGTGGCTGGGTGAGGTGTCGTCGGTGGTGTTGCAGCAGGCCCTCGCGGACCTGAATACGGCGTACCGCAACTTCTTCGCCTCAATTTCCGGCAAGCGTAAGGGCCGCACGGTGGCTGCGCCTCGGTTCCGGTCGCGGAAGGACAACCGGCAGGCCATCCGGTTCACGGCCAACGCCCG
This sequence comes from Micromonospora sp. D93, assembly GCF_018070365.1. Taxonomy (NCBI): domain Bacteria; kingdom Bacillati; phylum Actinomycetota; class Actinomycetes; order Micromonosporales; family Micromonosporaceae; genus Micromonospora; species Micromonospora sp. D93. Next base: position 318,804 of record NZ_JAGPXW010000002.1, on the reverse strand, counting down.
GTTCAAGGTGCTGGACAACGGACGGCTCAGGCTGCCGAAGATCGGCGACGTGCAGGTGCGCTGGTCGCGGACGCTGCCCGCTGTACCGACGTCGGTGACGGTGATCCGGGACGCGGCGGGTCGGTACTTCGCGTCGTTTGTCGTGCAGAGCACCGACGAGCCGCTGCCGTCGGCCGCGTCCGAGGTGGGTATCGACCTGGGCCTGACGCACTTCGCGGTCATGTCCGACGGTACGAAGGTGACCGCGCCGAAGTTCCTGCGTCGCGCGGCACGCAAGCTGAAGCGGTTGCAGCAGGACCTGTCCCGCAAGACCAAGGGCAGCAACCGCCGTAAGAAGGCCGTGGTGAAGGTTGCCCGCGCCCATGCGCGGGTGGCCGACACCCGGCGGGACTGGCAGCACAAGCTGTCCACGGCGATCATCCGCGACAACCAAGCGGTGTACGTCGAGGACCTGTGCGTGAGCGGGCTTGGCCGCACGCGGCTGGCGAAGTCGGTGCACGACGCCGGGTGGACACAGTTCACGACCATGCTGGAATACAAGGCTGCCCGGTACGGGCGCATCTTCGCTCGGGTGGACAGGTTCTTCCCGTCCACCCGGATGTGCTCGGACTGCGGCCGGATCACCGACAAGATGACGCTGAACGTTCGTACGTGGATCTGCCCGTGTGGCAGTCACCACGACCGGGACGTGAACGCCGCCAAGAACATCAGGGCCGCCGGACGGGCGGACCTCAACGACCGTCGAGCGCAGATAAGACCAGCATCCGTGCCGGCACCGCGCAGCGAAGCGGTAACCCACCGGAAGCTAGCCCCTTCAGGGGTATAGCAGACCGGAATCTTCGCCTCTCAGGGCGGAGAGGACGTCAATACTACAACAGCGACCACCAGGCGGGCTCGGTCTCCGACTTCACCGACTCACCGGACGACTACGGTACGACCCAGCCGACCTGCTACGACTTCACGGGCGCGGGCAGCGGCAAGGGCCTGTGCGTGAAGAACAACGCCGCGTCGGTCTGGAACCGCACCAGCAAGAGCGTGCGGGTCTACTTCACAGCAACTTCGCCGGTGCGAGCCAGGTCTTCGCGGCCGGGGCGATGGCAAACCTCAACGCCACGCTGAAGAACAACAACGCCTCGCACGAGTTGGTGAGCGGGCCGACGGGTTGTACCACAGACGGCACCAACAGCAAGCTGCCGAGCACCATCCTCGTCTACCGGGTCAGTCTCGGGCGTGTCGACCGGGTCGACTTCAAGACGTACGTCAAGAACGTCCTCCCGAACGAGTGGGTGACCATGGGTACGGCACCGGCTACGCGGGCGGCACGATCGTCTCGACGAGCACCTCGAGCACATGCCGGTACGGCTGGCCGGTGGCCCGGCTCATGCCCATCTCGCAGGTGCGGTTGCAGGAGGCGTACGCGTCGTGGTCGCGCTGATTGATCTCGGCGGCCTGCACGGCGGTGGCGCCGGCCGTGACCTCGGGGTGCAGCAGCCCCCGGTCGCCGGCGAAGGCGCAGCACCCCCAGCTGTCCGGCACGGTGACGGTGTCGGCGACCGCCTGGGCCACCGTGCGCAGGTCGTCGATGCCGCCCAGGTGCACTGTGGAGCAGGTGGGGTGCAGGGCCAGCGAGCCCAGTCGCCGGGGCTGCGGCAGCGCCGACAGGAGGTGCTCGGCGGTGAAGGTCACGCTGTCGACGAAGCGCAACGCGGCGTACCGTGCCCGGTCCTCCTCGGCCAGCGCGGCGGTGAGCTGCGTCAGCCCGTGCGTGCACGACGACGCGTCGCAAACGACGGGCAGGCGACCCTCGTCGCTGGCGGACCAGAGCGCGGCCAGGGTCCGCTCGGCCATCTCGCGGTGGCCGGCGGGGTAGCCCTTGGACTGCCACGGCGTTCCGCAGCACAGCCCCGCCGTGCCGGTCGGTACGACGAGCGGCACCCCCGCCAGTTCGCAGAGGCGCAGGAACGCCGCCGCCGAACCGCCGGACGAGCCGTCCTCGGGTGCGAAGAGGCTGCCGACGCAGGCCGCGAAGAACACCGCCTGGGCGTCCGGCGTGTTGCGGGGTGCCGGGCGGGGCGCGCCGGCGCGCGGCATGTCGTCGCTCCACGCTGGCACGAGTTCGGTGGCGCCGAGCCCACGGATCATCCCGGTGGCGGCTCGGGTCACCGGCGTCGGTACGGCGTGCGCGGCGGTCAGCCCCACCCGGACGCCCGTCACGGCGGCCTGCCAGTGCCGCGCGGCGGTGCGGGCGGTGCGCTGGGCGCGAGGGGAGTGCCGCTCGGCGCGTAGTCGCTTCATCGCCGCCCCGGTGTCGATGCCGACCGGGCAGGCGGTGACGCAGAGGCTGTCCGCGGCGCAGCTGTCCACCGCGGCGTACGCGTAGTCGGCGGTCAGCTCCCGGCGGCGCTCCTCGTCGCCGGCGGCGGTGGCGAGGGCGATCTGCCGTTGCAGGACGATGCGCTGGCGGGGGGTGGTGGTGACGTCGGCGGTGGGGCAGACCGGCTCGCAGTAGCCACACTCGACGCAGGCGTCCAACTCGGGGTCGACAGTCGGAACGGCCTTGAGCTGCCGCAGGTGCACTGTCGGGTCGTCGTTGAGCAGCACACCGGGGTTGAGCAGGCCGCTCGGGTCGCACAACCGCTTGAGTTCGCGCATCACGTCGTACAACTCGTCGCCGTACTGCCGGCGGACGAAGGGCGCCATGGCCCGGCCGGTGCCGTGCTCCGCCTTGAGTGTTCCCCCTTCCGCCAGCACCAGGTCGACCATGTCGTCGGTGAACCGGGCGTAGCGGTCGATCTCGGCCGGGGTGTCGAAGGACTGGGTCAGCATGAAGTGCAGGTTGCCGTCGCGGGCGTGTCCGAAGATCACCGCGTCCGGGTAGCCATGCCTGTCGAACAGGCGGATCAGCCCGTCGCACGTGCCGGTCAGGCGTGGCATCGGCACCGCGACGTCCTCCAGCAGGGCCGTGGTGCCGGGCGGGCGGGCCCCGGCGACGGCGGTGTAGAGGCCCTTGCGCAGGTGCCAGAGGTTGGCCCGTTCGCGCGGGTCGCGGGTCAGCTCGGTGCCGGTGACGGCCGGCAGCCGGTCCAGCACCGGCCGGGCGTCGGCAAGCGTCGCGGCGAGCCGCTCCGCGCTGTCCTCGCCGAACTCCACAAGCAGCGCGGCGTGGCCGGTGACGGTCAGCCCGCGCAGGGCCGGGCTGGCGCCCGGGTCACGCTGGCTGACCCGCAGCGCGGCGGCGTCGAGCAGTTCGGCGGTACGGGCGCCGGCGGCGAGCAGGGCCGGCAGCGCGTCGGTGGCGTCGGTGAGACCGGGCAGGATCAGCAGGCCGGTGGCGGCGTGGTCGTGGATCTCGACGGTACGGAAGACGGCCTCGGCCACGAAGCCGAGCGTGCCCTCGCTGCCGATCATCAGGTGGGCGAGCATCTCGACCGGGGTGCTGTGGTCGAGCAGTGAGTTCAGCCCGTACCCCATGGTGTTCTTCATCGCGAACAGCCGCTCGATGGTGGCGCGTGACCCCGGCGCCGAGCGCACCCGGTCGCGAAGCCGCAGCAGCCCGGCGTGCAGCTCGGGCTCGTCGGCCCGCAGCCGGTCGTCGGCGTCGCGGGCGCCGGAGTCGACGACGGTGCCGGACGGCAGCACGAAGCGCAGCGACTCCATGGTGCGGTACGCGTTGTCGGTGGTGCCGCAGGTCATCCCGCTGGAGTTGTTGGCCACCATGCCACCGACCGTGCAGGCGGCCTCGCTGGCCGGGTCCGGGCCGAGCCGGCGTCGGTAGCGGGCCAGCCGAGCGTTGGCCTGCCGGATCGTCAGGCCCGGCTGGAGCCGGATGCGCCGGCCGTCGTCGAGGACCTCGGCGTGCCGCCAGTCGGTGCGGACGTCGACAAGCACTCCCGCGCCGCCGGCCTGCCCGGCGAGGCTGGTGCCGCCGCCGCGCAGGGTCAGCGGCACGCCGGCCTCCCGGGCGCTGGCCATCAACGCCCCCACCTCGGCCGCCGAGGCGGCGCGAACCACTGCCTGCGGCTCGAACAGGTACGGCGAGGCGTCGTGTGCCGCCGCCAGCCTCCGGGGCAGCTCGGCGCTGGCCCGGCTCGGATCATCGAGGCGCGAGCGCAGCAGCGCGGCGACCTCGCGGGCGCGAGCGCCGGCCGCGGTCGGTGTGGGTACGACTGTGCTCATGGGCGGATCCTCCTGGGAGGGGTGATCAGTCGGCCACCGGGGACGCGACGACCAGCAACCGGGCAGGAGCGGTGCTGACCGGGGCGGGCAGCCGCAGCGGCTGCCGACCGGGGGTGATGCTGCCGAGCACGGAGGCGTGCCGGGCGCCGGTGCCCGACGGCAGTGCGCCGGGCAGCCCGTGCACGGTCAGGTAACCCAGCAGCGCGAAGGCCAGCGCCTCCTTGGCGTCCGACGCGACGCCCAGATCATCGCTGGACGACAGGTGGACGCCGGGCAGATCGTCGGCGATCATGCGCATCAGCGTCGGGTTGTGCGCCCCGCCGCCGGAGACGACGAGCCGGGTGACGCCGTGGTCGCGGCAGGCCCCGGCCACCGTGGCCGCCGTCAGCCGGGTGAGCGTGGCCAACACGTCCTGCGGGTCCGGTGTGGGCGCGTCGGCGAGAGCGGCGAGCAGGTAGGGAAGATGGAACAGCTCCTTCCCGGTGCTCTTCGGGCCGGGCAGCCGGTAGTACGGCTCGTCGAGCAGCCGCCGCAGCAGGTCGGGGTTCACCTGCCCGGCGGCCGCCCCGCGCCCGTCCCGGTCGTACTCCTCGGTGCCCCCGCTGAAGTGGCGCGCGGCGACGTCGAGGAGCGCGTTGGCCGGGCCGGTGTCGAACGCGAGCGGGTCGGCGTCCGGCGCGACGACTGTGATGTTGGCGATGCCGCCCAGGTTCAGGGCGGCCGGGACGCCGGGTAGGCCACCCAGCAGCAGTGCGTCGAAGAGGGCGACCAGGGGAGCGCCCTGACCGCCGGCGGCGACGTCGCGGCTGCGCAGGTCGGACACGACCGGAAGGCTGGTGGCCTCCGCTATCCAGGCGGGCTGGCCCAGCTGGAGAGTGCCCCGAACCGTGCCAGCCTCGACCCAGTGGTGCATGGTCTGCCCGTGCGAGACGACCAGGTCGGCGTTGCCGTCGCACAGCTGGGCGAGGGCCCGCACGCCGGCCTCGGCGAAGGCCCGGCCGATGCCGGTGTCCAGCACGCAGATCGCCTCGGTGGTGGTCGGCGCGGGCGGCAGGGCGGCGGCGATCTGCGTGCGCAGCTCGTCGGAGTACGGGTGGCTGAGCCGCCCCAGCGGTCGCAGCCGCACTGTGTCGCCGCTCAGGTCGAGTTCGGCGGCGGCGGCTTCGATGCCGTCGTAGGAGGTTCCGGACATCAGGCCGATCACGCGCATCAGGTCCTCCTTCAGGCCCGGCCGGCGGGCGCCGCCGCGTCGTCGACCTCGTCGGTGCGTCCATGGTCGTACGGCGTTTCCGGGGCCGGGTGGAACCGGCTGGACACCGCGCCGACGACCAGGGTGATCAGGACGCCGATCGGGACCAGCCACTGCGCGGCGATGGCGGTGGCGGTGGTGGTCCCGGCCGTCGTCACGTCGATCTTGACGTACCGGACGATGTAGGTCATCACCGCCACGGTGACGAGGAAGGCGATCACCGCGTCGACCTGGTTGGCCCGCTTGACGAGACGGCCGAGCAGGAAGGCCCCGAGCAGCGCCCCGTAGGTGTAGCCGGCAATGGTCAAACCGGTCAGGTAGACGTTTCCGGTGCTGGAGCTGAACGCGCAGGCGAAGATCGCCATCAGCACCGCCCAGACCAGGGTCATCACCCGGGCGAGCCGGAGCATCGCGTCGTCGGACGGGACCTTGCGGAAGAAGCTGTGGATGAAGTCGGCGACCGTGGAGTTCGACATCGAGTTCAGCGCCGAGGACAACGAACCCATCGCGGCGCCGAGGATGCCGGCCACCAGCAGACCCGAGATGCCCACCGGCAGGGCGTGCAGGATGAAGCTCGGGTAGAGGTTGTCGCTACTGGCCAGGCCGAGTTCCTTGAAGGTCTGACCCTTGTTGTACGACCACAGCAGCGCGCCGACCAGGGAGAACGCCGCGAACTGGATCACCACGAAGATGCCCGAGGAGATCATCGCCTTCTGCCCCTCGCGCAGCGTGCGGGTGGACAGGATGCGCTGGACGATCAGCTGGTCCGACCCGTGGCTGGCCATCGCGAAGATCGCGCCACCGATGATCGCTGTCGGCAGGGCGAACGGGCTGGTGAGGACGTGCGCGAGCGCGAAGTTGGTGTCGAAGAGCTGGAACTTGCCGGCGTCGAGCGCCTGCGAGTAGCCGTCGAAGCCGACGGCGTGGCTGAGCACCGCGATCGCCAGGATCGCCCCGCCCAGGTACAGCCCCATCTGGATGGCGTCGGTCCAGATGACCGCCTTGATGCCACCGAGGTAGGTGTAGACCACAGTGATGAGCGTCAGAACGACGATGATGGCCTGGTAGCCGACATTCAGCCCGAACTCGTCGAGGAGAAGCTTGATGGGGATGGCCGAGGCGAACAGCCGTACGCCCTCGGCGAGCAGGCGGGTGAAGACGAACGTCACCGACGCCAAACCCTGCAGTTTCAGGCCAAACCGCTCACCGAGGTACTGGTAGGCGCTGACGAACCCACCCCGCTTGTAGAGCGGGATGAGCACCGCGGCCACGACGACCCGACCGATGACGTAGCCCAGGGCCAGCTCGACGTTTCCGAAGCCCTGACCGCTGTAGGCGCCGCCGGGCACGCTGATCACGGTCAGGACGCTGGTTTCGGTGGCCACCACCGAGAACGAGACGGTCCACCAGGGCAGTCGCCCCTCGCCCACGAAGTAGTCCTTCGCGGACTTCTGTTTACCGGACAGGCGTAGTCCGACGAAGGCGATCACCACGAGGTACAGCACGATCACGACGAGGTCGAGTTGACGCACGGCTCGCTCCCTACCAGGGGTTGTCAATAAGTGACGTTAGCCGAGAGTAACGCGAAACTTTTTGCCACCGCCCCTCCGGGCTGGTTACGCTGTGGTTTCAGCCTGCTGATACGGGGACTGTTCGCAGCTACGCCTCGGCCTGGCTGCGGCAGCGGGCCGCGAGTACGCGCTCGACGGCGAGCCGCCGCCGGGCGACCGGAGCATCTCTCCCCGCTGGCCGGCGACTGCACACCAGCGAGAGGAACGAGCACCCCGTGGACCTCAGCACCCTCGGCACCGAGACCCGCAACGACAAGACCAGCGAGCTCGACCGGATGTCTCCCACCGAGTTGCTTCTCGCGATGAACGACGAGGACCAGACAGTCGCCGCCGCCGTCCGCCGGGCCGTGCCGGACATCGCCGCCGCCGTCGACGTCGTCGTGGCGTCGCTCCGCCAGGGCGGACGGCTGATCTACCTGGGCGCCGGCACCAGCGGCCGGATCGGCATGCTCGACGCCGTCGAGATCCCACCCACCTTCGGTACGACGCCCGACCGGGTCGTCGGTCTGCTCGCCGGCGGGGCGCGAGCCTTCGGCGTTGCCGTCGAGGGTGCGGAGGACGACCCGACCCGCGCCGTCGCCGACCTCGACGAGGTCGGTCTGACCGCCCGCGACACGGTGGTCGGGCTCGCCGCCAGCGGCCGTACCCCGTACGTGGTCGGTGGGTTGGATCACGCCCGCGCGCGCGGCGCGGCGACCGTCTCCGTGGCCTGCAACACCAACGCGGTGACCAGCCGGCACGCCGACGTCGCCATCGAGGTGCCCACCGGCCCCGAGGTGCTCACCGGCTCCACCCGGCTCAAGGCCGGCACCGCCGAGAAGCTGGTCTGCAACATGCTCTCCACCGCCGCGATGGCCCGGCTCGGCAAGGTCTACGGCAACCTGATGGTGGACATGAACGCCACAAACGAGAAGCTCGTCGACCGGGCGCGTCGGATCGTCGCCGAGGCCGCCGACACCGATCTCGACACGGCCGCGCGGGCTCTCGCGGCCGCCCACGGGCACGCCAAGACGGCCATCGTGCTGCTCCTGGCGAACTGCACCGCCGAGGAGGCCGCGGCCCGGCTGCGCGCCGCCGACGACGACGTCCGGGCGGCCGTCGCGGCCTGACCCACCATGGCGGCCCTCGGCCGGATGATCTTCCGCCTGGCCACGGTGGAACCAGATCGACGAAGCGCCCCGTCCGTTGCGGACGGGGCGCTTCGTGGTGTCAGTCGAGCTGCGTGTCCGGAACCTTTCGGTCCTCGTCCGCGTCGCCGTCGGGGGAGCTGGCCAGCTCGATCCGGGGGGACCGATCCGGCGGGAGGTGTGCGAAGTCGGCGATGACGACGACATCCACCTCTCCGTCGATCATCGTCTGCTCGACGGTCTCCCATGGTGCCCGCATGATTCCGGAGAATCGGTAGGAGTGTTCGCGAAGGTGGCTGAGGCACCTCGCGACGGCGGGCTCCGAGGGCTCGATGTAGGCGGGAATCCAGATAACTGCGAGTTCCATGAACCTCTCCTGATCAACGTCGTGGACGCGAGTGGGTGATCAGGAGTCATTGGGGCGGGGGAGGACCCCGCTCGACGGGACGGCTGGTTGCGCGCCTGTCGACGGCGGTGACGGTGAGCCCTGGCCGCAGCAACGTGGTGGGCGGCGGCGCTTCGGCCGTTGACGTCTGTGGATCAGCTCCGCCGGCGCCGACGCCGGTCGGTGCGGACGCAAGTGCCAGCACGAACGCCGGTGGCCCCGGTGCGGGACGGGCGGGCGGCTTGGGCCGCTGTCCGGTGACGGCGGTCATCGTCGCCCGCGCCTGATCCGACGCCCGGCTGCCGGACGTGCCGTGGGTGCCGCTCCTGGACACTGTCGCCGACACGGGCGCCGACGGTGCCAGCGATGGCCGCGAGGCGACCCCCCGCCCGTCCGGGGATGCCGACGCGGTTGGTGCCGGTGTGGCATGCGACGACGACGGGGTGCCGGCCGGCCGACGTGGCCGGGCGGTGGAGGGCTTGGCCGACGGCGTCGGCAGCGGAACGGCCGACGGCAGGGGGTCCGTCGACGGTAGGGGCAGCGGGTCCGCCGACGGCAGGGGCACGGGCAGGGAGACGACAGCGGTCGGCAGGGGCAGGGGGACGGTCAGCTGCACATCGACCACGTCGGCCACCGAAACCTTGATGGACTCCGGCGAGGCGGCGACCTCCACCAGTGGGAGACGCGACGGTGACGGCGTGTCGGCGTGGGCGGGGTTGGCACCCAGGGCCGCGCCGAGCGCCACCGCGCCGAGCGCCACCGGGGGGAGGCTGTGCCTCAGCCGCATCAGAGGGAGGCCGCCGGCAGCGCGGACGCCAGGCCTGCCCGGTCCGACTCACCGGTGCGGTGCCGCCGGCCGAGCTGTTGCCCCTCGCACCCTGCCGTTCCCTCCATGTGCGACTTCTTGCCCCGCGAAACCGCGGGCTACACCTTCTGTCGATGTCTCGGTTGAGCGATGTGGACCGACCACAAGCGCGACTGGCCGGTCTACACCCGCGCCTCGGCGGGTCTCAGCGGGGCGTCGAGCGGCAGGTCACGCATCCGGCGGATCGGCGTCGACAGGTAGATGATCGGGGACAGCACGGTGAGCGCCCCGAAGATCAGCAGGGTGGTGCGGGCACCGAGTGGCCCGGCCAGGATCCCGGCAAGCAGGCCGCCGACCGGGATGGCGCCCCAAGAGACGAACTTGACAGTGGCGATAACCCGGGACAGCAGTTCCGGTGGGCTGGCGAGCATCCGGTACGTGCGGGTGGTCACGCTGAGCACCACAGTGGAGCCGGCGAAGATGAGGTTTCCGACGGTGAAGGCCAGGAACGCGGCGATGCCGGTTCCCAGCGGGATGACGAGCGCGCCGGCCACACCGACGAAGGCCGCGATGATCAGGCCGCGCGCGGTGCCGAACCGATCGGTGAACCGGGTCGTCAACGCCGCGCCCATGAGCGTGCCGAGGCCGTCGGTGGCAATCAGCAGCCCAACCATGAACGGCGATGCGTGCAGCTCGCGCACCAGGTAGAACGGGAACAGGGCGAGCATTGCGCCGTTGACGAAATTCGTCGCGGTGGCGTCCCACATGGCCGGCCTGATGATCGGGTGTCGGAGCACGAAGTGCCAGCCCTCACGGATCATCGTGACCATCGGTGGCCGCTCGGCCGGTCGCTGCACCCGCCGGGCCGGAAGGGTCCGCAGCAACACGGCGGAGATCAGGTAGCTGACCGCGTCCACGAACAGCGTCGGCACCGCACCCAGCACCTGCACCGCGAAACCACCCAGGGAGGGCCCGCCCAGCGCGGTGGCGGCATGTGTGCCGGAGGTAAGGCTGTTGCGGGCCTGCAACTGCGCGGCTGGCACGATCTCCGGCAGGAACGTCTGGTTCGCCACGTCGAACAGCACATTGGCGAAGCTCACCACCAGGGCGACCGCGATCAACTGGGCCACCGTCAGCATGTCGAACCACCAGGCCAGCGGGACCGACGCGATGACGAGGGCCCGGACCAGATCCAGGGTGACCTGCATGCCGCGCAGCGGCAGGCGCTGCACGATCACGCCCGCCGGCAGGCTGATCAGAAGGTACGCCAGATAGCCCGCCGCCGTGACCAGACCCATCTCGAAGGCCGACGCGTGGAGCACTGTCAGCGCGGTCAGCGGTAGGGCCAGCGCGCCGACCGCCGAGCCGAGGTGGCTGGTCGTGCCGGCGACCCACCACCGCCAGAATGTAGTAAGTCCCATAATGGAACTCACTATAGGGGCGTGTGGCAGACGGCGTCGACCCGCCGAACGGGATGGACCAAGAACCCGCTACCTATCCCGCTCGGCGCACCATTTCGCCGATCCAGGTGGGCGCGAACGGAGACGTGCAGCCGGGGGAGGTGGGGTAGTCCTTGAGCACCTCGAGGCGTTCGCCGATGTCGATCGCCCGTTCGCGGTGCTCGGCGTGCTCGATGCCGATCTGCGCCAGGCAGTGGTTCATCGCCCACTGCAGGCGATCCGGCGCGTCCTTCATCTCGGCCCCGATCACATCGAGCAGCCCCGGGAGGTCGAGACCCTCGGGCCTCTTCGTCACGCGTTCGGTGGTCAGGGCCCAGCCGGCACTCGCGACCACGGGATCCGGGTCGGCGAACCAGGCCAGCCGCAACTCTTCGGAGTGCGGGCTCTTCTTCACCACGTAGTTCACGAGCCAGTCGTGCACCTTCGGGGTGCGCGCCTCGCGCACCATGACGTCCAACTCGTCCCGCTCGAACGCCCTGGGACGGCAGATGAGGATTGCCAGCAGCCGCGCCGAGGCATCGCCCGTCGCCCAGAGCTGGCGCGCGAGGTCCTGCTGTGTCTTCAGCCGCTTCGCGAGCGCCCGAAGCGCGCCGAGGTGCACGCCATGATCGTCTCCGTGTCTGGCGTTCACCTCCCGTGCCTTCGGGTCGTCCAGCGCGGCCAGTTCGGTCATCACCTCGGCCAGCGTCGTCGTAGCCATCGCAACCTCCTGCTCATCGGGTCGGACGTTTCACACTCGCGTAACGGGTATCCAGGCGTACCAGTGCGACCGGCGGTGAACAGCTTCACGGAGTGAGGGGGCACCTGTCATGCCTGATCCACAGCCCACCATCGTGCTCGTGCACGGCGCGTTCGCCGAGTCGGCGAGCTGGAACGGTGTGCTCGAGCGGCTGGGCGCCGCGTACGACTCGGTGGCCGTCGCGAACCCGCTGCGGAGCCTCGCCGGCGACGCCGCGTACGTGCGGGATGTGGTCCGCGGGATCGGCGGTCCTGTCGTCCTCGTCGGCCACTCGTACGGCGGCATGGTGATCACGCAGGCCGCCGCCGGCGACACTTCGGTGCGGGCCCTCGTGTACGTGAACGCCTTCGCCCCGGACACGGGCGAGTCGGCGATGACGCTGTCCGCGAAGTTCCCCGGCAGCACCCTCGCCGACACGCTTGTGCAGTACCCGGTGTCGACCGGTGGGAACGAGGTGGCGATCGGCCAGGACCAGTACCACGCGCAGTTCTGCGCGGACGTGTCTGGGAACCTGGCCGCGCTGATGGCCCGGACCCAGCGGCCGATCACCGAACAGGGCCTGGCGGACAAGCTCACCGGCGACCCCGCCTGGCGATCGCTGGCCAGTTGGTTCGTGTTCGGGGACGCTGACAAGAACATCCCTCCCGACGCGCACCGCTTCATGGCCGAGCGGGCCAACCCCCGGGGGCAGCGCGAGCTCGTCGGCGGCTCGCACGCGATGGTGGTGGCCCGGCCGGGCGAGGTCGCCGAGACGATCATCGAGGCGGTCCGGGGCGTGAGCTGACGGTCCGGACGGACAGCTGGCGGTGGGCCGACGACGAGAGGTCGCCGGCCCACCTGCCTGTCGCCTACCGAACCCGTAGCTGCTGGTGGACCGCTGCGGAGGGAGCGTGGACCCTGTCACCCGAGTAGGCGACGTGCACTGGGTACACCCCTGCGGGCAGCCCGCCGGTCGGCAGTTCGACGACGGCCGAGCCGCCACGGAGCGGAACCACCTGGGTCGTGCCGCCGAAGGTGACGGCGACCTCGCCCGTCACCTTCGGAGCCTTCCGGTGCGCAGACTGTGCCCGTACGTCGACGGTCAGCGTGAACGTGCCACCGCTGACGACCGAGGCGGGCGTGGCCTTCGCCTTCACCGCGACCCGTGCCGGGCCTGGAGGCGTCACTGTGACCTGAGCCGAGCCTGACCTGGCCGGATCGACCACCGACGCCGCCACGACGGTGAGCGACGACGCGGTCTCCGCGGCGGCGACCGAGAGCAGGCCGTCGGCGGAGATGGTGGTGCCCGAAGAGGTTGCTCCCTGGACCGACCACGTCACCGCCGGGCTCACACCCTCGTTGGTCGTGACCTGGGCGGTGAACTGTCTTTCCCAGTTCCAGCCCTTCGTCAGGTTCACCGTCGCTGGCGTCACGGACACGGAGTCGACGCCCGACCAGAGGTGATCCCGGGCGAAGATCGTGAACAGCTGGCCCGCCGTCATTCCGTCGTGCGCGCCCGGAACCTGGGTCGTCGCGGCGGCGTATCCCCGGGCCCGGAAGTTGTCAGCGATGGCGTTCTGGGCGTTGAGGTTGCCCTCGAAGATGCCATTGCCGAGGAAGACGGACAGGTCGTCGTCCCCGACCGCGTTCGCGATGGTGTCGTAGTCCTGGGTGGTGAGCGACGGGTTGCCGGAGAAGTGTCCGTAGAACGCGAACGTGGTCGGGTAGTTCTTGATGACGACGCCGCCCGTCATGCCGCCGTACGAGAAGCCGGCGTAAGCGCGCCCCGCGCGCTCGGTCGAGACGTTGTAGCTGCGCTCGATGAGAGGAAGGATCGTCTGGACCAGGTTGTTGGCCGCGTTGGTCTGGTTGTAGGAGGCGAAGCCGAGGCTGGTACCCGTGAAATGGTTGCCCATGGTGACGACCACAGTGGGCTCGATCTCGCCCTTCGCCGTCATGTTGTCCAGGATGTTCGGGACGTTCGCGGGGATCATGAAGTCGGTCTCGTCGCCGAAGATGCCGTGGGCGAGATACGCGACCTTGTACGGCTCCGCGCGGTTGGCGTCGTAGTTGGCCGGCAGGTAGACGCCGAGGTAGTGGCCGCTGTCGCCCAGGATCGTGGTGTACGGGACGTACCTGACGGTTCCCCGCTTCGCGCGGTCGGCCATCGGCAACTCGTACTCCGCACGCTCCTTCAGCACCGGGTCGTTCTGCTTCTTGGCGTACGGCACGTGCACGGCATCGAGAACGTCGTTGTTCCTGACCCGGAACGAGGACTCGCCCGGGGGCCGAGGGTTCGTCGAGGCGGGGTCCCAGATGCGCTTGTTCTCCCAGCCCTGGGTCGGGTCCCAGACGCGGTACCAGTAGCTGAGACCTCCGGCGTGCAGCGGGAGTGAGACCGACCAGGTTCCCTTCGGGTCCCTGGTCATGTCCCGGAGGAACTCGGTGCCTCCGGCGTGGTAGCGCCCCGGCTGCCACTCTTCCGGCTGATAGCGCGTGGTGCCGGTGTCGACGTCGAGCAGGGTCAGGTCCCCGGCCAGGCGGACCTGGGTGGCGTGCGGATTGCGGTAGGTGAACGTGACTGTGTACCCGGTCGGTGAGTGGCGGTCCGCCTTGACGGTCGCGCCCTGCACGATCGGGGGCCTGCCGGCTGCGGCAGCCGGCGCGGGGACGACAGCCCCCGCACCGAGCGCCGTGAACGCGAGAATCGAGATCGCAAGCCGGAGCCTGCGTCTTCCGGTCGTTTCCCTCATGCGCGAAGACTCCTTAGTGGTGGTAGCTCGTCGCGGGTCTGGTTCGGTGCGGGGGGTTGGGGGCTTCGATGGCGGCTAAATCGAATTAGCACCGGGAGTGTGGCTGGCCACGGCTTTCGATGTCAAGGGTGCCCGGAGCCGAGGCCGGCAAGCGCCGCGCTGGGTGTGCCACCCGCAGCCTGCGGGATTTCCCAGCTGGCCGCCGCTCGGATGGCAAGGTGAGGGCCATGGACAGGAAGCACGTCGAGGAGTGGCTCGCCACCTACGAGCGGCTGTGGCGGACCCCGGGCACTGACGCGCTGGTCACGCTCTTCACCGAGGACGCGAGCTACCAGCAGGGGCCGTACTGGACGCCTGTCGTCGGCCTGCCGGCCATCGCTCGGATGTGGGAGAAGCAGCGCAAGGGTCCCGACGAGGTGTTCCAGTTGACCACGGAGATCGTCGCGGTCGACGGCGACACCGCCGTGTCGCGCCAGGAGGTCCGCTACGGCGACCCGGTCGACCAGGAGTACCGCGACCTGTGGGTCATGCGGTTCGCCGACGACGGACGGTGCCGGTCATTCGAGGAGTGGCCGTTCTGGCCGGGACAGCAGCCGGCCGATTCGCCCGACGGATCGTGACCCGAGGAACCCGCCGACGACTCGCATCGCTCCGGATGACCCACCAAGGAGAACCCATGGCCGAGAAGAAGGAACCATCCAACGCGCAGAAGATGTTCGGCGACTTCGCGCCCACTCTCGTCGACTACACCGACAACGTGTTGTTCGGGCAGATCTGGGAGCGCGCCGAGCTGGCGAAGCGGGACCGAAGCCTGGTCACCGTCGCCGCCCTGGTGAGCAGCGGCAACACCGAACAGCTCGCCTTCCACCTCGCCTTCGCCAAGCGCAACGGCCTCACCGAGGCGGAGCTGATCGAGGTGATCACCCACCTGGCCTTCTACAGCGGCTGGCCCAGGGCGGTGTCCGCGATGACTGTGGCCAAGCAGGTCTTCCCCAACCAGGAGGACTGACCACCGGTCGGTGCACTGCCGAGCGAGCGGCGACGCCCCAGCCAGCGGGGTAGGAGACCTGACCGACCGCAGCCGCGCGCCCGTCTCCTGGTGTGCGCCGTCACGCGGGTGGGCGTGGTCAGGATGTTGGGGTGCCGCGAGGTGGCTGCTACTGTCGAGATTGTTGCGACCGCAAATTTATCAGCGGCAACTACTTTGGGAAGGATGCCTCCGATGACCAAGCTCTCCGTCATCTACTACTCGTCCACCGGAACCCTCCACGCCATGGCCAAGCGCCTCGCCGAGGCTGGCGAGAAGGCCGGCGCCGAGGTGCGGCTGCGTCAGGTTCCGGAGCTCGCCCCGGCGGAGGCCATCGCCTCCAACGCCGCCTGGAGTCAGCACTTCGACGCCACGAAGAGCGAGCCGAAGGCGACCGCCGACGACGTCGTCTGGGCGGACGCTGTGCTGTTCGGCACGCCCACCCGGTACGGCAACGTGGCCAGCCAGCTCAAGCAGTTCATCGACACGCTCGGCCCGCAGTGGGCGCAGGGGCTGCTCGCCGACAAGGTGTACGCCGGCTTCACCGCATCGATGACCGCGCACGGCGGCCAGGAGTCGACCCTTCTGGCGCTCTACAACACCGTCCACCACTTCGGCGGTCTGGTCGTCGCCCCGGGTTACACCGACCCGCTGAAGTTCGCCGACGGCAACCCGTACGGCGTCTCGCACGTGACCGGCGGAGGCAACGACGCCCCGCTGGGTGACGCCCAGTTCGCCGCCCTCGACCACATGGCCGAGCGGGTCGTCAAGATCGCCGGGAAGCTCAGCGCCTGAGCGCGCTGCCGCCGTAGCGGACGCCCGCGTCGACGCGGGTGTTCAGCTGGCCGAGGGCCGGCCTCCCGCCGCGGGAGGCCGGCCCTCGGCGTCCTCACACCGCGATCGCCGCGATGGCGGCAAGTGGCCGATGCTCGTCGGTGCCGGGCCGCCGCAGGCGTTCGACCTCCCGGAAGCCGGCCCGGCCGAGCCGTTCGGAGATCTCGTCGGGCGGCCAGCGGTAGGCGGTCAGGACCTTGTGGTCGAAGGCGCCGACCTCCTCGGCGTCGAAGACGCCCAGGACCAGCCGCCCGGCCGGGACCAGCACTCGCCGGAACTCCTTGAGCATGCCGTCGAGCTCCGGCGGCGGAAGATGGATCAACGAGTACCAGGCCAGGATGCCGTCGATGGAGCCTTCGGCGACGTCGAGGTGTTCCATCGAACCGAGGTGGAACTCGACGCCCGGGTGGGACGCCCGCGCGTGCGCGATGAACTCGGGGACCAGGTCGATCCCCACGGCGTCGACACCCAGCTCACGAAGGTAGCCGGTGAGGTGGCCGGGCCCGCACCCCAGATCGAGCACCCGGCCGGGCCGGCTGCCCAGGTGTCGTCTGATGAGGGCGAGGTCGTCGGTGTCCACCTGCTGGCTCGTGCCGAACAGCTCGATGTAGAGCTTCGCGACGGACGTGTAAGCCTGTCGCACAGTGTCCGTTTCCATCGCGGCACTATATGGGTCATCAGACCTTGCTCGGGCGGCCTACCGTGACGGCCATGACACGTCGAGCCACGCTGGCCGGCATTTCTGCGGGCCTGCTCCTGCTGGGCTGCTCGGTTGGTGCGCCAACGAAGCGCGAACCCAGACCGGAATCTGCCCCGGTGTCGGCCGCCAGCGCCGATGCCACCACGACGGCCGAGGCGGTCGGCCTGCTGCGGGCGGGCACCGCGTTCGTCAATCAGACGAGCTATCGCAGCGACGTCGACATCGCCAGCCAGATCACGACGCTGTCGCACACCGACAGCGTCCACAGGCGTTTGACCGCAAGGGTTTCGGCGCCGGGTGGGGTCATCGAGATCCGGATGATCGATGATGAGGTCTACCTGAAGACCGGGCTGCTGCGCGGCGTCGGCGACGGCTGGATGGTCCTCGACCCGGCCCGGATGCCGTCAGACTTCGCCCTGAGCTTCGCACCGGGCAAGAACGACTCCGGCGGCTCGGCCCGCCTCATCGACGCGATCGTCACCGCACGAGCGGACGGCCAGCAGATCTCCGGGACGATCGACGCGACCCGGATTGTCCCCGGTAACGGGATCAGCTTCCGCCCCGGTCCCGGTGGCGTCTTTCCGGACAGCGCGCGCAGGCACGCCTTCCGCGCATCGCTGGACGCCGAGGGGCGGCTGGTCAGCTTCCTGATGCCGGAGGCCAGCGGGCTGCCGAACGCGTCCCTGCGCTACAGCGACTTCGGTGCGACAGTCACTGTCGCTCGGCCGCCCGGAGCGGTCGCCGCCCCCGACGCCCTCTATCCCCAGCTCGGCCTAGGTGGGGGCAATTAGCGGCGGCGGCGCTTGCCCTTTTCAGGCTAATGCGGTTAGCCTTTAGCTAATTCTGTTAGCCGCACTGGAGGGCGTCATGATCGAAAACCTGGGCATTGCCGGCAACACCATCGCCTACGAGGTCACCGGGCAGGGCCCGCTTGTCGTCCTGGCGCACGGCATGGGCGACAGCCGGCACTCCTACCGGTTCGTCGCTCCGGCCCTGGTAGCGGCCGGATACCGGGTCGCCAACGTCGACATCCGCGGCTGCGGCGACTCCAGCCTCGGCTGGGACGGCTACAGCCGCACCGATATCGCGGGTGACCTCGTCGCCGTCGTGCGCCACCTCGGCGGCCCGGCCGTGATCATCGGCCAGTCGATCAGCGGCGGTGCCGCGACCGTCGCGGCGGCCACCGCACCCGAGCTGATCGCCGGCGTCATCGAGCTGGCGCCGTTCACCCGAGCACAGTCCTTCGACCTGGCTGGGCTGATGCGGGTGAAGCGCTTCCGGGCCGGCTATCTCCAACTGGCGCAGGTGCTCATGCGGGGCAGCCTGGCGAACTGGCGCAAGTACCTCGACGTGGCGATCCCCACCAAGCCCGCCGACTGGGACAGCGAGCTGGCCCGCATCGAGGCCAAGATGAGTGAGCCCGGCCGGATGAAGGTTCTCCAGGCCATGGCCAAGACCAGCCCGGCCGACGCCGGTCGGCAACTGCCCAACGTCACCTGCCCGGTCCTGGTGATCCAGGGCAGCGCCGACCCCGACTGGGCCGACCCGCGGGCCGAGGGCGAACGCGTCATCGCCGACCTGCCGCGAGGGCTCGGCGAGCTGGCTGTCATCGAGGGCGCGGGCCACTACCCGCACGTCCAGACGCCCGACGAGGTCCTCACCCTGGCCCTGCCGTTCCTCGCCCGGACGCTGACCAGTGCCTAAGGCCCGGCTCACCCCGGCATCGGTCACCGAAGCCGCAGCCGCGCTCGTCGACGAGGTCGGCTTCGACAACCTCAGCATGGGCCTGCTCGCCGAACGGCTCGGGATCAAGACCCCCTCGCTCTACAAGCACGTCACCAGCCAGGCCGACCTGGCGCACCGGATCGCCATCCTGGCGATGACCGAGGCCGGCGATGCCATCCGCGACGCCATCCAGGGCCGGTCCGGCAGCGATGCCCTCGCCGCCGGCGCCCGGGCGATGCGAACCTACGTGCGGGAACACCCCGGCCGGTACGCCGCAGCCAACACCGCCCGTCCGACCGGCCCCGACGACCCGTTCGTCCCGGCCAGCGAGCGAGTGCTCGCCTCCTGGGCGGCCATGCTGAGCGGGTACGGGCTGGAACCCGACCAGGAGATCCACGCCATGCGGACGCTGCGCAGCGTTCTGCACGGGTTCGCGACCCTGGAGGCGGCCGGCGGGTTCCAGATCGACGCGTCCGTCGACGAGAGCTTCACCTGGCTGATCAACTTCGTCGACCATGGCCTTCGCGCCGGCGCCATCACGGGCAGCGCCGCCGCCAGCTGACGCCGGGTCGCCTCGCGTACGGGCTGCCTCGGCATGCGGTGCATACCCCTGGCAGGGAGTGGTTGGGGCGGGCCGGGCTCGCAATACTTCGAGTCATGAACGCGAGAGGACAGCTCGGCGATTTCCTCCAGGCCCGGCGCTCCCAGCTGCGGCCGGAGGACACCGGCGTGGCGACACACGGTGAGCGGCGCCGGGTTCGAGGGCTGCGCCGGGAGGAGTTGGCCCTGCTGGCCGGGGTGAGCGTTTCGTACTACTCGCGGTTGGAGCAGGGGCAGGCCGTGAACGCCTCACCCGGGGTGCTCGACGCGCTTGCCCGAGCGCTGCGGCTCGACGACGCGGAGCGCCGCCATCTGGGCGAGCTGGCGGCCGGGACCCGCCGCCGGCCCGCCGTACGTCGCCCTGCCCCGGAGCGGGTGAGCCCGGCGGTACGCCAGCTCGTCGCGACGCTTGGTGACGTACCAGTGGTGGTGCTCGGTCGCCGCGCCGACGTGCTGGCCTGGAACACCGCCGGTCATGCCCTGTTCGCCGGCCACCTGACTCCGGAGATCCCGGAGCGGCCGAACCAGCACCCGAACATGGCACGGCTGGTGTTCCTGGACGCGCACACCCGTGACCTCTACGCGGACTGGCCCACCAAGGCCCGCGCGGTGGTGGCGACGCTGCGGATGGCTTCCGGGCAGCACCCGGACGATCCGCTGATGGCCGCGCTGGTCGGTGAGCTGACGGTACGGAGTCCGGAGTTCGCCGCCATGTGGGCCGACCACCGGGTGAAGGCCGGCGGCGACGCGGTCTACCAGATGCGTCATCCGCTGGTCGGCGCGATGGACGTGACACAGCAGACCCTGCGTACCGAGGACGGCCAGACCGTGGTGGTCGCCACCACCGAACCCGGCTCGGCATCTCACGCCGCGATGACGTTGCTCGTGCACGGCGCGGTCACCACCCGTGCCGGCGCTCCGCAGCCCCTCGTCAGGCGCGAGTAGCAACTTCCCCATCGGCTCGACACGAGGTGCTCCGCGAGGAGCGCCGGACCCGTCGCGCCCTTTTCGAGCCCATCGACAACACCGTGAGTAGGGACAGAAATGCGTAAGAGAACGATGACCCTCGCAGTCGCTGTCGCCGCAGCGGGGATCGGCGTCGTGGCGGTCGTGCCGTCGAGTGCCGCACCTGCCGCGACCGCAGCGGCCCGCACCGTCGAGCAACACTGGGCTTCGGCCGTGCCGGTGCCCTCGCGGATCGCTGTCCACTTCGACCTGACGAAGGGGCAGATGCCAGAGAACGTCGCGGTCGGCCCGGACGGCACCGCCTACGTCACCTTCGCGGCGGCCCGACAGGTCGCCGCGGTCACTCCGTCCGGCGGGACGCGGATCCTGGCGACCCTGCCGGCCCCCGCCGATGGCGGCGTCAACACGCCGGTGCTCGCGTTCGCGCTGGCCACGGGCATCGTCCGCATGAGTGACGGCACCCTCTACTTCCTCTACGCGAGCGGCGATGCCGCCAGCACGGGTCTGTACCGGCTACGCCCCGGCCGGGCGCCGCACCGCATCTCGGCTCTGCCAGCCGATGGGCTCCCCAATGGCCTGGCCTTCGACGCCGAGGCGAAGAGGTTCTACCTCACCGACTCCGTGCTCGGCACGATCTCGACAGTTCCGCTGGAAGGCGGCCGTGCCGAGGTCTGGTCCTCGGCACCCGAGCTGGCCGCGGCCGGCTTCCTGGGCGCCAACGGCATCAAGGTACGCGCCGACGCGGTCTGGGCGACCAACCTCGACCGCGGCACGCTGCTGCGCATTCCGCTGCGGCACGGCCGACCCGGGCCGGTCCGGGTGGCGGCGACCGGCCTGGTCGGCATCGACGACTTCGCGTTCGTCGGTGCGGGTGACCGACAGGTCATCGCCGCACTGAACGGACCGAACACTGTGGTGAGCATCGACGCGGCCGGCCGTTCCCGAACGCTGCTGACGGCCGCCGACGGGTTGCAGAACCCGACAGCGGTGGCCGTGCGCGGCCGTACCGTCTACGTGCTCAGTGCCGCGTACACCACCGGCGTCGACCCCAACCTGGCGCTGGCCACCCTGCCGCTCCGCTGACCCGTCACCCTCCAGGAGGTCTGCCCGCCAAGCAGTGGGGCCGTTCCCTCGATAGTGAACACTCGGATCGCCCGCCACCGTCGGATGACGGCGACGGGCGATCCGACGCTCCTGCCCGCGCGGGGGAGCAGCGGCTCGGTCACGGCGCGGCCGGGAAGTCCGACCGCTCGCTCGACGACCCTTCGGTCGTGCTCGGGCGTCGGCGGCCGAGGTGGAAGGCCGTGGCCGCGGCCAGCGCGGCTACGACGATCAGTGCGGCGAAGGCCGGGTGCATGTCCTTGGACAGGCTCGGGGCGCGTTCGGGCCCGATGGCCCAGAGGATCAGCGGTGTGGCGTAGGCGGCGGCGAGAGCGGCCGTCCAGCGGCGTAGTCCGCGGAGGTGGGCGTGCCGCAGGCTGACGATCAGCGCAAGGGTGACCGGGACGATGGCCAGCATGGCGAACTGGCCGATGACCAGGACCGGGACCGACCAGATCGAGATGATGGTGGTCCGGTCCGCGCGCCGGGTAGCGCGGTCCTCCTGGGTGCGGGGATGCGAGGTGGAGGGCATTGTCGTCTCCGTCATCGGGTCGGGTTGGTGGTCGCGGGACGCCAGGCCAACCAGCCGCGGCACAGCACGTAGGCCGCCGCGACGACGGCGACGAGTCCGAAGTCGATGATGGCCGACAGGCGTGCCTCCGGGACGTCTCCGATCAGCGCGCCGAACACCACGAGAGCGGCCTTGCCGGCGAGCACGATCTCCCAGACGCCGGCCGCTTGACGCGGCCTGACCGCGAGCAGGGCGAAGAGCGCGGCGAAGATGCCGAAGCTGGAAACTCGCCAGCCTTCGATGAACAGGCGGTCGTCGTTGGCGTTGACGGTCAGCAGGACGCCGTTGACGAACGCGACGCCGGTGGCGAGGGAGGCGAGGGCCGCCAGCCCACGGCCGACGAGGTCGGCGCGGTTGGTGGGGGCGGCGATGTCGATTCGGGCAGCGGTCGCGGCGGTCATGGGGGTCCCCATCTCTAGGAAACGGATGTGAACTTACAGGCGTTAACTTACGCGCTGACCTAACGTCTGTAAAGTCAAGGGGTGACCACACCGAGAACGCGGGCCCGCAACAAGCGCGGCGAGGGCGCCCAACTGCGCGACGAGATCGTCGACGCCGCGATGACGCTCCTGGAGGACGGCACGCCACAGAACGTGACCCTGCGGGGGATCGCCCGCCAGGCCGGCATCTCCGCGCCGTCGATCTATCCGCACTTTCCGGACCTGGACTCGATCCTCCTGGCGGTCGCGCAACGCGCGTTCGGCATCTTGGAGCAGGCACTGGGCGCACCGGATGACGTGGATCCGGTCGAGCGCCTGCGCGCGATCTGCGCGGCCTACCTGACCTTCGCCGAACGCCGTCCGCATCAGTACCGGGTGATGTTCGGCGCCGTCTGGGATGCCGGACAGGCCCTTGAGCGGGCGCCGGCCATGGCGGACGAACTCGCCGTGCTCGGCATGGGAGCCTTCGAGATCTTCCGGCGTACGCTCGCCGACTGCGTCGCGGCGGGACGATCGGCCAGCGCGGACCCCTTCGGCGACGCGACGGCGCTCTGGGTCGGGCTGCACGGGTTCGCCGAACTCCAGGTGGCCACGCCGTTGTTCCCGTGGCCACCGGGGCTGCGCGAGTCCATCATCGACCGGATGGCGCTGCTGCGCTGAGCACGCGTGGATGTTCGCCTGATCATGTTGCCACCGTGCGACGATTTCCGGCGTGGAAGAGACCGCGGCGACGTTGACCGAGATCCGCGCTCGGATCGACGAGCTGGATCGGGAACTGGTCGGGCTGCTTGCCCGGCGGGAGGCGCTGGTCCGGCAGGCCGCCCCGCTCAAGAGTGACGCCCAGGCGGTCCGTGCGCCCGATCGGGTGGCGCAGGTGGTGGCCCGGGTCCGCGCGCTGGCTGGCGAGGCCGGCGCCGACCCGGACCTGATCGAGCGGATCTACCGGGGCATGATCCAGGCATTCATCGGCATGGAGACCGACGAGCACCACCGCGTCACCGGCGGGTCGGCGCCGAGAACGCGGTGATCGCCCGCGTGCACGGTCAGGTCGTGGAGCGGCTCGCACCGTCCGGGCTCGCCAGGGCGGGCGGCGCGTAGCCGAGTTCGTACGAGATCTTGTTGGCGGTGTCCAGGAGCAGCGGAAGGTTGCTCTTCAGCTGGTCGAGGTTGGCGATGACCTCGATCGCTGTTATCGAGGCCGCGGCGATGACCTGTCCTCGGGAATCCCTGATCGGCGCGGCCACGCACATCACGTAGGCGTCGTGCTCGCCGTTGTCCATGGCCCAGCCGCAGTCGTGGATGCGGGCGAGTTCGGCTTCCAGGGCGTCGTGGTCGGCGAAGGTGGTGTCGGTGAATTTCTCGAAGACGACGTGGGAGAGCAGGCGGTCGCGTTCCTGCCGGGGAAGGTAGGCCAGGATGGTCTTGCCCACGGCGCTCGCGTAGATGGACACCGCGCGTCCCACCCGGGACGGAAGCTTGACCGCGTCGAACGCCGGACTGTCCACCTTGTCGATATAGATGATCTCGTCGCCGGTCAGCTGCGCCAGGTGTACGGTGTGGCCGGTCTCGCGTTGTAGCGCACGCAGGTGGGCGGCGGCGGGCTGGCGGAGGTCCATCGAGCCGAGCGCGAGCTCGGACAGCTCGATCAGGCCGCTGCCGAGCACGTAGGTGCCCGCGCCGGTCCGGCGGACGAAGCGCGCGGACTCCAGTGTCTGCAGGATGCGCAGGGCTGTGGACTTGTGGACGCCGAGCACGTCCGCAGCCTCCGTAAGGGACAGCGGGTGCTCCGCGGATCGACGGATGAGGTCGATCGCGCGGCGAATCGATTGCGCCAAGGCTGTGTCTCCCCTCGCGCGACGGGCAGCGCCGCCGCTCTCATTGCACATTATGCAATATAGATGACGCGATACGCAATCGCCACTTGACACCGTTGCACATGGCGCTACGATCGTTGCAATTTCATCCGCTCGACACCAACTTGTAACAGTGGAGTAACGATGGGTAATCAGCGCGCTCGTTTCGGCATCGCCAGGGCGACATGTGCCCTCGGCCTGGTCGCCACTCTCTTGACCGGTTGCGGTTCCGACGGTGACTCCGGCGACGGCGTCACCAAACTGACCTTCGCCGCCTCGACCTTCGGCGACCCGGGCCGCGGGCCCCTTCTGACGAAGTGGCTCGACGAGTTCAATCAGAGCCAGACCAAGGTCCAGGTGTCCGCCGCCGCGGTGCCGTACCCGACCTTCGGCCAGACCGTGCTCACTCAGATGGGCAGCGGCAAGGGCCCCGACCTCGTCCGCTTCGACATGCCCGAGTTCGAGGCGGCCTCGGACGCCGGCCTCGTCGCGCCGCTGGACAAGGTGATCGACGCCGGCAAGTACGACCTGCTCAAGCAGCCGGACCAGTTCATGGTCCACGACGGTGTCCGGCACGGCGTCATCTTCGAGGCGTCGAACTACGCGATGTTCTACAACGCGGACCTGATCCCGACGCCGCCGACCACCTACGAGCAGTTCACCTCCACCGCGAAGTCGCTGACCAAGGGTGACGTCTTCGGCTTGGCGTTCCGCCAGACGGAGGCCGAGGAGGCCGGCGTCTGGCAGGACATCTTCAACTACGTCTACGGCTTCGGTGGCGCGTGGTCCGACGGTAAGAACCTGACGATCAACTCGCCCGAGAACCTCAAGGGCCTGCAGGCGTTCAAGGACCTGTACGACGCGAACGTGATCCCGCGCGGCGCCGACGCGGCGACGTTCCGGCGGATGTTCGCCGAGGGCAAGGTCGGGATGGAACTCAACAACGGCGGCTACGTGACCGCCACGCGCGGCCAGAACGCGAAGCTCAACTTCAACGTCGCGCCCATCCCGTTCCCGGTCCGCAAGCAGGGCGCGATCCTCGCACCGATCGTGATCAACGAGGCGAGCGAGGGCAAGGACGAGGCCGGCACCTTCATCAAGTGGGCGCTGGAGCCGCAGAACCAGGTCAAGCTGCAGGAGATCCTCGGCGCGAGCAGCGTCGCCACCACCACGCAGCGCAGCGCGGAGTCCCTCAAGGCGACCCCGTTCCTCCCCGTCTTCGACGGACTCACCGAGACCAGCCTGCCGCAGATCGTGCTGGGATTCGAGGCCAAGACGCCGGACATCCGCAAGGTGGTCGTGCAGAACGTGGTCGCGGCACTGCAGGGCAAGGCCGACCTCAAGTCGGCGCTGGATCGTGCCCAGCAGCAGGCGACCGAACTGGTCCGCTGACAGCTCGACACGGCGACGCTGCCGGCGCGACGGTTCGTGCGCCGGCAGCGTCCTTCCCCCCGGAAGGATCAAACCCGATGACTGTGGTCGAGCAGACCGGAGTACCGAAGACAACACCCCCACGCCGGCCCCGGCGTCGGCCCAGCCCGTTGGGCAGCAAGTGGACGCCGTACCTGTTCCTGGCCCCCGCGGCCCTGTTCATCCTCGTCTTCCAGGCGGTACCCCTCGTCCAGGAGGTGTACCTCAGCTTCACCAGGACGAGGCTGCTCAACCCCACCCGCAGCGAGTGGGTCGGGCTCGACAACTTCAACCGGATATTCGGCGACCCGGAATTCCATCGCACCCTGCTGATCACCGTCGTCTACGTGATCACCTGTGTGGTCGTCGCGATCGGCGCCGGACTCGGCGTCGCGCTCCTGCTCAACAAGAAGTTTCGGGGCCGTGGCGTGGCTCGGGCGCTGGTGACCGTCCCCTGGGCCGCTCCGGGCATCGCGGTCGCGCTCATCGCCACCTGGATGCTCAACGCGCAGTACGGCATCGTGAACCGCTTCCTCGACGCCGTGGGACTCGGTGTGCCCGGCGGCGCCATCCTGGACAGCTCGCGCTACGCGCTTCCGGCGGTGCTCGCGACGACCATCTGGCAGCTGTTCCCGTTCACGTCCGTGGTGCTGCTCTCCGCACTGCAGTCCGTTCCCCAGGATCTCAACGAGGCCGCGACAGTGGACGGCGCGGGACGATGGGCCACCTTCCGGGCCGTCACCTGGCAGGTCATCAGGCCGACAGTGGGCCTGCTGGCGCTGCTGATGACGATCTGGTCGCTGCGGCGGTTCGAGCTGATCTGGCTGATGACCAAGGGCGGGCCGGTCGGAGCCACCGAGACGCTCGTCATCGACCTCTACTCGCAGGCGTTCGACTCGAAGGAACTCGGATCGGCGGCGGCCATCGGAATGGTCGGCGTCGTCATCTCGCTCATCGTCATCATCGGCAGCCGCCTGGTCGCCCGTGCCGTGGAGAAGGGGGACGTCCGATGAGGCGCTTCCGTTTCGGTGTCACCGCACGGATCGTCGCCGTGCTCGTCGTACTGGGTGTCGCGGTGTTCCCGCTGTACTGGATGTTCGTCACGGCGCTGTCCAGCAACAGCGACCTCTTCGCCGATCAGCCCCGGCTCACGCCGGACCTCGGTCAGTTCGGGGTCTTCGTGGATGCGCTGGCCGAGGGCAAGGCGGCCGGGTGGCTGTTCAACAGCCTGATCATCGCCGTCGGCACGATGGTCCTCTCCGTCGGTCTGGGCATCCCGCTCGGTTACGCGCTGTCCCGGTTCTCGTTCTGGGGCAAGGCCGTGCTGACCGTCGTGCTGCTGTTCACGCAGATGCTCCCCGAGGCGCTCATGGTCGTCCCGCTGTTCGCGCTGTTCCGCCGTTTCGAACTGCTCGACTCGCTCACCGGCCTCGTCCTGGTGAACTCTGCCTTCGTCCTGCCGATCGTCGCGCTGATCCTCAAGGGCGCCATCGACGGCATCCCGAAGGAGCTGGAGGAAGCCGCGCGCGCCGACGGCGCCCGGCCCTTCACCACCCTGACCCGCATCAACGTGCCGCTCATCGCGCCGTCGATCGCGGCCACCGCGGTCATCGCCTTCTTCCACGCCTGGAACGAGTACGTGTTCGCTGTGACGTTCATCTTCAACCCCGATCTGCAACCCGCCTCCGTCGGCATCGCGAACTTCATCGGCGAACTGGGTACACCGATCCAGACGGTGATGGCTGTCGCCTTCCTGTTCACACTGCCCGCCGTCGCCTTCTACCTGTTGGTCCAGAAGTACGTGGTGTCCGGCATGACCGCCGGTGCGGTGAAGGGTTGAGCCGAAAAATGAAGATCGTCTCTGTCGACACACTTGTCGTCGACTTCTACCGCACGAACCTCGTGATCGTGCGCGTCCACACCGACGAGGGCATCATCGGGCTCGGTGAGGCCACCCTGGAGGGCAAGGAACGCGCCGTCCAGGGTGCCATCGCCGAGCTGGCCGAGGCGGTGGTGGGGCTGGATCCCACAAGCATCTCGAAGATCCTCTACGAGACCGCGCGGGACTGGTACTGGCGCGGCGGACCGGTCATCATGACCGCGTTGAGCTCGCTGGAGATGGCCCTGTGGGACATCTCGGCGCGTGAGCTCGGCGTACCGGTCTCCCGGCTTCTCGGCGGCGCGACCCGCGATCGGGTCCGCGCGTACGCGAATGGTTGGTTCTCCGGCGCCGTCACACCCGAGGACTACGCGGCCGCCGCGCGCCGGACCGTGGAGTCGGGCTTCCGGGGCCTCAAGTGGGACCCGTTCGAGAACTACGACCTGACCATCACCACCGCACAGTTGGACCGGGTGCTCGCCCAGATCGACGCCGTCCGTCAGGCGGTGGGCCGCGATGTCGAGTTGTTCGTCGAGGGGCACGGCCGCTTCGACGTCCGCCACGCCATCAAGGTCGCCAACGAGATCGCCCAGTTCGACCCGGTGTGGTTCGAGGAGCCCTGCCCACCGGACAACCTCGACGCGCTCGTCGACATCCGTCGCGCGTCGCCGGTGCCGATCGCCGCGGGGGAGCGGTGGTACGGCCGGCAGGGCTTCGCGCCGGCACTGGCCCGCCAGGCCGTCGACTTCGTCCAGCCCGACGTCACGCACGCCGGCGGGATCGCCGAATTGGCCTTCATCTCCACGCTCGCCGCGACCAGCTACGTGGGCTTCGCGCCGCACAACCCGAGCGGTCCACTCAGCACGGCCGCGACGCTGCAACTCGGGGCGACGCTGCCCAACTTCCGGTACCTGGAGATCATGGCGACCGACGTGCCCTGGCGTCCCGAGATCACCAACGAGCGGCTGGTGCTGACCGACGACGGTGACATCCTCATCCCGACCGGGG
Organism: Micromonospora sp. D93; assembly: GCF_018070365.1. NCBI lineage: Bacteria > Bacillati > Actinomycetota > Actinomycetes > Micromonosporales > Micromonosporaceae > Micromonospora > Micromonospora sp. D93. The sequence continues at coordinate 290,446 of NZ_JAGPXW010000002.1, read as the reverse complement.
TCGGCCTGGGCATCGAGGTGGATCTCACAGCGATCGAGCGGCACCCGTTCACACCGCACCCGCTGCGGATGTTCCAGGACGCCGTGTACGACATCCGTCCCCGCGACGAGCGGTCCTTCTTCAACCTGGAGAGCGACTCATGACGGTGCCACGGCCCCGGGGGTCGGCCGCGGGTGCGGACTGGGCCGGTACCGCCGCCGAGGCGTTGCCGGACGACCCCGACAGCGTCCTCATCGGCCGGATCTGGGACCCGTCCGGCGACGGCCCCTCGCCGGTGACCGTTCGCGACGGCGAGGTCATCGACATCAGCCACCGGTTCCCGACCGTCCGCGACATCTGTGAGCTGCCCGATCCCGCAGCGACGGTGGCCCGGCTGGACGGGCCGAGGGTGGGCGACTTCGGGGAGATCCTGGCCAACACGGGGGCCGCCACCCGCGACCGTGGTCGCCCCTGGCTGCTCGCCCCGGTCGACCTCCAGGCGCTCAAGGCCGCCGGCGTGACCTTCCCGGTCTCGATGATCGAACGGGTTATCGAGGAACGGGCGCGGGGAGACCTGGCACTGGCGGCGGACATTCGGCAGCGCATGCTCGCCGACGTCGGTGTCGACCTGCACAGCCTGGAGGCGGGCTCGCCCGAGGCGGATCGGCTCAAGGTTCTGCTGGTCGCCGAGGGCATGTGGAGTCAGTACCTGGAGGTGGGGATCGGCCCGGACGCCGAGATCTTCACCAAGGGACAGATCCTCTCCGCCGTCGGCACCGCCGTTCCCGTCGGGGTGCTCGCCGCGTCGACCTGGAACAACCCGGAACCCGAGGTCACGCTGATCGTCCAGTCCAGCGGCCGGATCGTCGGCGCCACCCTCGGCAACGACGTGAACCTGCGCGACATCGAGGGCCGCTCGGCGCTCCTGCTTCCCCTGGCGAAGGACAACAACGCCTCCTGCGCCCTCGGCCCCCTGATCCGGCTCTTCGACGACCGGTTCGGCATGGATCAGGTACGCGAACTCGAGGTGCGCCTGGAGGTTCGCGGCGTGGACGGCTTCCACCTGGAGGCGGTCTCGGAGATGACCCAGATGTCGCGTGCTCCGGAGGAACTGGTCCGGCAGCTGATCGGGCCGCACCATCACTATCCCGACGGCGCCGCCCTGATGCTCGGCACGATGTTCGCGCCCATCCAGGACCGGGACCGCCCCGGTGAGGGCTTCACCCACAAGGTCGACGACGTGGTACGGATCAGCTGCCCGGCACTTGGCACCCTGGCCAACCGGGTGCGGCACGCGGAGGAGTGCGAGCCCTGGCACTTCGGCGTCCGCGATCTCATGGGCAATCTGGTGAGGAGAGGACTGCTGTGAACGTGGTCATCACTGTCGATCCGCGCGACGGTAAGCGTCGCGAGACGGAGCTTACCGAGACCGACGAGTCTCGGCTGGAGGTGATCGCCGGTCAGACGTCCCCGGCGGCGCAGTGGCTGGCCGCGCGCGGGAGGTTCGGCCGCGCGGAGCTGCTGGACGCCATCGCCGCGTCGCTGGAGTCCCGTCGGGTGGACCTGGTCGCCGCCGCCGAGGCGGAGACCGGGCTGAGCCACGCGCGACTCGACGGGGAACTCACCCGGGCGGCGCTGCAGTTCCGGATGTTCGGCGAGGTGCTGCGCGACGGGGCGTACGTCGAGGCGACCATCGACCACGCCGCCGACACGCCACTCGGTCGCGGCCCGGACCTGCGGCGGATGCTCGTCCCCCTCGGGCCGGTCGCCGTCTTCGGGGCCAGCAACTTCCCGTTCGCCTTCTCGGTCGCCGGCGGTGACACGGCCGCGGCGCTCGCCGCCGGGTGTCCGACGATCCTGAAGGCCCACCCGTCCCACCCGTTGACCTCGCACGCCTCCGCCGCCGCGATCGAGTCGGCGGTCCGCGACCTCGGCGGGCCCGAGGGTGTCGTCGCGACCGTGTACGGGGAGCAGGCCGGTCGCTCGCTGGTGCGTCACCCGGCGATCCGCGCGGCCGCCCTGACCGGCTCGGTCAACGCCGCCCGCGCCATCCAGGCGGCCATCGACGAACGGCCCGACCCGATTCCCCTGTACGCCGAACTGAGCAGCGTGAACCCGATCGTTGTACTGCCCGACGCGGCCGCCGCCCGGGGAGACCAGATCGCCGAGGGGTTGTTCGGCTCCTTCACGAACTCGGGCGGCCAGCTGTGCACCAAGCCCGGCCTGGCGTTCATTCCGTCTGACCCGGGTGGTGACCGCCTGGTCGAGGCGCTGCGGGCGAGAGTCGACGCGTCGGGTGGCACGGTCCTGCTCAACGAGCGCATCCGTGACGCGTACGAGAGCCGGGCCACGGAGTTCGAGCGGGCCGGCGCTCGGGTCTCGGCGCGACCCGCTGTCGAGCAGGGAGCGGGCTTCACAGTGGCTCCGGCTCTCCTGGAGGTCGGCCTCGCCGGTCTGACCGCCGAGATCGCCGACGAGTGCTTCGGCCCGCTTCTGATCGTGGTCCGCTACGACGACGCCGCCGACCTCGACGCCGCGCTGGCCACCGTCCCGCCGTCGCTGACCGGTTCGCTGCACCGCGGACCGGGCGACGACGCCGACGTCGTACGCGGGCTTGTCGACGTGCTCGCCGCCCGCGCGGGTCGCATCGTCTTCGACGGCTATCCCACGGGCGTACGGGTGTCGTGGGCCCAGCACCACGGCGGACCGTGGCCGTCGACAAACGCCGTGCACACGTCGGTGGGTGCCACGTCGATCCGCCGGTTCCTCCGCCCGCTGGCGTGGCAGGACGCCCCGGCCTGGGTCCTTCCCGAGGAGTTGCGCGACGAGTACACCGCCATTTCCCGGCGAGTCGATGGGAGGTTGCAGCCAGCGGTCGAATAACCGCGGCTGCCGGTCTCTCCCGGGTGCGTTTCCGGGCCACCTGCGACTGGCGCGCGAATTCCTCGACAAAATTGACCTGACAGAGAATTCGCGCGCCAGTCGTCGTGGCGCCGCTGAAGCGCGCCCGAATTGTTTTCCACGCAATATTTGATTCGACTTACGGACCTGCCTTGACCGTCAATGCGATTCGTGGTTTGGTTTTCGACAGGGAACGATGTTAGCGCTCGCATTGCTGCATCGCTCGTTACTGGTATCCCTTCACCTCACCATCGAATGGTCGGTCGGCCGCTCGGTGCGGTCTGACCACACGCCGAAGAGGGAGCAGGAACATGCCCGTCGCACCTCCCCGTCCCCTGCTGCTGGCACGCAGACGCCGGCTGATGCTCGCGCTGCTCGCCGCCATCACCGTCACGGCCGGGACGCTCGCCGCGCCGGCGGCCTCGGCCGCACCGCCCGCACCCCTGGGCCCGACAGTCACCCGCACCGAGAAGCCGCCGACCGGCTACACCGTCACCTTCCGGTACCGGGCGCCCGAGGATGTCCAACAGGTCCACGTCTACGGCGACTGGTTCTACTCCCGACCGGAGAACATTCCCTGCCAGGACTGCGGCGACGCGCGACCGCCCGCCGAGTGGCAGCCCGGCGACGTCGCGGCCACCCCGTGGCACATCCAGGCCATGCGGAAGGGCCCCGACGGCGTCTGGACCTTCACCACTCCGCTGCCGGCGGGCACCTTCCGCTACGCCTTCACCCACGACTGCGTCAACGAGCTCGCGACCGGCTGTGCCCTGCACGACGACCCCGCCAACCGCTGGCAGATCCAGCCGCAGTACCCGGGAGCGCCCGGCGCGGTCCGCAGCACGATCTACGTGCCGGCCAGCAGGAAGTTCCCGACGTACGACACCGGCTACCAGGCGCCGGTCGCCAGGGTCGGCCGGCTGGAGTCGCGGCGGTACACCTCACCGCTGTCGACAAACCCGGTAGGGGTCCACGACATCGTCGTCTACCTGCCGCACGGCTACGACCCCAACCGGGCCACGCCGTACCCGACCCTCTACCTGAGCCACGGCAGCGGCGACCACTCGACCGCCTGGACGATGCAGGGCGTGGCCCACCTCATCCTGGAGAACGCGATCAAGGACCGGGCGGCGCAGCCCATGGTGATCGTGTCCACCGACTTCAACGGCCTGCCCGGTGGCAACGAGGGCTACGTCAACGAACTGCGGAACAACATCTTCCCGTTCGTGCAGCAGAACTACCACGTCTCGACCCGGGCGCAGGACCGCGCGTTCGCCGGCTTCTCCGCCGGCGGCAGCCGGGCGTACACCATCATGTACAACCACACCGACCTGTTCGGCTACCACGCGGCCTGGAGCGCCGGCGGCCCGGCGGCCACCCCGGTGCAGATCGACAGCATGAAGGCCGTGGCCGGCGGCATCACGATCGGTACCGGGCTCCAGGATCGCCTGGGCAACATCGCCGAGAACTCGCAGCGTAACGCCGCCGCCCTGCGGGCCGCCGGCGTCGAGCTGGACGAGTACAACGTGCCGGGCGTGCACACCTGGCACGTGTGGCGTCCGCTGCTGAACCACTACCTGCGCACGCTGACCTTCCGAACCACCACCACCGATCTCGACGTCACCACGTCACCCGCCGGCGGATCGCACCACACGACTGTCACCGCCACCGCGACGGTTGGCGCGGTCAGCACCAGCACGTCGGCGCCCTCCGGCGCTGTCGACTTCTACGCGGGTGACACGCGCCTGGGGTCGGCGCCGGTGCACCACGGCGTCGCCCGGCTGAAGAAGACCGTCCATGGCGAGCTGGACGGTCCGGTGGTCGCCCGTTACCAGGGCGACAAGCTCTTCAACGACTCCCACAGCGCCCCGGTCGACGCCCGGTAACAACGGCCTCGCCCCGTACTCCCTGTGGTGGGGAAGCTCCGGCCGCGCACCCCTGGTGATCCCAGGGTGTGCGCGGCCGGGGCGCGTCCGGGACCGCGTCAGCCGATCACGGGGTCGTGTCGGTGGCGTGCAGTCGCAGCATGGTCCAGGACGCGGGCGGCAGAGTCAGCTGGACGGTGGCGTCGGCGCCGCGTGCCGTGTCGTTGGGGCGCGGCGCGGCGTGGTCCGGACCATCGGCGGTGTTCTTGGCGTGCAGGTCGATGCCGCCGACGCTGACGCACTCGACGATGTCGCTGACCTGGGCGCCGGCGACGTCGATGGTCACCTCGGCCGGGGTGTCGAGGGCGCGGTTGACGAGGAAGACGGTCATCTCCCCGGTGGTGTCGTCCCAGGTGGAGACCGCGTCGACCGCGTCGATCTCGCCGTAGCGGTCGGTGGTCGTCGTGCTGCCCTCGCGCAGCACGTCCAGCACTGTGCCCTGGGCGTGCCGGGCCGTGCGGGCGAAGGGGTGGAAGATGGTCTGGCGCCAGGCCGAGCCGCCCGGCTCGGTCATGATCGGTGCGATGACGTTCACCAGTTGGGCCTGGCAGGCCGCGCTCACCCGGTCGCTGTGCCGCAGCAGGCTGATGAGCAGGCCACCGACGACGACCGCGTCGGCCACGTTGTAGTGGTCCTCCAGCAGTGGCGGCGCGACCGGCCAGTCCTCGCCGCTGGGCGGCGTGGACGGGGCGGCGGACTGGTACCAGACGTTCCACTCGTCGAACGCGATCATGATCTTCTTGGTCGACCGACGGATCGCCCCGACCGAGTCGGCGATGGCGGTGACGGCGTCGATGTACCTGTCCATGTCCTCGGCCGAGGCGAGGAAGCTGGCCAGGTCGTCGTCGGCCGGCTGGTAGTAGGCGTGCAGCGAGATCAGGTCGACGTCGTCGTACGCCTCGGTCAGCACGTCGCGCTCCCAGCTGCCGAAGGTCGGCATACCCAGGTGTGAGGAGCCGCAGGCGACGAGTTCGAGGTCGGGATCGAAGCGGCGCATGGCCTTCGCGGTCTGTGCCGCGAGCCGCCCGTACTCGGTCGCGCTGCGCTGGCCCACCTGCCACGGGCCGTCCATTTCGTTGCCCAGGCACCACAGCTTGATCCCGTACGGGTCGACCGCGCCGTTGTCGCGGCGCTGGTCGGCGAGGTGACTCCCACCGCGGTGATTGGCGTACTCGAGCAGGTCGACTGCCTCGGCGGTGCCACGGGTGCCGAGGTTGACGGCCATGATCGGGTCCACGTCGGCCTTGCCGACCCAGCGCATGAACTCGTCGAGCCCGAACGCGTTGGTCTCCAGGCTGTGCCAGGCGAGGTCGAGCCTCGCCGGCCGTTTGTCGACCGGGCCGACGCCGTCCTCCCAGCGGTAGGAGGAGACGAAGTTGCCGCCCGGATAGCGCACGGTGGTGACGCCCAACTCGCGCACCAGCGCGAGGACGTCGCCCCGGAAGCCGTCGGCGTCGGCAGTCGGGTGCCCCGGCTCGTAGATTCCGGTGTAGACGCAGCGACCCAGGTGTTCGACGAACGAGCCGAAGATCCGGCGGGGCACCGGTGCGACGCGTCGGCGGGGGTCCAGGGTCAAGCGGGCCGTGTTCACGACGTTCTCCGGCGCGCTGTCGAGGTCGGTGTTCAGGGCTGGCTCCCTTCGTGCGAGGTCCGACGCGGGATCTCTGCCCGAGCGCCGGGACCGAGGGGTGGTGGAGGCAGTGTGAGCTCTGGACAAGGTGATCGTCTTCGATTACGTTCTCGATCTATGTAAACGTTACCGATTACGTTTACGTAAGGGAACACGGCACCTGGATCGATGTTCTGGGCTGGCCAGCTTGTCGCGGTGATTGGGGTGACCGGGTGACCACTGTTGAGCCGGCGATCAAGGCGACCTACGCCGATGCGACAGCGTCCGTCGACGAACGGGTGTCGGATCTGCTGGCCCGGATGACCCGCGAGGAGAAACTCGCGCAACTGGGCAGCACCTGGGCGTTCACAGTGTTGGAGGGCGGACGGTTCGCGGCCGAGCGGGCCCGGCCGATCCTTCGACACGGCCTGGGGCACGTGACCCGCGTCGCGGGCGCGACAAGCCTGAAGGCCGCGCAGGTGGCGCGGGCCGCCAACGCCATCCAGCGCTTCCTGGTCACCGAGACCCGGCTGGGGATCCCGGCCATCGTGCACGAGGAGGTCTGCTCGGGGGTGATGGCCCGCGAGGCGACCATCTTCCCGCAGGCGATCGGTGTCGCGAGCACCTGGGCGCCGGAACTCAACAGGCAGCTGGCCGACGCCGTTCGCGCACAGATGCGCGCCATGGGAAGCCACCAGGGCCTGTCGCCGGTGCTCGACGTGGTGCGTGACCCACGGTGGGGCCGGACGGAGGAGACCTACGGCGAGGATCCGTACCTGGTGTCCCGGATGGGAGTGGCGTTCGTCCGGGGGTTGCAGGGCGTCGACCTGGCCGACGGCGTCCTCGCCACCGCCAAGCACTTCGTCGGTTACGGGGCGTCCGAGGGTGGGCTGAACTGGGCGCCGGCCCATCTGCCGCCGCGTCTGCTGCGCGAGGTGTACCTGTATCCGTTCGAGGCGGCGGTCCGCGAGGGCGGGCTCCAGTCGGTGATGGCCGGCTACCACGAGCTCGACGGCGTCCCCTGCCACGCCAACCAGGAACTCCTCGCCGACGTCCTGCGTGGGCAGTGGGGCTTCACCGGCAGCGTGGTGTCGGACTACTTCGCCGTCAACGACCTCCACTCGTACCACCACTTCGCACAGGACAAGCAGCAGGCCGCGACGGTGGGCCTCGGCGCGGGCGTGGACGTCGAGCTTCCGGCGACTGACGCGTACGCCGAGGCACTCACCCGCGCCCTGGACGCCGGCGAGGTCAGCGAGGCCCAGCTCGACGAGGCCGTCTCGCGGGTCCTTCGGCACAAGGTCGAACTCGGGCTCTTCGAGAACCCGTACGTCGACGAGGACGCGGCCGCGACGGCGGCGAACGCCGAGCGGCACCGGGACGTGGCGCTGGAGATCGCCCGTCGCAGCCTCGTCCTGCTCAAGAACGACGGGGTCCTGCCGCTGCTCGGGGGAGGAGGCACTGTCGCTCTCATCGGCCCGAACGCCGACGACGCCCGACACCTGCTCGGCGACTACTCGTTCGCGGCCCACATCGAGGCGTTGGTCGAGGCGCGCAAACGCCGTGGCCTGCTCGGCGAGATGATGACGATCCCGGATGACCTGGAGATCGACGAGAGCACCGACGGTGTCCCCACGGTGCGCGACGAACTGGCGGCGCGGCTGGGCGACCGGCTGCGCTTCGCCCAGGGCTGCGACGTTCTCGATCCGTCGACGGACGGGTTCGCCGACGCGGTCGCGGCCGCCGCGGCGGCCGACGTCGCGGTGCTGGTCCTCGGGGACCGCTCGGGGTTGACGCCCGGGGCCACCACTGGCGAGTCGCGGGACCGGTCCAGTCTGGACCTGCCGGGAGTGCAGGAAGAGCTGGTCCGTGCCGTCGTCGCCACCGGCACGCCCGTCGTGGCGGTGCTCGTCGCCGGCCGACCGGTGGGCAGCGACTTCCTGCACGAGGAGTGCGCAGCGGTGCTGATGGCCTGGTTGCCGGGGGAGACCGGGGGGCAGGCGATCGCCGAGGTGCTCCTCGGTGAGGTGAACCCGAGCGGCAGACTGCCGATCTCGTACCCCCGTGGCGTGGGCCAGATACCCGTCTTCTACGGCCACAAGGTGTCCGGCGGGCGGTCACACTGGCACGGCGACTACGTGGACTCGCCGGTCGCCCCGCGATACGTCTTCGGTCACGGCCTCGGGTACACCTCCTTCGCCGTCGACGACGCCGCGGTGGAGAGCGCCGAGGTCCGCGCCGGGGACAGCGTCGGGGTCGAGGTCACGGTCACCAACACCGGAGACCGGGCGGGGGAGCAGGTCGTGCAGCTCTACGTCCGCGACCCGCAGGCCACGATCACCCGGCCGGTGCTGGAGTTGAAGGCCTTCGCCCGCGTCGCGGCGGCCCCCGGTCAGCGGGTATCGGTGCGGTTCGCGCTCCCCACGGGCCAGCTCGGTTTCTACGACCGGAGCATGGCCTACGCGGTGGAGGCCGGGCAGATCGAGGTGTACGTCGGCTTCTCGGCTGCCGACCATACCCACGCCGGCACCTTTGTGATCACCGCCGACCCGGACCGGCCGACGCCGAAGGTCTTTTCCGGGACCGCCGAAGTTCGGCAGCTGTGATCGTTCACCCGGGTCGCGGAATGGTTCTTGACGGAGTGTGCCGTCCTGTTGTCAACGGGTAGAACCGGCGCGGAAAACGGGACTCCACTTCGATCGCCGGAGGAGGCCGCCGATTGCGTTATTCGCAACGGCATCCGAGGATCAACCGCGCCCTTGCGAGCATCCGGTTAGGACCTTCTTCCTGGCAGTTGACTAAGGGTGAAGAGGTCTTGTGTTCGTAATCGTTCTCGGTTACGTTGGCAACATCCTGGAAACGTAACCGATAACGATTGCAGTCCAGAGAGAGCCGCATGATTGAAGTCAATGCGCCGGTAACAATGAGTGATGTCGCCCGAGCTGCCGGCGTTTCCACGGCCACCGTCTCGCGTGTCGTCAACGGGCATTACGGCGTCAGCGCTCGCACTGTCGCTCAGGTGCGCTCCGCCATCGAGCAGCTCGGCTACGAGTCGAGCCTGGTGGCCACCAGCCTTCGACGCAGCCGCACCAACGTTCTGGGCCTCGTGGCGCACAGCTTCCAGTCGTACACGGCAGAGGTGCTCAAGGGCGTGATGAAGGCGCTGAGCCGCTCGGGCTTCGATCTGATCATCTACGCCAACAGTGACCTCTACGGGTCGTACTCGGAGGGTTGGGAGCAGCGGCACCTGACCCGGCTGTCGGGCACCCTCACCGACGGCTGCATCGTCGTCACGCCCTGGGGTGATTTCCGGACCCGGACGCCGGTCGTGGCCATCGACCCGGTGCGGGGCTCGACGGCACCCTCGGTGATCTCCGACAACCTCGCTGGCGCCACCACCGCCGTCGAGCACCTGCTCGGCCTGGGCCATCGGCGCATCGGGTTCATCGCCGGCCGCGACAGCCTGGCCTCGGCCTGGTCGCGGGAGGAGGGCTACCGCGCCGCGCTGACCACCGCCGGCATCCCGGTCGACCCGACGCTGATCGGCCGAGGGGATTTCAACCCCGAGTCGGCGACTCCGCTGGCGCGCGTCCTGCTGCAACGACCGGACCCGCCGTCGGCGATCTTCGCGGCGAGCGACGGGATGGCCCTCAAGGTTCTGGAGGTCGCCAGGGAGTTGGGGTTCTCCGTGCCGGGAGACCTGTCCGTCGTCGGGTTCGACAACATCCCCGAGTCGGCGTTGACCCAGCCGGGTCTGACCACAGTGGACCAGTCGATGTATCAGCTCGGGTACGAGGCCGCGCGGATGCTGAAGTCACTGGTGACCGGCGAGTGGGACGAGCCGAGTCAGATCGTGCTTCCGACCAGCCTCGTCGTGCGCAACTCGACCGCACCACCGAAGACCGTGGCAGCAGCCTGAAGGAGGTGCACGCAGCACACACGGCCAGATCCACAGTTGAACTGAGCCGGTCAGTCGGGTCGCATCCGCTGCCGGCGCATTGAAAGGAGTGGAGTGTGACTACCGAACAGTATCATGGGCGTTTACGCCGTCTGGGCGTGCGCCGGCGGCTCGCGGCAGCGTTCACCGCCGGCGTCATCGCCACCGCGGCGGTTCTCCTCGCCCCCCAACCGGCGGCGGCGGACACGCCGTGGCTGGACGTCTCCGCAGACCGCTACGCCACGTTCACCGTCCCGGCGGCGTACGTCCAGGAGAAGCTGGGCACCGTCTCGCAGGTCGTCGTCGAGGGAAACTTCGGCCCGTCAGCCAGCTGGGCGGAGTTCGGTCTGACCCGCCGAGGTGACGCCTGGTCGGGTGTTCTCGGCGCGCTGGAGCCCGGTCTGTACAGCTACCAGCTCACCGCAGACGATACCAAGACCATCAAGGACCCGACGAACAGCACGAGTGTCGCGTCCAACCCGCTCCTGAGCACCTTCCTCGTCGCGGGTGACTCGGCGCGATGGCTGGTCGACGCGCCGTCGGGCACTGGCGGAAAGATCGAGACGCTGACCTATCGGACCAGGAACGCGCAGCGCTCGGCCCTGGTCTGGACGCCACCGGGTTACGCGGCCAAGGGCCCGAAGGGTTACCCGGCGCTCTTCCTGCAGTCGGGTGACGGTGTTGCCGCCACCGACTGGCTCGACCTCGGTCGATCCAAGCAGATCCTCGACAACCTGTCGGCCGCGCGCGCCGTGAGCCCGATGGTGGTGGTGCTCAACAACGCCAACGCCTCGGACGACAAGGAGTTGAAGGACCTCCGCAAGGCGGTTGCCGACAACTACCGGGTCCTTCGCGACCCGGCGCACCAGGCGATCGCGGGCGTGGCCGACGGTGGCACGCAGGCACTGCGGGCCGCGCTCACCAAGCCGGGCCAGTTCGGTTACGTCGGTTCGTTCTCGGGCACGTCGGCTCCGGCGATCGACCGGAAGGACGCCAAGGCGATCAACCGCGGCGTCAAGCTGCTGCGCCTGTACACGGGCAACGTCACCGATCCCGCGTACAGCACCACCTACCGGCTGACGAAGGCGTTGGACCGAGCCGACGTCCGGTTCGAGTTCGACGGGGTCAACCCGGACGGCGGCGCGAACTGGACCAGCTGGCAGGAGAACCTGGTCGACTTCCTGCCGCGACTGTTCGGTCACGTGCGGGACCACGGGCCGAGCCCCGGTCACCAGCCGCTGAAGCGGGAGTTCACCCCGCCGCCGGCCGGCACCACCCCGACGCCCTTCGTCACCGAGGACGGGTTCGTCACCTTCGAGACCACCACGGCCTTCAAGGACGCTCAGCACGTCACGGTCTGGGCGAACGTCGCGCCGGGCGGCAGTTGGCTGCGACTGCCACTGACCCGCGACGGCGACCGGTGGCGGGCGACAGTGGGCCCACTGAAGCCCTGGTTCTACTACTACCGGCTGATCGTGGACCGGGTCGCGGTCAAGGACGCCTCGAACCCGACGACCGTCACCACCGAGCCGATGTGGAGCACCTTCCTCATCCCGGGGCCGGGTGCCCGACTGCTGTCGGACGTACCCGCCGGTCGTGGCGGGAAGGTCGAGAGCATGACCTACACCAGCACGGTGGCCGGCCAGGACCGCACCGCACTGGTGTGGACCCCACCGGGGTACGACCCGAACCGGGCACAGCCGTACCCCGTTCTCTACCTCCAGCACGGCGGCGGCCAGAACTACACGGACTGGGTCGAGATGGGCCGCGCCAAGCAGATCCTCGACAATCAGTTCCTCGACGGCGACCTCACGCCGATGGTCGTCGTGATGGGCAACGGCAACTCGTCGAACTTCAACAGCGAGTTGCGGGAGAACATCGTTCCGACGGCCCGTGCCCGCTACCACATCTCCAGCGATCCGTCCCAGCAGGCCCTCGCCGGCCTGTCGATGGGCGGCGGGCAGGCGTTCGGGGTGCTGAAGGCATACCCGGGCGAGTTCGCCTACGTCGCCGCGTTCTCGGCCGGGTTCGGCAGCGGCACCGGCGTCGACGTGGAGGCGATCAACAACGGCACCAAGATGCTGCGCCTGTACGTCGGTGACCAGACCGACTTCGTGTACCCGAGCTTCATGGCATCGCTGACCACGTTGAACAACCTCGGAATCCGCTACGAGTTCGACGGGGTCACCCCCGGGCCGCACGGCTGGGACGTGTGGCAGAAGAACCTCATCGACCTGGCGCCCCGTCTGTTCAAGCGCTAGGAGCCTTCGCCGGCGACGCCACCGGGAGCAGGTCTTCCTGCCCCGGTGGCGCCCGCCAGCGGATGGATGCTGTGCACCGCCATCGCCGAAGGGAACCATCTCAATGAAGAGAAGACGGATACTCGCCACGGTAGCCATGCTCGCGGCGGGGAGCGGCCTCGTCGCCTGCTCCTCGGACGACGGCGGCAGTGACGCGAGCAATTGCACGAACACCATCACCAAGCAGAACGTGCCGGTCGTGACGATGTGGGGCTGGTACCCCAACACCCAGCTCGTGGTCGACAACTTCAACAAGCAGCACGACGACGTGCAGGTCTGCTGGACCAACGTCGGCCAGGGCGGCGACGAGTACGACAAGTTCCAGACCGCCATCTCGGCGGGCACCGGCGCGCCTGACGTGATCATGGTCGAGGCGGACCGGATCCCGACCTTCCAGATCCAGGGCGCGCTGGTCGACATCAAGCAGTACGGCTTCGACGCCGTCAAGGCCAACTACAGCGAGGGCGCCTGGAAGGACGTGTCGGTCGGCGACCAGGTCTACGGCGTACCTGTCGACGGCGGCCCGGTGGCGATGATCTACCGGAAGGACATCTTCGACAAGTACAAGATCACGCCGCCGAAGACCTGGGCCGAGTACGAGCAGGCCGCGCAGAAGGTGAAGGACGCCGGCGGCCCGCTGTTCGGGGACCTCGGCGCGAACGTCCCGGCGCTCACCATGGCGCTGCAGATCCAGAAGGGCGCCTCGCCCTTCACCTATGACCCGGCGCAGCCGAAGGCGATCGGCGTGAAGCTCAACGACCAGGCGTCCAAGGACGTCCTGGACTACTGGGGCGGCCTCGCCAAGAAGGGCCTGGTCGGTACGCAGAACCAGTTCGTCCCGGAGTACATCTCCGGCGTGATCAACGGCAACTACGCGACGTACATCTCGGCGGCGTGGGCGCCCGGCTACCTCACCGGCGCGGGTGTCGGTAAGGGTCAGGACACCGGCAAGTTCGCGGTCGCGCCGCTGCCGCAGTGGGATCCGGCCAACCCGGTGCAGGTGAACTGGGGTGGGTCGGCCTTCTCGGTGACCAAGCAGGCGAAGAAGCCGGAACTGGCCGCGAAGGTCGCCTACGGGCTCTACGCCGACAAGGAGTCGCTCACCGACGGCTGGACCAACCAGATCATCTTCCCGCTGAACCTCACGGCGCTCAAGGACCCGGCGCTCGTCGACCTGAAGGTGGCGTTCTTCAACGGTCAGCAGGCGAACAAGGAGGTCTACCTTCCCGCCGCCGACGCCTACAAGGGCGTCGCGTACGCCCCGTTCGGCCAGTACTACCTCGACGCCATGGAGAAACAGGTCAGCGAGATCATCAAGGGCTCCGTCACCGGTTCGCAGGCTGCCGACCGGCTCCAGGAGGACGTGGCGAAGTACGCCAAGGAACAAGGTTTCACAGTTCAGTGACCGGATGGGTGGGCCGCGCCGGCACCGGTCGGCGGGCCCACCCTCCACCCCTCAGCGTCCACGTCCCGGAGACCAAGATGACATCCCTGACCGAGAAGCGCGCACCGCGTACTCAGCCTGAGACGCGCAAGATCCGTGGCAAGGTGCACCTCCGCGAACACCTGATGGGGTGGCTCTTCGTCGGGCCATTCGGGGTGGTGTTCCTGGCGTTCCTCATCGCGCCGCTGGCGTACGCGTTGTACCTCAGTCTCTTTCAGAAGAAGCTGATCGGCGGCACCAGCTTCGTTCTCTTCGACAACTACGTGAAGGCGTTCACCGACCCGAGCTTCCTGTCCGGTGCGTGGTTCGTCATCCGCTTCTCGCTCGTCTCGATCCCGCTGCAGATCATCCTCGCGCTCGCGTTGGCCCTCATCCTGGACTCGGTCACCACAGTGTTCGCCCGCTTCTCCCGCCTCATGATCTTCCTTCCGTACGCGATCCCCACAGTCATCGGGGCCGTGATGTGGGGGTTCCTCTACAGCAGGGGCTTCGGGCCGCTGACCGACATATTCGGGCTGTTCGGTGCCACCGCACCCGACTTCCTGGGCAGCGACCTGATCTTCTACGGGCTGCTCAACGTCGTCACCTGGCAGTGGGCCGGCTACTACATGATCATCCTGTATGCGGCGTTGCAGGGCGTCGACCCGACGCTCTACGAGGCGGCCCGGATGGATGGCGCCGGGCGCTGGCAGATCGCGACGCGGATCAAGATCCCGCTGATCGCGCCCGCCCTGATCCTGATCCTGGTCTTCTCGCTCATCGGCACCCTGCAGTTCTTCAACGAACCGCAGATCCTGCGATACCTCGCCGCGGGCACCATCGGCTCGGACTTCACCCCGAACATGTACGCCTACCAGCAGGCGTTCTCGCTGGCCAACTTCAACTACGGGTCCGCGATCTCCTTCGCCCTCGGCGGGATCGTGTTCATCTGCGTGTACGCCTTCCTGTTCTTCACCCGCAAGCGGAGGAGCTTCCTCTGATGACCGACCACAGCAGCGTCCGCGCAGGCGCCCGCCGACCGCAGCGCTATCTCCCTCTGCAGATCCTCCTCGGCTTCCTGGTGATCTATTTCCTCGTACCGTTCTGGTGGGTCATCGTCAACAGCTCCAAGGACGCGCCGGGCCTGTTCGGCGGCGGCAACACCCTCTGGTTCACCGACCAGATCGACTACCTCGGTAACCTCAGGCAGCTCTTCACCTACGACGGTGGCATCTACCTCCGGTGG
Source organism: Micromonospora sp. D93 (assembly GCF_018070365.1). Classification (NCBI taxonomy): domain Bacteria; kingdom Bacillati; phylum Actinomycetota; class Actinomycetes; order Micromonosporales; family Micromonosporaceae; genus Micromonospora; species Micromonospora sp. D93. Next base: position 275,126 of record NZ_JAGPXW010000002.1, on the reverse strand, counting down.
ATCCTCAACTCCACGTTGTACGCCATCGCCGGCGGGGTCGGCGCCACGATCCTGGCGGTCATGGCCGGCTACGGGTTCGCCAAGTACCGGTTCGCCGCCCGACGCTTCAGCTTCGCCGTCGTGCTCGGCGCGCTGATGGTGCCCGCCACCGCCCTGGTCATCCCGACCTTCATCATGTTCTCCCGGCTCGGCCTGACGAACACGGTCTGGGCGGTGATCCTCCCGTCGCTGCTCAACCCGTTCGGCGTCTACCTGATGCACGTGTACGCGCGCGACGCGGTGCCCGACGAACTCCTGGACGCGGCGCGGGTCGACGGCGCGGGCGAGATACGGACGTTCATCCAGATCGCCCTTCCGCTGATGCGTTCCGCAGTGGTCACCGTGCTGCTGCTGTCGGCCGTGGCCTCCTGGAACAACTACTTCCTGCCGCTGGCCATGCTCTCCGACAACCGGCTCTTCCCCGTCACCGTCGGGCTCGGCCTCTGGCAGGGGATCGCGTCGGCGAACAACTCGGGCGGCACGTCGCTGTGGAGCCTCATCATCCTGGGCTCCCTGGTGTCCGTGATCCCACTGATCATCGCGTTCTTCAGCCTCCAACGACACTGGCGCGGCGGCCTGTCCGTCGGAGGTCTCCGGTAGGGCGCACCGGCGCTACCAGCCAATCCACCACACGGGCATTGATCGCTGCCGCGCAGGACGCGGCCGGACGGATGACAGAGAGGTGTGCTGATGTCGACGACGAATCGACCGTTGCGCAGCGGGCAGTGGTTCGGTGCGGAAGGCCGCAACGGGTTCATCCATCGATCCTGGATGCGCAACCAGGGGTTCGCGGACGACGTCTTCGACGGTCGCCCGGTGATCGGCATCGCCACCACCTGGTCGGAGCTGACACCCTGCAACGCCCACCTGCGCGACCTGGCCGAGTCGGTGAAGCGGGGCGTGTGGGAGAGCGGGGGCCTGCCGCTGGAGTTCCCGGCGATGAGTCTGGGCGAGCCGCTGATGCGCCCCACGACCATGCTCTACCGCAACCTGCTGGCGATGGAGCTGGAGGAGTCCGTCCGCGCCAATCCGCTGGACGGGGTGGTCCTGCTCTCCGGCTGTGACAAGACGACCCCCGGCCTGCTGATGGGAGCGGCGAGCGTCGACCTGCCGACCCTGATGATGACCGGCGGCCCGATGCTCAACGGCAAGTTCCGCGGCCAGGACATCGGCTCGGGCACTGTCGTCTGGCGTTTCACCGAGGAGATGCGGGCCGGTCGGATGACCGCCGCCGACTGCTCCGAGGCGGAGGTCGGCATGTCCCGCAGCCGGGGTCACTGCATGACAATGGGTACGGCCTCCACGATGGCCTGCGTGACCGAGGCCCTGGGCGTGCAGCTGCCGGGGGCGGCCGCCGTGCCGGCTGTCGACTCCCGACGGTACGCGCTCGCGCACGCCGCCGGACGTCGGATCGTCGCCATGGTCGAACAGGACCAACGGTTGTCCTCGGTGCTCACCAGGCAGGCGTTCGAGAACGCCGTCCGGGTCAACGCCGCGATCGGCGGTTCCACGAACGCTGTCGTACACCTGCTCGCGATCGCCGGACGCCTCGGCGTGCCCCTGTCGCTTGAGGACTTCGACATCCTCACCGCCGACGTGCCCATGCTCGTCAACCTCATGCCGTCCGGGAAGTACCTGATGGAGGACTTCGCGTACGCGGGCGGTCTTCCGGCGGTGATGAAGGAACTCGCCCCGCTGCTGCACATGGACCACGTCACGGTCAGCGGCAGGAGCGTGGCGGACAACGTCGACGGCGCCCAGTGCTGGAACCGGGACGTCATCGGCACCATGGAGGAGCCGTTCCAGCCCGCCGGCTCGGGCACCGTGGTGCTGCGCGGGTCGCTCGCGCCGTCCGGGGCGGTGTTGAAGGTCTCCGCCGCCTCCGCCCACCTCCTCACGCACACCGGCCCGGCGCTCGTCTTCGACCGCATCGAGGACTACGTCGTCGCCGCCGACGACCCGGACCTCGACGTCACCCCCGAAACGGTGATCGTCGTGCGCAACGCCGGACCGCGGGGCTACCCCGGCTTCCCCGAGGTGGGCAACGTGCCCATGCCACAGCGGCTGCTCGCCGACGGCATCACGGACATGGTGCGGATCTCCGACGCTCGGATGAGCGGCACCGGCTACGGCACCTGCATCCTGCACGTGGCGCCGGAGGCGTCCGTGGGCGGCCCGCTCGCGCTGGTCCGCACCGGTGACCTGGTCACCGTCGATGTCCCGACGCGCCGCCTGGACCTCCTGGTCGACGACGCGGAACTCGCCCAACGCCGCGCCGCCTGGCAGCCTCCGAAGCCGGTGGCCGACCGTGGTTGGGTACGGCTGTACAGCGAGCACGTCCTGCAGGCCGACAGCGGCGCGGACCTCGACTTCCTCGTCGGTGGCAGCGGCAGCGCGGTGCCCCGTCACTCACACTGACGGTCACGTTCGGACGACGCCCACGAGGAACTGATCCCATGGAAGAACGGACGGCCCGCCAGTGCGAGTTCACGCAAAGGCCGCTGTGACAGCGGCCGACCGGCCACCGGTCATGGCCGACGTCGCTCGCCTGGCGGGCGTGTCACACCAGACGGTGTCCCGGGTCATCAACGGGGCGCCGAGCATCAGGCGCGAGACGCGGGAGCGGGTCCTCGAGGCCATCCGACGACTCGACTACCGCCCCAACACGGCCGCCCGCGCTCTGGTCCGTGGACGGTCCGGGATGATCGGCATCATCGGCACGGCCAGGACGCTGTTCGGTCCGACGAGCATCCATCGCAGCGTCGAGGACGCCGCCCGCGCGGCCGGCTACTTCGCCACGTCGGTGAGCCTCTCCGAGGTGACGGTACGCGCCCTCAGCGACGCCACCGAACACCTCATGCGCGTCGGCGTGGAGGGCGTCGTGATGATCGCCGGTAATGACGAGGCTCTCGAGGTGGTGCGGATGACGCGCTCGGGTGTCCCCTTCGTCGTCGTCGAGGGCGACCTGTCCCGGGCCAGCGTGACCGTCGGCGTCGACCAGGTGCTCGGCGCCCGGATGGCCACCGAGCACCTCCTCGACCTCGGACATCGGGAGATCGTGCATGTGAGCGGCCCACTCAACTGGGCGGAGGCCCGCGCCCGCCTGGAAGGGTGGCGTCAGGCGATGAGTGCGGCGGGCCTACGCCCGCCGGAGCCGGTCGAGGGCGACTGGAGGGCGCACAGCGGCTACGTCGCGGGGCTGCGGGTCGGTGCGATGCACAGGGCCACCGCGGTGTTCGCCGCCAACGACCAGATGGCCATCGGCGTGCTGCGCGCGCTGCACGAACGCGGGCGGCGGGTGCCACAGGACGTCTCCGTCGTCGGATTCGACGACGTCCCCGAGGCGCCCTACCTCATTCCGCCGTTGACGACGATCCAGCAGGATTTCGACGCGGTCGGTCGACGGGCCATCACGGCCGTCACCCAGGCCATCGACGACACGGTGCCGCAGCGCCTGCCACTTGTCATCCCCAAGCTCGTGGTGCGGCAGAGCACGGCGCCGCCGACCCGGTCGGGCACGTGAGCGACGAACTCCGCGAACGGGCGGGAGCCCCGGCGTGTGGCCGGGGCTCCCGCTACGTCGGTCGTACGTGGGCCGAACGAGGTGTTCAGAGGGTGAACACGAGGGTGGAGATGCTGCGTGCGCCGACGTTGATGGTGGCCTGACCGCCGTTCACGCTTGTCGGTTGGCTTGCCGCGTTGGCGTTCTGCGAGGTGAGGTAGTGCTCGGCCCGGGTGACGTTCTGCGGGGCCTGGATCACGGCGTTGTTGACCGCGCTGTTCGAGCGGTTGAGGATCACGAGGGTGATCTTCCCGTCGCCCTGGTAGGCGGTCACCTCCAGCGGTGAGGCCTTCGAGCTCTTCGTCAGGGCGACTCGCTGATAACCGGGGCGGACGTACTTTGCGTACTGCGAGAAGGCGTACCCGCGCTTGAGCGGGGCGCCAGCGACGGTGCCGAACGCTGCTTCGCCGTCACCGATGAAGGAGTAGAAGCGCTTGCCGTACCACCAGATGTAGGCGTTCCAGTTGGCCTCCATCGACTTGTGTACGGTGCGCATGATGTCGTCGAGGGTTTCGTTCCAGACCGCCGCGTTGGCGGGGTTGCCCCAGATGTTGGAGCCGCCGCCGTCGGCGGCGTGCAGGTTCCACTCGGTCATCCACACCGGCTTGTTGTACTGCTGGGCCAGGGAGTACGGGCGCAGCCGGCCCGAGTCCTCGGTGCCGTACAGGTGCCCGCCGATGTAGCCGATGTTGGTGCGGGCGGCCGAGTCGTTGAGGGTCGGATCGGTGAAGTTGTAGTTGAGGTTCACCGCCTCGGCGACCATCAGCTTGGTGTTCTGTACCTTGGTGCCCTGCTCGCGCACGAAGGTGCGTAGCTCGGTGCCGCTCCAGTCCATCGAGTCGTAGTCCGGGTGCCAGTCGGGCTCGTTCTGCACCGAGGTGACGTCGACGGGCACGCCCTGGCCACGCATGTACTGCACGTAGCTGTTCAGGTGGTTGGCGTAGTCGTCGTAGTAGTCGGTCTTCAGCTTGCCGCCGTTGACCCGGCTGTTGTTGGTCTTCCACGCCGCCGGCGCGGTCCACGGCGACGCGAGGATCTTCACGTTCGACCCGTACGACTTCGCCGTCTTCAGCGAGTTCACGTGCGTCGCCCACTCGCTGGACTCCGGCGACAGGCCGGTCCGCACGATGGACAACCCCAACTGGTTGGCGCCCATCCCCACCAGCGTCTGCGTGTCCGTCGTCGACCAGGCGCTACCCCAGATCGACTGCGCGGCCCCGAACCCGTCGACGGTCTGGTATCTGGTCGCGCTGTTCACCGTGATGTCCGCCGGCCCGGTCGGCGGCGGGGTGGTCGGCGGCGGATCCGTCGGCGGTGGGCTGGTGGTAGGCGGCGGCGTCGGCTCGGTGCCACCGGTGCAGCCCACCCCGTTCAGAACGAAGGTGGTCGGAGCGGGGTTGCTGCCGGCCCACGCGCCATTGAAACCGAACGACACCGTCCCGTTGGTCGCGATCGCCCCGTTGTAGCTGACGTTCTTGGCGGTGACGGCGGTGCCGCTCTGGGTCAGCGTGGTGTTCCAGGCCTGCGTGACGGTCTGACCGGCGCTGTAATTCCAGGCCAACGTCCAACTCGTCACCGCGTCACCCAGATTGGTGATGCTGACGCTGGCGCCGAATCCTCCCTGCCACTGCGACGACACGCCGTAGTTCACCCCGCAGCCGGCGGCCGCGGCCCCCGCCGGCATCGCCACGGCGACCGCCGCAGTTGCCAGCAGGACGGTGCCGGCCGACACCAGGGCGGTGTTCGTCACTCTTCTTCGTTTCATGAAACTCCTCCTGAACTGGTGGTGGTGGTGTCCACGGCTCGGGAGGGCTCGTCTGCGGCGAGTTTCAGTGATGGTGTGGGAGGTGGATGAATTGGGAGCGCTCCCAGGTGCCCGGTTCCAGAAAGCTAATTCGTATAACGAATCCTGTCAATGCGTTCGGCCCGTAGCCAGTGCTGCCGTCACCGGCCGCAGGTGCCGCACTGTCGGCGAGTGCGCAGGTGGTAGTCGGTGGACCCGACGAGCAGACCCAACCCCATGACGAGGTACGCCGACATCGCCACCCACAGGAACGCGTCGGAGAACTCGCTGTGCGAGCCCGACGACACCTGCACCATCCCCATCCCGAAGTAGGCCACGATGCCCGCGCCGAGCCCGAAGCCGGGCACCAGCAGCAGCGGACGAGGAATCGTGCGGCCGGCGAGCAGCGGCACCCACCCCGGCCAGACCGCACCCCAGTGGTGCACCAGCGCCAACGGCAACAGCACTCCGGCCAGCACCAGGCCGATCTCCAACCCGAGCAGGGTGGCGCTCTGGTCGACGCGGTCGAACCCCACCACGAATTGGGCGGCGAAGCGGGTCACGAGACCGCCCACCGCTGCCCACGCGGCCCAGCGTGCCCACCGCGCGGGCGCCGCGCGTCGCGCACCCGGTCGGACCGTCCGGCAGCAGTCCGGGCAGTCGCCGCGGGTGCGCCGCTGATAGCGGGCGGTGGCCAGACCGAGCAGGACCGCCCCGGTGACACAAGCGAGCCGGCTCGCGAACGCCAGTGGGTCGAAGAACGGGCCGACGGTGAGCAGCAGGAAACCCACCAGCTCCGGCAGCAGGATCGCCGCCGCCGCGACGAGGGCCCCGGCGACCGTCCAGGCGAGCCCCGCGAGCGCCGGCCGCCAGGTCGCCACCCGGTCCAGGGCAACCGCCAGCACGCCGCCGGCCGCGCACAACGCCACCGACCACCAGCCGGTGAAGCCGAGCAGGTCCAACCCGAGCCGCCCGAACTGCGGAGTCTCGCCGACCGTCCACGCCAGACGCACGCCCCCGTATGCCACGGCCCAGCCGAGCACTGCGTACGTCAGGCCGTGGACGGTCCGACCGACGATCGGTGTCGATGTCGTCATGCACCGATCCTGCTGGGGGCCCGCAGTGGGGGGACCCCGCTGACAGGGGACGTCACTCCCTCGCGGGAGGGACGTGACCGGTGTGGTGCGAATCTTCGGCCGCATTCGGCGCGGATCTGGAACTACTGGCTCGGTGGCAAGGACAACTTCGCTGTCGACCGCGAGGCCGGGGACCAGTACCGGCAGGTCTTCCCCGGCGTCGTCGACGTGGCCCGGGCCTCCCGGCAGTTCCTGGTCCGCTCGATCATGTTTCTCGCCGCCGAGGCGGGCATCCGCCAGTTCCTCGACGTCGGCACCGGGCTGCCGACCGCTATCAACACCCACGAGGTGGTGCAACGGATCGCGCCGGACGCCCGGATCGTCTACGTCGACAGCGACCCGCTGGTGCTGGTGCACGCTCGGGCGTTGCTGGTCGGCACCGCCGAGGGCAGGACCGCCTACATCGACGGCGACCTGCACGACCCGGCTGCGGTGATCGCCGAGGCCGGCAAGACGCTCGACTTCGCGCAGCCGATCGGTCTCATCCTCAGTGGCGTCATGGGCCACGATTCAGCAGGCGCAGGACGACTACAACGACAGCGGCGCTACTCCGTACACTCTGCGCTCGCCCGACGAGATCGCCGGCTTCTTCGACGGCCTGGAGCTGGTCGAGCCCGGGGTTGTGCCGTGCCCGCAGTGGCGACCCGACGACGCGGTCGACACGCGTGTCGACATCGACGCCTTCGGCGGGGTGGGCCGCAAGCGCTGACGCTCTCAGTCGGACGGAGGAAGGACGCTCCGCACGGCCACGCAGGGGTCTGTGGCGGGGGCGGCGGCGTGGATCGCCTCGGCGGCGCGGTCGGCGAGGTCGCGAAAGACCTCGCGCTGCTCCTCGGGTAGCCCGCCCAGCACGTGGTCCTCGGCGTGGGCGACCCGCCGCTCGGCCTCGGCGAGTGTCTGACGTCCGCGCTCGGTGGCCACGATCCGTCGGGCGCGCCGGTCCTGGGGATCACGCTGACGCTCGATGAGGCCGGCGTTCTCCAGGTCGTCGATGACGTACGTCAGAACGCTGCGGTCGATGGCCAGGCGGGCGGCCAGGGCGCCCTGCGTGGGCACCTCCTCGTGCACGACGACGGCCAGGATGTGGTAGCCCCGACTGCCGTGCGGCAGGTCCCGCAGTAGCTCCTCGACGTGTTCGTGCCAGCGGCGCAGCACCATGCCCAGAGACCAGCCGAAGTTCGAGCCGCGCCTGCGGTCGGCCGGCAGCTCGCAGGGATCGGTCACGGACATGTCCCGATGCTAGTGGCCGGCGCGTTGATCATCATCCGACATCGCGGCAGCCCAGGAATGATTGGCGGCGAAGATAGGTTGTCTGACAAACGATAGGTGCAGAACATGATAGGTTGATCAAACGATCGCGTGGATGGTGAAAGCAATGTCGGACTACGGGCACGAACTCCGGTTTGGGTCGTTCCTGACACCCAGCGTGCACGACCCGGATCAGGTGGTGGCGCTGGCCGAGCTGACCGAGGCGGCAGGGCTGGACCTGGTCACCTTTCAGGACCACCCGTACAACCCGGAGTTCCTCGACACCTGGACCCTGCTGAGTTGGGTCGCCGCCCGCACACAGCGACTCCGGATCTCCGGGAACGTCCTCAGCCTGCCGCTGCGACCGCCGGCAGTGTTGGCCCGGGCCGCCGCGAGCCTGGACCGGTTGTCGCACGGCCGGTTCGACCTCGGTCTCGGCGCTGGCGCGTTCTGGGACGGGATCGAGGGCATGGGGGCGCGTCGGCTGACCGCCGGGCAGGGAGTCACGGCCCTGCGGGAGGCTGTCGACGTCCTGCGCGGGGTCTGGGACGACACCGCCGACGGACCGCTGCGGCTGGACGGGGAGTACTACCCGGTACCCGGCATGCAGCGCGGCCCGAAGCCGGCACATGACATCGACATCTGGCTCGGCGCGTACCAGCCGAAGATGCTGGCCCTGACCGGCCAGAAGGCCAACGGCTGGCTGCCGACGCTGGAATACCTGCGATCTCCGGACCGGGTGACCGCCAACCGGCTCATCGACGAGGCGGCCATCGCCGCGGGCCGCGAGCCCCGGGAGATCCGACGGCTGCTCAACCTGTTCACTGTCGACGTCTCGTCGCGTAGCCGCGGCTTCCTCCAGGGGCCTGCCGAGCAGTGGGTCGACCAGCTCCTTCCGCTGGTCATCGAGGAGGGATTCAGCACCTTCCTGATCGGGCGCGACGACCCACGCCTCATCCAGACCCTCGGGCAGGAGATCGCCCCCGCGCTGCGAGAGGCGGTCGCCAAGGAGCGCACCGGGGGTGAGGTCGGCACCGGGCCGGTCCGCACGAGCGTCGCGCTGGCCGAGCGGCAGCCGGGCCTCGACTACGACGCGCTGCCCACGTCGTTGGCCACCAGGTCCGTCGAGCCCGGTGACCGGGAGTACGAGCGCGTGCGCCACACCTACAGCTGGCACGGATCGCCGGCCCTGGTGATCCGTCCGCAGAACGCCGCCGAGGTGGTCGACGCCGTGTCGTACGCCCGGACGCAGAACGTCCCGCTGTCGGTGCGCAGCGGCGGGCACGGCATCAGCGGCCGGTCGACGAACGATGGGGGAGTTGTCATCGACATGTCGAGGATGAACAAGGCCGAGGTGCTGGACCGGACGACCCGCCGGGTACGGCTGGAGCCGGGGGCCCGGTGGGGTGACGTGGCCCAGGCGCTCGCCCCGTACGGCCTGGCCATGAGCTCGGGCGACTACGGGGACGTGGGCGTCGGTGGTCTCGCCACCACCGCCGGGATCGGATTTCTGGCGCGCAAGCACGGCCTGACCATCGACCACGTCGTCGCCGCCGAGATCGTCACCGCGGATGGCTGCCTGCTCCGCGTCGACGACGAGCACCACCCCGACCTGTTCTGGGCCATCCGGGGCGCCGGTGGGAACTTCGGTGTGGTCACCGCAATAGAGCTGGAGGCGTACGAGGTCGACAACGTCGTCTACGCCCAACTCGCCGTGGACGCGACCGACACCGCCCAACTACTGCGCCGGTGGGGCCAGCTCGTCGAGGACGCGCCACGGGAGCTGACAAGCTTCCTCTCCCTCTTTCCCGCTCGCCGTGGCAGCCCACCGGCTGCCCAGGTCACGCTCGTCTACGCCGATGACGACATCGAGGCGGCGCAGTCCGCCCTGAGCCCGTTCCTGGAGATCGGGCCGATCCTCGATCAGCAGGCGCAGCTCGCGCCGTACCCGGCGATCGTCGTGCCGCCCGGCAACCAGCATCGGGGGCAGGGGCTGCGCGACACCCGCAGCGGCCTGTTGCACCACGTCAATCCGCAGGCCGCCGATCTGATGGAGAACATGATCCATTCCGGCGATGTGATGATCATGCAGCTCCGGTCCGTCGGCGGGGCGGTCAACGACGTAGCCCGCGACGCGACCGCGTACCCGCACCGGGAGCAGAACTTCTCGGTGCTCGCCGCCACGGTCCCGGACCGCAGACCCCACCTCGACAAGCACTGGGCCGAGTTGTACGGGCACCTCGACGGCCTGTATCTCAGCTTCGAGAGCGACACCGATCCGGCTCGACTGCTGGACGCCTGGCCCGAGCCCACCCTCGGCCGGCTGCGCGCCATCAAGGCCACGTACGACCCGGACAACGTCTTCAACCGGAACTTCCCGATCCCACCGGCTGAGCCGGTCGTCTAGAGGACGCCGGACAGGTAGGCGCGGCGACGCTGCGGTTCGAACTTCTCGATCGCGTACCGCAGCATGACCCGTGGCATGACCCGGTAGCGGCGGGCGAGGAACTCCTCCTCCGCCGCTCTGTCCCGGTTGCCCACCTCACGCAGCATCCAGCCCACCGCCTTGCGGACGAGGTCGTGCGGGTCGTGCAGGAGTTGGTCGCCGATTCGGAAGGTCCACTCGAAGTCCCCGGCCTTGATGAAGGCGAAGGTCGCCATGACGGCGATGCGCCGATCCCACACCAGGCTCGACTCGGCCAACCGATCGAGGACAGTCCGGTCCCTGCCGATCAGCCAGGGGCCGACGATGTACGGAGCGGACGAGTCCACCAGGTCCCAGTTGTTGATGCGGCCGGTGTTGGCCAGAACGGTGTCGAAGACCTGACCCCGTTCCCGCTCGTCGCCCTTGGTGAACTTCCGCACCAGGATGAGCAGCGAGGTCAGCCGCTCCTCGTGTGCGCCGTCGGTGAGCAACCTCGTCGTCTCGGCGAGCGAGAGGTCGCGCCAGTACCGGGCGGCCACCCTGCGTTGGTCGGGCACGGAGACACCGAGAGCCCTGTCGCCCTCGCCGTACCCGCCGGGAACCATCTGCAGGAACCGGCTCGACGCCTCGGCTCGACGTGGGTCGGCGAGGCCGGCTAGGTCCCGACGCACGTCAACGCTGGTGGCCATGACGGTCCACATTACCGTTTGGCGGCAGCGGGCCTGGGTGATGGACGCGACAGCACCTGCACCCGCTCGGGCATCAGGTACAGCTCACGTCGTTCGATGGCGTCACCCTTGTTGTTGAGCTGATAACAGTCGATCCAGGCCCAGCCGTCGTAGGTGATCCAATCGAGAACCCTGATGAGACGCACAGTGATGGGGGTCCTGAACTGAACGCTTGCCGCTCGGTCGATCCGTAGGAGGTCACCGGCCTTCATGCCGGCTTCCTCGCTCGCCACGCCTTCAGGGTCCGGCTCGCGCCGTTCAGTTTCGAGCAGGAGCCGTCGGGGCGACATTGAGGACACCTGGAGCGGTTGTGGAGGTCGACAATGAACCCAGCCATGATCACGGTGAACGGCGGTTCGGGTCGAGGCTGCTCAAGCATCGCGCCGACCGTCACGCTTGGTCTGCGCTACGACATCAACCGGATCGTCTGGACGCTGGAACCACTTCCACCGGCACACGCTCAGCCTCCCGAGAGTTTGAGGTGGCCGACACCGAATGCCTACCCCTAGATCACTCTGTGTGCCGGCCACGCTGCAACCGTAGGCTTGTCTATTCAGCCTGTCTAGACAGGTAGGGTGCGTGTCGTGGTGATCGAGCGGTTGGGTAGATCGGGAGTACGGTGACGGGCGTGCCTACCCCGCACCCACAGCCGCGCCGCTACCGGCTGGTCGCTGATGAGCTGCGCCGCCGGATCGAGGCTGGTGTCATCCCGCCTGGCTCTCTGCTGCCCAGCGAGTCGACCTTGATGGCTGAGTTCTCGGTCGCGCGGGGGACCGTTCGTGAAGCGCTGGCGCTGCTGCGGGCTGAGGGCTTGGCAATGACGGAGGTTGGGCGGGGCACCTACGCCCGTCCGATCGTGCCGGTCCGTCGCCTGGCCTCCGAGCGTTACCGCGAAGAGTTGGAGCAGGTTCGTAGCGGTGAGCTGGGCACCTCCTTCACCGCGGATCAGAGGGTCGACTGGTCCGCGTACACCCTGGACAAGGACTTCCGAGAAGTGCCGGCCACGAAAGTGCAGGCCGAACTGTTCGGAGTGGAGCCGGAAACGATGCTCCTGGAGCGTCACTTCCTGTTCCGCACCCATGGCGTGCCGCAGCAGATGTCTGTCTCATGCCTGCTGCTCGACATGGTCGCTGGCACTCCGGTAGCCGACCCCGAGAACGAGCCCTGGCCAGGCGGTAACACATCGCAGCTCCACAGCCTCGGGCACACGATCACCGGAATCCGGGAACGGCCCCGGTGGCGGTTGCCTACTCCTGAAGAGGTCGACGCTCTGCGCATCCCTGGCGGTGTTCACGTAGTGGTGATCACTCGGCAGACGTACGTCCTCGATCGGGTGGTCGAGGTGGCAGAGATTGTGATGCGTGCCGACCTCGTCGACCTGGACTATTGGATCGACCTGACCTGAGGCGACCGAGGCTTCCGGGAAGACGACCAGCACGGGCGCCCGCGGTCGCCGGCCACCGTCGGTCAGGTCGTCGCCTGCGGCGGTGACCGGCTGCGTACGGGGCCGCGGAGTGCTTAGCTGCACGGATGATCACACCCGTTCCCCTCGGTACGTGGCCGACGCCGTTGGAGGCCGCGCCCCGGCTCGCCGCCCGGCTGGGGCTGGCCGAGCTCTGGTTCAAGCGTGACGACCTCAACGGCCTCGGGGGAGGCGGCAACAAGATCCGGAAGCTCCAGTACACCTGCGCGCAGGCGATCGCCGACGGCGCCACCACGCTGATCACCTCGGGGGCGCCGCAGAGCAACCACGCACGGCTCACCGCTGCCGCAGCCGCGCGGCTCGGCCTCTCCTGTGTGCTGGTGCTCGCCGGCCCGCCCCCGGAGAGCAGGCGAGGCAACCTGCTGCTCGACGGGCTCGCCGGCGCGGAGATCGTCTGGGCCGGAGACAGTCCGCTCGCCGAGGTGGTGGCGGTGGAGGCGGAGCGACGATCGGCGTACGTCATTCCGTTCGGCGGCACCTCCTCCGCGTCGATCCAGGGTTATGTGGACTGTGGTCGGGAGCTGCGGGCCCAGTTGCCGGCCGTCGACGGGGTCGAGGTCGTGGCGGCGCTCGGCTCGGGTGGGACGATGGCCGGTCTGGTGCGGGAGTTGGGTGCGCAGCGGGTGATCGGCGTGGATGTCGGCGCCGTGCCGGACCCCCGGGCGACGGTCGCCGGGCTGCTCGTCGGCGAGGTCGAGCCGGACGCGCTGCGGATCGACGGCACCCAGGTGGGTGCCGGCTATCGCACGCTTACCGACGCCGTCCGGGCGGCGCTGGAGGTGACCGCGCGCACGGAGGGGGTCTTCCTGGACCCGACGTACACCGGTCGGGCGATGGCGGCGCTGTTGGCCGGCAGCTTCCCGCGCGGCGAACGGGTCGTCTTCCTGCACAGCGGCGGACTGCCGGGTCTCTTCGGCCACCCCGAGCTGTAGGCGGGGCTGAGCTGGCATGTGCCGGCACCAACCGGGTACGCCGCCGTGGCCCCGGGGGCCGGCGGAACGCCCAGGCTGACCGCTTTTCACGCAGCCGAGGAGCACCGACATGCCTATCGTGGGGCGGGGCCGACTCTCACCGACGGTCTCCCTGGTGCTGCTGGCGTCGATCCTGGTGTCGTTCCTGGCCGCGTCGGCGGCCCCGACCCCGCTCTACGGCGTTTACCAGGAGCGCTGGCACTTCTCGCCGGTCACGACCACCGTGGTGTTCGCCGTCTACGCGCTCGCGGTGCTGGCGTCGCTGCTCATCTTCGGCAAGCTGTCCGACCACGTCGGCCGGCGGCCGGTGCTGGCCGTCGCGATCGCGGTGCAGATGCTCGCGCTGGTGGTCTTCATCTTCGCCAACGGCGTTGCGGCCCTGCTGGTCGCCCGCCTCGTGCAGGGGCTGGCCGCCGGCGCCGCCACCGGCGCCGTGGGTGCCGCCATGCTCGACATCGACCGTGCCCGGGGCACGCTCGCGAACTCGATCGCCCCCGGTATCGGCACCGGAAGCGGCGCCCTGCTCTCGGCGCTGCTCATCCAGTTCCTGCCCGCGCCGACCCGACTGGTGTACGTGGTGCTGCTCGTGATTCTGCTGATCCAGGCCGTCGGGGTCGCGCTGATGCCGGAGACTGTCACGCCGATGGCGGGGGCCCGCCGCAGCCTGCGGCCGGACATCACGCTGCCCCGCTCGGTACGTCAACCGGTCCTGGTCGTCGTCCCGGTGCTGTTCGCGGTCTGGGCGTTGGCCGGCTTCTTCGGCGCGCTCGGCCCGGCGCTTGTCCGCAGTCTCATGAACACCTCGATCGTGGTCGGCGGTCTGGTCCTCTTCGTCTTCGCCGTCTTCGGATCGATCGCCGTCCTGGTGCAGCGCAACACCGCCGCGCGGACCGTGATCCTGACCGGGATCGTCGCGCTCATCCTCGGCATGATCGTCACGTTGGTGGCGGTCATGGCGCAGTCCATCCCGGGCTTCTTCGTCGGCCTCGCGCTCGGGGGCGTCGGCTTCGGCAGCGGCTTCCAGGGCAGCCTCAAGACGGTCATGCCGCTGGTCGAGGCGCACCAACGCGCCAGCGTGCTGTCCGTGCTCTACGTCGTCTGCTACGTCGGCTTCGGTCTCCCCACGGTGATCGCCGGCTTCCTCGTGGTCTACGCCGGCGGCCTGCCGCGGACCGCCGACGAGTACTCCGTCGCCGTCATCCTCCTCGCCCTGGTCGCCCTTCTGGGAGTGCGCAGGGCCACCAGGATGGCGGCGGGTTGATGCCGGGAAGCCCGCGCCGAGCACTGACGCAAGCAGTAGCGTGATGATCAGGAAGGGGGCGGCGATGAGCCCGAAGGTTGCCCAGGGCGACGCGAGTGCGGCGTCGCGCATCGAGAGCCTCGACGTCAAGCTTGAGGTGATCGTCATCCCGGTCTCGGATGTCGACCGGTCGAAGACGTTCTACCAACGGCTGGGATGGCGGCTCGACCAGACCCCGCCCGGCATCGTCCAGTTGACGCCGCACGGCTCCGCGTGCTCCGTACAGTTCGGCCCCGGGCTCACGCCGGCGGCACCCGGCTCGGCCATGGCGTACCTGATCGTGTCCGACATCGAGACGGCCCGGGACACCCTTGTCGCCGCCGGTGTCGAGGTCGGCGACGTCTTCCATGTCAGCCCGGACGGCCCGGTCGACGGGCCGGACCCGGAGCGGCGCAGCTACGTCTCGCGCGCCACGCTGCGCGACCCGGACGGCAACACCTGGCTGATGCAGGAGATCACCGACAGGCTTCCCGGGCGCATCGAGGGTGGCCTGACGTCGTTCGGCTCCGTGAGCGACCTGGCGAGCGCGCTGCGGCGCGCGGCCGACGCGCACGGTGAGCACGAGAAACGTACGGGGGAGCATGACGACAACTGGCCCGACTGGTACGCGGCGTACATGGTCAGCGAGCAGTCGGGGGCGAAGCTGCCCGAGTGAGCCCCGCCGACGGGGTCAGACCCTTACCGATCGGCGTGCTGCCGGTGAGTCATCGTGGTGACTCGCTGTACCTGCAGTTTCCGGGCGAGATGGTGCCGGGTCCGCCCGGCGGTCGCGATGTCGTTCATGACCGCTCGATTCCGGACGCCTGGGGGTAGCAGGCGCCGTTGACAGTGACCCGCAGCATGTACACGCTGGTCCCGGCGGTGATGAAGAGACAGTTGCGCTTCGGGCCCCCGAAGGTGAGGTTGGCGACCGATTCGGGCAACAGGAGCTTGCCGATGAGGGTGCCGTCCGTGTCGAAACAGTGCACGCCGTCCCAGGCGGCGGCCCAGACCCGGCCAGCCTCATCCAACCGGACGCCGTCGAAACGTCCGTTGTCGCATTCGGCGAAGATCTTTCCGCCTGTCAGGGCGCCCCCGGCGGCGACGTCGAAGACGCGGATGTGGCTGGGTTCCTGCCGAGTGTCCGCAATGTACAGCTGCTGCTCGTCTTGGGAGAAGGCTAGGCCGTTGGGGCGGCAGAAGTCGTCGGCGACCACCCGTAGGTCACCGGTGGCTGGGTCGAGACGGAAGACGTAGCAGGCGCCACCGAACTCGCTGTCGGCCTTGTTGCCCTCGTAGTCGCTGGAGATCCCGTAGCTCGGGTCGGTGAACCAGATCGTGCCGTCGGCGCGCACGACCACATCATTTGGGCTGTTGAACCGCTTGCCCTGGTACCGCTCGGCCAGCACAGTGACGGCACCGTCGTGTTCGGTGCGGGTGACGCGCCGATTGCCCTGCTCGCAGGTGACGAGCCGGCCCTGCCGGTCGATGGTGTTGCCGTTGGCGTAACCGGAGGAGTGGCGGAAGATACCGACGGCGCCGGTGGTCTCGTCCCAGCGCAGAAGCCGGTCGTTGGGGATGTCGCTCCACACCAGGTAGCGCCCGGCCGGGTAGTAGGCCGGGCCTTCGGTCTTGCGTGAGCCGGTGTGTAGGCGTTCGAGGACGAAGTCGCCGTTGATGCACTGGAAGCGTTCGTCGAGCACCTGGAACTGGGCGGGGATGGTCTCAGCCATCGCGGGCTCCTTATCGTGATCTGATCACCATTCGTCAAGATGCTAACATCCCCGAATCTGATATGGTCAACAGCAGCTTTTCCAAATCCACGTTCTGAAGATGGGGGCTGCGGTGGACGAAATAGACCTGGCGCTGCTGGCGGCGTTGCAGGCCGACGCCACGCAGGCGTATGCGGATCTCGGCAAGAGGGTGGGGTTGTCGGCGGGGTCTGCCCACGAGCGAGTGCGCAAGCTGCGCGAACGGGGGGTCATCCGGCGTACCACCATCGACGTCGACCCAGCCGCCGTCGCTTGCGGTGTGCTCGCATTCGTCATGCTGCAGGCCAATGCGTGGATGGGCAATCCGCCGACCCGCGACGCGCTCGCGGCTATCCCCGAGATCCAGGAGGCCCACATCATCGCCGGGTCGGCGTCGCTCCTGGTGAAGGTCCGCACCTCGACCCCCGAGCAGCTACAGGCTGTGCTGCGGCAAGCCTTCGACATCGACGGCGTCACCGGTACCGAGACCATCGTCGTGCTAGAGACCTTCTTCGAACGGCCACTGAAGGTTACCGATCCGGACTTGGCCGGGTAGACCAACGGCACTACTCCGCCGCGCGGACATCGATCCGCCTGGTGTTCGCAATATGGCTGGACAAACATTCTTCGGCCTGCTCGAAATGCGCGCTGGGCTATCGCGCGCACCGATCGGTCACCGCAGGCAAGCGCGACGGAGACTGGTACGCCGATACCCGTCCGGGAATTACCGCCGACACGTCCCGGCGTACCAACCCGGTGCGTCCACCATGGATACTCCTGACATCGGCCGTGGCGCTTCTCGGGGTAACCGCCGCTATCGGCGCGTGGCGCTATCGTTATCTGCCCCCGACGGCGCAGGGCGAACAGATCGTGCCGTTGGTCGGGGCGCGGCGGCGGGACCGGCTGACCGAGTCGCTGGCCGCTGTCGACCTGGTGCTCGACCAGGACGCGCTGGACGAGATCGAGCGCGCCGTGCCGGCCGGTGCCGCCTCCGGCCAGCGGTACGCGACCGCGTCGATGGCGCTGCTCGACAGCGAGAAGTGACCCTCAGGCAGTTGCCCGCCAGACCCAGTTGCGGCGTTCGTAAAGCGGCACCAGCCCGGCACGGCGCATGTTGTTCAGCGACGGGTTCTGCTGACCGGGCGCCGGCTTGCCGGTCTCGGCGAACAGCCACCGGCATCCCGCCTCGGCGGCGGCTCGGGCGCGGGCGGCGATCAGCGCCGACTGCGCCCCGAGGCCGCGGTGAGCGGCGGCCGTGGCGGCGGCGTTGAGCGAGGCGGTCTCGCCGTGCAGGAACAGGTTGCCGCCCGCCACCAGCTCGCCGTCGTTCCAGGCCGCGTACGGTCGCCACGCCGGCTGGCCGACCGTCGCGGCCAGCATCTCGGTGAGCCCACCGCTCGGCATGCCGAACCCGGCGAGCAGCACGTCGGCCCAGCGCCGCGCCTCGTCGGCCGGCACCGGGCCGACGCGCAGGCGGGTCTGCGCCGCGGCGACGTCGCCGGGGCGGGCGGCGAGCTTGACCCAGGTGCTCCCCGGCTCGAGGCCACGTGCGGCGGCGACCTCGTCGAAGCCCGCGGGCAGCACCGACGGAACGAGCTGGATGACGGCCTGGTCGACGCCCTGCTCCCGGTAGAAGTCGAGGACGCGATCCAGGGTCTGCACCGTGAACGGCTCGGCGGTGCCGAAGCCGAGGGCCTTGCTCCAGTACCCGCCGGAGGGATCGTTGCGCATGGCGAGGACGACACCGCCGCCGATGCGGGTGGTCGCGATCCCGAGATCGGTGTACGTGGGCCCGGGCGCCTGCGACTCGTAGGAGTGCATGAACTCGCACTCCACGGCTTCGGCGAGCGGGGTCAAATCGGCTGGCGCGGTCATCGGCTGATTATCGTCTGGTCCGTTCCCAGGCCCGCGCCAACTGCATCCGGTTGTTGATGCCCAGCTTGTGATATATGGAGCGGAGTTGGGTGTCCACGGTGTGGAAGGAGACGAAGAGGCTCCTGGCAGCCTCCTTCTTCGTGGCGCCGGCGGCGAGCATCTCGGCCACCCGCTCCTCGGCGGGGGTGAGCGCGCCGATGCCCCCGCCTGGCGGCCCGTCGATCGACTGCCGGTGGCGCGGGGTGGCGGATAGGTCGGCGCAGCGCCGGTCGGCAGTCGCCTGGTCGCCCGGGGCGCCGATTCGCGCGTAGAGGGCAGCCGCCTCGTACGCGGCATCGCGCGCCTCCCCGGATCGCAGCCGAGGGCTGTTGGCGAGATCGAGCAACGCGTCGGCCAGCGCCGGCCGAGCGGCGGTGGTGCGCAGCCTGTCGACCGCCGACCGGAGCGCGTCCGGGTCGCCGTCACGCAACCCCCGGCTCTGGTCCGCCAGCGCGTGCCACAGCGGCACCGGCGTACGCGTGGACACCAGCTCGACCAGTTCGGTGACCCGGCGGGCGGCCAGGGTGTCGCCAGTGGCCACCGCCGCGCGTACCAGTCGGGGGCCGACGTGCGGCACCGGCAGGAGCGGCCGGACCGACCGGTGCAGGTCGGCGACGATCCTGGTGAGGAGGCCAGCGGGCGCACTGAGGGCGGGGTCACGGACCGCCACGCAAAACGCGAGGCTCCACATCGTCCGGTCGGGCCATCGTTCCTCGGCGAGGCAGGTGCGGAGGATGGCGCGTGCGTCGTCGTGTTCGCCACGGCGGTAGCGGACCTCGCCGATCACCGCGACCAACAGGGCACGCACCCCGCTACTGAGGTCCGCCGAGCCGGAACTGAGCGCCGTGACGGCCAGTGCGGCCGCCTCGGGCAGCTCTCCCACGGCCACCATGCGCAGGCAGTTCAGCGCGGTCAGCCCGGTGCTCGAAACATCGGCCTCGCCGGGCGCCCGGCGGGTGGCGGTCCGCGCGTCCTGATGCCGGCCCAGGCCGAGCTGCACGAGGACCCGTTCGGCCCGGATGGACGATGCGTCGGCTCGTGCCGCCCAGGAGTCCGGATCCAGGGCCGCCAGCACGGCCTGGGCGCCCGGCAGATCGCCGTACGCGAGCGAGCGGGCGGCCCGACCGAGGGCGAGGTGGCGAGCGGACGACTGGTCACCCGACGCGGCGTGCGCGGTGCCCGCCTCGCGGAGCAGGGCATCGGTGTCCGGATGTCCCGTGCGGGCCGCGACCGTGGCGACCAGGGCGAGCACTGTGCTGCGGCTGCGGGCGTCCAGTCGAAGGTTCAGCGCCTCCCGGAGACCGGCGAGAGCGATGGTCGGCTGCTCCAGTGCCACGGTCTGCGCCAGGCGGCCGAGCAGGTGAGCGCGGTGGCGCTCGCCGCTGCGACTCGTCGCGATCTCCGCCGCCAGTACATGCAGCGCCTCCATCCCGCGCCCGGCGAGCCGGAGCTGATCCGCAGTGGCGAACAGCCGGTGCCGTCGTTGCTCGGCGTCGGCGGAGATGTCGTCGGCCGGAATCGTTCCGGCGGTGAAGGGTGATTCGGACAATGGCGTTCTCCCCGGTTGTTACCAGGCGCGTCGACATGCCGTCCTACGACCGAGCCTAGCCACGGTGGTAGGTGCCGGCGACCAGATCGACGAACCGGCGCGATTGCGCCGAATGGCCGTCGCCGTCCGGAATTTGACGTGTGGTAATGGCGCGATCACGTGATGCGACGGTCGGTGTTCGGCACCGATCATCGAACCATGGCCCAGCTCACCGAACTTCCCGGCCTGCATCGGCTGCGGGTCGTACTGCTGATGTTCGTCCTCTATGCCGGCACCGGGGCGGGTGGTCACGCTCCGGCGTGGACCCGCCTGGTGCTGATGGCGACCGCGGCGGTGATCCCGGTCGCGATCGCGGTCCAGTACGGCTGGCCCGGAGTGCGTGCCCTGCTGGGGACCTCGTCCCGGCTACGGCTGCGGGGCGGAGCCGTTGCCGCGTCCCGTCCGATCCAACCCGATTGAGGAGACAGCGATCATGGCGAACAGCGATCCCGAGCCGCGACGCGGCGACCAGGGCGCCGCGCCCTTCGCGGGCCGTGACGTCGAGCTTGAGCGGCAGAACCCGGACCTCCTGGTGCCGCCGACGACCGACAGCCGCCTGGTGCCCAACCTCAAGTTCTCGTTCTCGCAGGCGCACACCCGGGTGGAGAAGGGCGGCTGGACCCGGGAGGTCACCAACCGCGACCTCCCGATCGCCAGTCAGTTGTCCGGCGTCCAGTTCGGTCTCGAGCCGGGCGCGTACCGGGAGATCCACTGGCACCAGCAGTCGGAGTGGGCGTACATGCTCAGCGGCAGTTGCCGGATCAGCGCCGTCGACCACGAGGGACGCAACTTCATCGAGGACGTGAAGGCAGGCGACCTGTGGTTCTTTCCGCAGGGTGTGCCGCACAACATCCAGGCGTTGGAGAACGGCGCGCAGTTCCTGCTGGTCTTCGACGACGGCGCGTTCTCGGAGAACAACACGTTCCTGCTCAGCGACTTCTTCGCGCACACGCCCCGGCACGTCCTGGCCAAGAACTTCGGCTGGACGCTGGACCAGATGGAGAACCTGCCGGAGCGGGAGAAGTACATCTTCCAGGGCGACGTCCCACCGCCCCTGCAACAGGACCGGGTGGTCAGTCCGACCGGTGACATCCCCCGAAGCTTCAAGCACCGGATGCTCGCGCAGACCCCGCAGCGCTTCCGGGGCGGAACGGTCCGGATCACCGACTCGACCAACTTCGCCGCCTCCGTGACCACTGCCGCGGCCCTGGTCGAGGTCGAGCCGGGAGGGATGCGCGAGTTGCACTGGCACCCCACCACCGACGAGTGGCAGTACTACATCTCCGGCACCGGGCGGATGGGCGTCTTCGCGTCGCAGGCCGCCGCCCGGACGTTCGACTTCCAGGCCGGTGACGTGGGCTACGTGCCCTTCGCGTACGGCCACTACATCGAGAACACCGGCGACGAGCCGCTGGTGTTCCTGGAGATGTTCCGCCATCCCCGGTTCGAGGACATCTCGGTGATGCAGTGGATGGCCAACACGCCCCACGAGATCATCGCCGACACGATCAACGTGCAGAGGTCGATCGTCGACAACCTGCCGAACACCAAACAGGTAGTGATCTGAGGCAGGCGTCCGGCCGTCCGTCGTGGAACGGACGGCCGGACCTGTGGATCAGCTCCCGGCGGGTGCCGGGGAGGTGGGAGCGGCGGCAGGTCGTCGGCGTCGAGACACCGCCCCCACCACGACGTCGATGACGAGGAAGGCGAGCACTGTGAGCCCGAAGAGGGGCAGCGCCCAGCCGATCGCCACGGTCACCGGTACGCCGATCAGCAGCGCCCAGAGCGGCAGGCCGCGTACGCCGCCGCGGGCCGGCGGGGTCCCGGCGAGGGCGCGGCGGTCGACGCGGGTGGGTCGGCGCTGCCACCACATCCGGTAGCCCCAGAAGATGACGCAGAGCAGCCCGAGGGCGAGCGCGGCGAGCAGGATCTGGTTGACCAGGCCGAAGAGGATCCCCATGTGGGCCTGGATGCCGAGGCCGCTCAGTTGCGCCAGCAGCGGCCAGTCGGCGAAGTCGCTGCGGGCGGTGACAGTGTTGGAGGACGGGTCGACGGCGATGCGGTCCTTGGCGACCGGCCAGGTGTTGTCGACCTGCGTGACGGTCCAGGCGGAGCCGGGCTCCGGCGCGGGAGTGATCTCGACCGGACCGGCGAGGCCCGCGTCGCGAGCGACCGCCAGGACCCGATCGAAGGCCGCCGACTCGACGACCCCGCCCGCCCCGGCGGCGCCGTGCTCGTGGCCCCCACCGGTCTCGGCAGGGGCGGTGGGGCCGACGGTGAGGCTGGTGGAGATCTCCGGAGTGCGGGCGCTGAGCGCGTCGAGGCCGGCGGCGAAGTTCGCACCGGCATAGCGGGACCAGGTCAATCCGGTGACCGAGAGGAACAGGAGCCCGATGGTGAGCCAGATGCCTGTGGTGGCGTGCCACCCTCGGGTACGGCGGACACCCTTACCGGTGGACAGGTCCGGCACCAGCAGATGCCGGGCGGCGGCTCGGGCGGCGCCGCGCCGACGCCACCAGAGGATGACCCCGCCGAGCGCCATCACCCACAGCCAGCTCGCGGCCAGCTCGGAGTAGTTCTCGCCCACCGGGCCCAGGTGCAGGTGGCGGTGCAGGTCGTCCAACCAGGTGGTGGCCGGCGTGGACCCGAACCAGGTGGTGAGCTGCCCCTGCGACTCGGCGGTGTACGGGTTGATGTAGACGGTGTGCTGGTTCTCGCCGAGCTCGGGAAGGGAGAAGACCACCTTTGTGGTCCGGTCGCCGTCGCCGGGTTGCACTGTGGTGATGCTGCCGTCCGGGTGCGCGTTACGCGCGGCCCCGATCTGCTCGGCCACCGGGAGTTGACGGTCACCCACCTGGGCGACGGTCAACTGGTCTCCGTAGAGGATCGTGTCGAGCTGCGGGGTGGTGGTGAAGGCCAGGCCGGTCAGTGCGGCGACCACCAGGAACGGGGCGACGAGGATGCCGGCGTAGAAATGCAGCCGCAGCAGCAGCGCACCGAACGCTGACGTGCGCCGGGCCGGCCGGGCCGGTTTCTCGGCGGTCGTGGAAGGTTCCGGCGTCGGCGTGCCGGACAACTCGGTAAGAGACATGGTGATCCGATCGGAAGAGTCGGGAAGCACCCGAAGGCGTTTCCCGTACTGGTCTGGTCGCCCGGTTACGTGCCGCGTCGGCTCTGACTGATAGTCGGGGGAGAGACGCCCGTGGTTCCCGAAGTCAGGGCTGGTCCGGCCGGACCGTGCGGCGCGGATCGCCGTCGGTCCGTGCGGCCGCGGCGAGGAAGGCGTTGTAGCGGCCCAGGTCGTCCTCCGCGCCGGTGGCGTCGGCGCGGTCGGCGGCCCGGTCGAGGCGGCCCTGTTCGCGCATGTCGGCGCGGATCCACTGGCGAATCAGGACGATCATGACGACGACGGCGGGGATCTCTCCGAACGCCCAGGCGATGCCGGCGCCGAGCTTCTGATCGGTCAGCAGCGACGAGGCCCAGGTGGGGTGGACGGCGATGTACCAGTCGGGGGCGATGACGGTGGTCGTCTGCATGAGGACCAGGCCGAAGAAGCCGTGCGCCATCATCGACGCCAGGTGGATGATCACCAGCAGGGGATGGGGGAGTCGCCGGCGGCCGGGGTCGACGCCGATGAGCACCCAGAACAGCAGATAGCCCGCGACCACGAAGTGGGTGAGCATCGCGAGGTGACCGAGGTGCGAGCGCATCAGCACGCCGAGCAGATTGCTGAAGTACAGGCCGAACAGGCTGGCGGTGTAGATGCCCAGCGCGACGAGCGGGTGCGTGAGCACCCTGGTGGCGCGGCTGTGCACCGCGATCAGCAGCCACTCCCGGGCGCCGCGTACCCGGGGGTCGGATGGTCGACGCAGGGCGCGTAGGGCGAGGGTGACGGGTGCGCCGCCGACCAGCAGGATGGGCACCAGCATCGACAGCACCATGTGCTGGGCCATGTGCGCGCTGAACAGCACGTACGCGTAGCGGGCGACGCCGAGGTTGGTGGTCGCGGCGAGCAGAAGCAGCCCGCCCACCCAGCTCGCTGTCCGGGCGAGCGGCCAGCGGTGCCCGCCGGCGTGCATCCGTCGCACGCCGGTCAGGTAGCCGCCGATCCCGACAGCGCAGAGGGTCAGGAAGAACATGTCCGGCAGCGGCTGCCCGAGGAGGTTCCCCGCGTTGGGTGCGGTGGGCATCGGGAAGCCGAGCAGTTCGGTGATCGGGTCGGCGTCGACGCCGTCGTCGGGAATGGGGGTGGGGCTGCGCGAGAGCGCCACCGCCAACCCCACAGTGGCCGCGAAGACGACCAGTTCACCGGCGGCCAGTCGGCCGAACGCCCACCGCCTTCCGGCGCGCAACGCCGGCAGGGTCCGGGTGCGGTGTGCCGCGCCGAGCACGCCGAGGATCAGCAGGGCGGCGAGCTTGCCGAGGACCAACCAGCCGTAGCGGGACTGCCAGAGCTGGTCGAGAGCACCGAGGCGGACGGCGGCGTTGGCCAGCCCGCTGACCGCCACCGCGACGAAGCAGCCCAGCGCGAGGCGACTGTACCGAGCAGCGGCGTCGGGCAGCAGCCGACTGCGCCGTACCACCAGCAGGGCGACGAGGGCACCGACCCACACCGCCGCGGCGAGGATGTGCAGGGCCAGGCTGGTGACGGCGATCTGGTGGTTACCGGCACCTGCGGAGTGCCCGGTGAAGGCCGGAGGCAGCACCGCCACCAGGGCCAGGACCGCGACGGTCGCGGCGAGCCCACGGGACACACCGAATCGGGCCAGCAGTGCCACGGCCAGGGCCAGTCCGGCCTGCAGCGTGAGCGACTGACCCTGCGAGATGGTGGTGGCGAAACTGAGGACCGTCGCGGGTTCGAGCGTCTCCAGCGGTTGGCCGAGCAGGTCCGAAACCGTCAACACCATCAGCGCCAGTGCCGTGACTGCCCACGCCAGCGCCGTGAGGCTCGCCCGCCGCAGGAGCAGGTAGCCGTGCGGTGAGACGCTGCGTCCATCACCGGGCAGCAGGAAGGCGGCGGTCACCAGCATGCCGACGGTGACGGTGGCGAGACCGTCGGACAGCAGCCGGAACACGGGTAGTGCCCAGGCCGTGCTCGGCCCCGCGTCGGGGAGGCCCGGGATTGCGGCCGTGAGCGCACCCCCGACCCGGAGGCCGAGCACCAACAGGGTGATCCCCGCCGCGACGGCGGCGACCGTGACCACCCAGCCGGATCCGCCAGGCCCCTTCGGTCGGACGGCGGACGGGGCTGGGCCGGTCAGGGCTGGATCGGTCGGGGTTTCCGAGGGGGTGGCGAGCTGCAGTGGTTCTGTGTCGGACACGTGTTGACCTTGACTGGTGAGGTGGTGGTGCGACCCGACCGCACGGGACGGGTCGGATCAGCGCCGCGCCGCCCGCCGCCACAGGACCCCGGCCGTGGCCAGGACGAGGAGGGCCAGCGCGGCACCCGCGACGAGTACGCCGGCGTTCGGGCCCCCGTCGGGCTCCACTGCGGCGGCGGCGGACGGGGCGGACGCTGACGCGCTGACGTTGGCGACCGGCGCGGCGCTGGACGTGGGATCGGCCACCGTGAACGGGTACGACCCCTGAACCGGGTGACCGTCGGCGGAGACGACCCGGTAGGCGACCGTGTATGTCCCGTTGGGCAGTGTGTCGGTCACCTGGACCGTGCTCTTCGCTCCGGTGACCACCGGTTCGCCGGTGGGCAGCTTCCGCTTGGCGGCGTCGCTGAGCACGATCGTGGTGAACGTCGGGTCGAGCCGCTGCATGAATTCGAGCGTGACCTCGGTCGGTGCGCTCGGCACTGTCGCGTCCCGAGCGGGCGTGGCCGTCTTGAGCGAGTTGTGCGCCCAGGCCGGGCTGGCCGGGATGAGCACCGCCACGAGGATGGCGAGCGCCGCCGCGCCGAGCCGGACGGCGGTGGGGCGGGACGGCGGTACGGTCATGACGAAACTCCGGTTGGTGTGGTCATCCGAGCACCTGCTCGCCGACCCATCCTCCCGGTTGGCAACCGGGCGGGATGGCGAAGACAGCGGATCCGATCGGGGTGGTCCATTCGTTGAGCAGGTCCCGGTCGGCCAGCCGGCGTTGGATGGGCAGGTACTGCCGGGCGATGTCGGCCTGGTACGACGTGAAGATCAGACCGCTGTCGGCGTGACCCTCGGCCGTCGGCACACCGTCGTAGTTGTAGGGCCGGCGCAGGATCTTCAACCGGTCGTCGGTGACGTGGGCGCGGGTCATGTGCGAGAAGTCGGGGATGACGGTGAGGCCGTCCGGGCCGGTGGCGGCGAAGTCGGGTTCGTCGTGTTCGGCGCTGCCGGTGAGCGGGGCGCCCGTGTCGAGGCGTCGGCCGACGGCGAGTTCGCGGTCGGTTCGGCCGAGCAGGTCCCAGGTTTCCATGTTCATGCTGATCCGCCGGAGTACCACTGTGGTGCTGTCACGCAGCCACTCCGGGCCGTCCGGGACCCAGAGGGCGGTGTCCATGGGCGTGCCCGGTCGGGGGTTGGCGGTGCCGTCGAGCTGACCGAACAGGTTGCGTTGGGTGTGGCCGCCCGGTTCGACGCCGGGGCTGCGCCGGAAGCCCTGCTGGACCCACCGCACGGTGGCGAACGGTCGGCTGTCCTTGACCAGGACTCGTTGGGCGTGGGCGACGGTGATCGCGTCGTCCGCGCAGATCTGGAGCAGCAGGTCACCGCCGGACCAGGCCGGCTGGAGCCGGTCGATGCGGAACGCGGGTAGATCGGTGACCGATGCCGGCCGGCGGTCGTCGACGCCGGCGGCCCGGTACAGGCCGGGCCCGAAGCCGAAGGTGACTGTCAACCGTGCCGGCAGCAGCCCGAGTTCGGCCTCGGTGTCGGCCAGAGCGGGTCGACCCTGGGTGAGCCGGGAGGCGTCGTCGGTGAGCAACCGCAACATCCGACCCAGCGCGGCCCGGTCGGTGCCGGCCCGCAGGGTGAGCGCCACGAACGACGCGTGCGCCTGCGGTTCGGTGGCCACCCCGGCCTGCCGGGCGCCGTGGAACGGCTCGACCAGGCCGCCGACCCTCGCCACCGGCGTCACGTCGGTGCCGACCGCGGCGGGTCGCCCGGACCCGTCGGCACGCGTCGTGGCGATCGCGGCACCGCCGGCCACGGCACCGCCGACGGCGAGAGCCCCGCCGGTGAGCAGACCGCGCCTGCTCACCGGCCGGGCAGTTGGCGTGTCGGTCACGACTTCGGGCTCATGCTCATCTCCGGCGTGGCGCTCATGCCGGTCATCGGCTCGCCGTGCCCGGGGGCGTAGCTCTCCTGCGCGCCGGTGAACGGCTTGGCCACCGCGCGGAACTGCTGGGTCTTGCCGTCGGCGAAGGTCAGGGTGAAGGTCACCTCGTCGCCGGCCTGAACGGGCTTGGTGAGGTTCATCAGCATGAGGTGGTCGCCGCCGGGCTCCAACGCGTGCGAGCTCTTGGCCTTGATCACGATGCCGCCCTGCTTCGCCCGCATGACCATCTTGCCGTCCTTCATGGCCATCTCGTGCAGCTCCATCGGCGACAGGGAGGTCGTGGCACCTGTCACCGTGACATCGGCGTCGCCGTCGTTGACCAGGGTCCCGAAGGCGGCCGTCATGCCCTTGTCGGCCGCCTTCACCCACGGGTCACGAATGCCGAGCACACCAGCGTCCGGGTTGGCCGAGGTCGACGCGGACGGGCCCGCCTGCGCTTTCGACGGAGAGTCGGACGAGTCGCAACCGGCGGCGCCCACCGTCAGGATCGCGGCGGCGAGGACGGCGGCCGAACGGCGGCCGGGAGCGAATGGGCTGGTGGTGCGCATGTGTTCTTCCTCCGATGGTTGCTGCTGGGAGGTTGGTCGGCCGCAGCAGGGAGAAAGTTCCGGACTCAGGGCACGTTGATCGTGAACTCGGCGGTGTGCACTTTGCCGGCGATCTGGAAGTCGAAGAAGGCCCGGTACCGGCCCGAACTCGGTGTGGTCAGCCAGAACTTGACAGTCCCGTCGACCAGCTCCGGCTCGGGGTGGACGTGCACGTAGCCGAGGTCGCCCTCACGGACGACGACCAGGTGCCCGTACGCGCCCAGGTACCGCTCCAACTGCGCCGGTACGGTCGGGTCGGCGCTGACCTGGAAGTGCATCGGAGCCGTCACCCCCACCGTCGGGGTGCCGGTCATCGACACCGCGTACGGACCAGCCGTGGCCTGTGCCGCCGCGGGCGGCAGCGCGGTCGGGTTGTGCGCGCCGGGCACGGTGTGGTCGACGCCCAACACGAGGGGGATCTGCGTGCCGTTGGCGGTGGTGACGGAGAAGTCGGCGTAGACGCGGTAGCCGCCGGGGCGGGCCAGCGTCAGGGGGACGCTCCAGGTGCCGTCGGGTGCCATCGTCGGGTGCAGGTGCTGGTAGCCGGACAGGTCGCGGCCGACCACGATCATGTGCAACGGCTTGTCGTGGACGACCGCGAAGGTCGTTGCCGGCTGCCGGTCGGTCCCGACGACGCGGAACCGGTAGTCGGCGCGTACACCAGGGGGTTGGGACCGCTCCAGCGGTTGCAGGGTGTACCCACCGGCGCTGACAGTCGTCCCGGTCGCCAGCGTCGCGCCCGTCGCGTCGTCACCCCGATGTGTGTGCGGCCCCGTACCGGCCGGGTGTTGGTGCCCGTCGCTCGCGGAGCCCGCCTGGCCCGAGTCGGGCTGTCCACCGGCTGCCGGTCGTGCGTTGCCGGTCGTCGGACTCTCGTCGGCGGTGCCGATGCGGGCCAACCCGAACCCGGCCAACAGAGCCACCACCAGGCCACCGACGAACAGCGCCAGGTGGGTGTTGCTCAGCCGGGACCCAGGCGTCGCGGCGGCGAGGTCCGTGTCGGGCCGTGGTCCGGGTTCGACAGTCGGCTCGCCGTCCGTGCTGGCGAGGGCTTTGGTCACCTGATCGGTAGGCGTCGGATCGACAGCAACGCCCGTGCGGGCCGTGACGACCGTGTTGCCCTTGCGCTCCGCCGGCACGGTCGCGGGCCGCTGCTTGTCGCTCGCGGAACGCGCGACGACGCCGACCTTGCCCCCGACGATCTTGCCAGCGCCGGCCTTGCCGCCGACGGCCTTGTCCCCGGCAGCCTTGCCGCCGACGGACTTGCCAGTGCCGGTCCTGTTCGTGACACGGGCGCCACCGCCGCGTCGGCCGGAGGTCGCCGCCGAGGTACGGCCCCGGCCGGTGGGTGTGCCGGCGGATCGGCGACGCCAGACGACGAACCCGGCCACCGCCCCGACCGCCGCGACCGCCGCCGCCCAGCCGGCCCAGGCCAGCGCCCCGGGACCGCTCTCCTCGGTCGACCCGGTCGACGGGGCCGCCGCAGCCGGCGGGCTCGACGGATCGTCAGCTGTGGTCGGCACCGCAGAGGCCTGCCCGGACGTGTTGTGCTGCTCGCTGGCGGCCACCAGCGCCGGGTCCGGTTGGGTCGACGGCGGGCTCCACCCCTTCGGCGCCGCCGTCACCCGCCCGTCGTAGCGGAAGGTCAGGGTGCCCCGCACGGTGTCGCCGTCCGAGGCGACCGACAGGTAGCTCACCGAATACTGGCCCTTGGCGGGCAGGTGGGAGACGGACACCACCGCGGGGAACCCCGTCGTGTACTCCCGTGGCTCGAACTGCCCGTTGACCAGGAAGTACTCCCGTACCGGCTTCTCCAGCGGCTTCGGCTCCCCCTGCGACCAGCCGTTGTCGACACGGATGCCGCCCGGGGCGGTGATCGTGAAGAACGCGTTGGCGGCGGCCTTCTCGGTGAAGAACAGCTGCACCGACGTCAACGGCTCGCGCACGGTGGCGCCGCTCGCCGGTGTGGACATGGCGAGCGTCCCGTGCGCTGCGGCGGGTTGGGCGGACGCGAGGAGGGCGACCGCCGAGGCGAGGAGGAACGCGAGGAGGCCCGAGACCACCCGCCCGCAAGTCTGGGGGAGACGACGCATCTGGATATCCTCACCCTCGCGAGACTTTTTTCAATAGGTGGCGATCTTCTTCCTCAGACGACAAAAGTTGACGATGAGGCCATCCGCCGCCGCGGCAGGACGCCCCGGGTGGACAGATCCCCTGGCCAGCTATGCTGCCGACGGCGCTGGTTCGCCCCGTCGTGACCGGCTGGGCGTCGTAAGAGGGAACCCGGTGGAAATCCGGGGCTGCCCCGCAGCGGTGAGTGGGAACGACCGCCGTCATCAGCACTGGGCCAGTGGCCTGGGAAGCGACGGCCAGTAGGGGACCGGCTCGACCGGTCAGGCCCGCGAGTCCGAAGACCTGCCGGCGCCGCGTACACAACCGTGTGCGCTGCCGTCGGCCTCGCGGGTGGGCTGAGCGGGTGACGGGCCGTGAGTGTGGTGCGCGGCCAGTCCTCGTCAGCGTGTGTCCGCGACCCGGCGGTGTGGTTTCCCGAGGGACGGACTACCGCTGTGCACGACACCACCACGATCGCCGGCCGAGCGCCGTCGGCGTCGCACCTGACCCTTTCGCAGATCATGGACCAGCACCACACCAACCTGATGGGTACGGTGCACGGCGGCCGGATCCTCAACCTCATCGACTCCGTCGCCGGTGTGGTCGCCGCCCGGCACTCCGACGGGCCGGCGGTGACCGCCGCCATCGACGAGACGGCGTTTCTCCGCGCGGTGCGGGTCGGCGACGTCGTTCACGTCGACGCCCGGATCACCTGGGCCGGCCGCAGCTCGATGGAGGTGGCGGTCAAGGTGACAGCCGACCGGTGGGACCGGGCGGTGCCGCCCACCGACGTGGCCACCGCCCACCTGGTCATGGTCGCCATCGACGACGACGGCCAGCCTCGTATCGTGCCGCCGCTGTTACCGGAGACCGACGGGGACCGACGCCGGTACCGGGAGGCGGAGATCCGCCGGGAGCACCGGCTGGCGCTGCGGCGCGCGCTGCTCGACGGCGCCGACGACGGCTGACCCCTGCGCGGTCCGCCCGCTGCGGCGCTGGCGCGGTCCGAGGAACCCGCCCCGCCGCCTATCCGGTCGGATAGCGTCCACGTGAAACCTCGATCACGGAGAGTGTGGATGGTTATGCGCGCTGCGGTGCTGCGGGAGTTCGACGCTCCGCTGACGGTCGAGGAGATCGATCACCCCACCCCGAAGCGCGGGCAGGTGCTGGTGCGGATCGTCGCCAGCGGCGTCAACCCGCTCGACACGAAGATCCAGGCAGGGAAGGCCGCGCACGCGCGTGTCGCGCTTCCCGCGGTGCTCGGCCTGGACCTTGCCGGCGTCATCGCGGCGGTCGGCACGGAGGTGACGAGCTTCGAGCCGGGAGACGAGGTGTACGGGCTCTGCGGGGGCGTCGGCGACCTCCAGGGTTCGCTGGCCGAGTACGCCGCCGTGGACGCCCGGTTGCTGGCCCACAAGCCGAAGAGCCTCTCGATGCGGGAGGCCGCCGCGTTGCCACTGGCGGCGGTCACCTCCTGGGAGGGGCTGGTCGACCGTGCCGGAGTCCACGCCGGGCAGAAGGTGCTGGTGCACGGCGGTGCCGGCGGGGTTGGCTACGTGGGTGTGCAGCTTGCCCAGGCGCGCGGCGCCGAGGCGTACGCCACGGGCGGGCCGGCGAGCATGCGGGTGATCGAGAGCCTGGGCGCCGTGCCGATCGACTACACAGCGAGCAAAATCGAGGAGTACGTCGAGAGGTACACCGGCGGCGAGGGGTTCGACATCGTCGTGGACAACGTCGGTGGCGCGACGCTCGACGCGTCGTTCGCGGCGGTACGCACCTATCACGGGCACGTCGTCAGCGCACTGGGTTGGGGGTCGCACTCGCTCGCCCCGCTGTCGTTCCGAGGCGCGACCTACTCCGGGGTGTTCACCCTGTTGCCGATGCTCACCGGACGGGGCCGCGAACACCACGGCGACATCCTGCGCGAGATCGCGACGCTGGCCGATGCCGGTGCGCTGCGCCCGCGACTGGATCCACGCGCGTTCACGCTCGACACGGTCATGGACGCCCACCGGCTGGTCGCCGACGGCACCGCCGAGGGTAAGGTCATCGTGGACGTCGCCGGTTGAGCGGAGCCGTTCGTTCACGCCGAAGAGCTCAACCCTCCGGCCCTCCGACTGGCTGGTGCTGGCTGTCGAACGGCCGGGGTGACCGAGGGCACCCGCCTCGGACCTGTTCGCCGAGCGGCTGTTCGAGGATTTTGACCAACCGGGCGGGAGATTCGCGATGGCCTCGCCGGAGTGCTGGGGCATTGCCGTCGGCGGTCTTGGTCACCGCTGTGCCGATAGGCTCGGCAGAGGTGAGTGGCGCGGTCATCCGTAGGCTCGGATGATGCGGCCCGTTTCGTCGCCTTCGACGCATTGCAGGTAGTGGTTGACGAGTTGATCCATCGGCACCGGACGCATGCCGGAGAAGTGCTCGGCGTAGGCGTCAGCGGAGTCGCCTATCATCGTGGGGCTGACGACATTGATCCGCATACCCCGCGGTAGCTCGATCGCGGCCGATAGGGCAAAGCTGTGCAAGGCCCCGCTGATGACGCCGCCGCCAGTGACGTGCGGCCATGCTTGGTCAGCGAAGATACCGGAAGTCAGAGTAAAGGAGGCTCGGTCAGTGCAGTAGTTCTGGCCGGTGAGAACCAGATCGACTTGCCCGAAGAACTTGGCTCGCATGTTCTCGAGCAGCGCGTCTGATGTCAGTGTCGTGAACTCGTCGAGGGCACCGTGCGCTGCGATGCTGACGACGTTGTCGACTGCCCCGACCTCGCGGTACATGGCCTCGATAGTGGCGTGCGCGGTGAGGTCGACGTGCACGTTGCCCGAGGTGCGTCCAGCCACGACGACGTCGTGACCGTGGGATCGCAGTGCGGGCACCAATCGTCGTCCGATGGTGCCGGCGCCGCCGACGACGATGATCCTCATCGTGGTCGGCCTCTGGGTCCGGGTTACTGGTGCGGACGAGTCGTTCGAGGCTCGTGCCAGCAAGGTGAGTGCATCGGCGTCGGGGGTGCCGACGGGCGATCCGCTCGACATCTCGAGTCGACTGAGCAGAGTCACGCTGCGGTGCCGGCATTGCCACTATGGCTGACCGGCCCGGGCCAGCCGGTTGGGAAGTGGGGCGAGCGCATAGTTGTTCCACACGTAGCTGTCCATCTGGTGCTGGTCGGCGGAGAGGTTGACCACCCGGTCGATCCTGCCTTCGGCGGTGAAGTGCCACACCAGCGCCCACAGGGTGTCGACCTTGCCGACACCCTCGGTGGTCCAGCCGCGATGGATGTCGACCACGTACTCCTGGTTGGCTTCCAGGAACAACGGTTCGGCCTGGAATCCGGCCTTGCCCAACTCGGTGAAGAAGGCCGCGACTTCCTCCACGCCCCGCTTGGTGCCGGACAGCGCGTGGTGGCCGGGGATGGTCCACTCGACATCATCGGTCAGCACGGCCCGCATGGCCGGAATGTCGTAGGTCGCGTAGGCGGCAAAGAATTTGTTGATGGCGTCGATCTTCGCGGTCTTGTCGCTCATGGGTCCCGCTCTCGCGTCATTGGTCCTGCTTGTGTGATCAATCCTGGATCCCCCCGGCCGTGACCGTCCAATACCTGTATCCATAACCTGACGGCATGGATGTCGACACGCGGTTGTTGCGCTACTTCACGGTCGTCGCCGAGGAAGGTCACCTCACCCGGGCGGCACAGCGGCTGTTCGTGTCCCAGCCGGCGCTGACCAAGCAGGTCAAGCAGCTGGAGACCCAACTCGGGGTCGAGTTGTTCACCCGCTCCCGGGCTGGCATGACGCTTACCGAGGCTGGGCGCAGCCTGGGCGAACGGGCACCGGCAGTGCTGCAGGCATGGGACGAGGCGCTGCGCGAGACACGCAGCGCGTCCAGCAGGGCCGCTCACATGCTGCGCGTCGGGTTCGTGGCTAGCGCCGCCAACGAGAGCACGCAGACGATCGTGGGAGCGTTCGCGCGCCGTCGTCCCGGCTGGCGAGTGGAGATGCGCCAGACCGACTGGTCCGATCCCGCCGCCGGGTTGGCCGACGGGCTGGTGGACGTCGCGCTGCTGCGACTACCGTTTCCCGGACAGGATCGGCTGCGGGTGGAAGTTGTGCTCACCGAGCCGCGTTGGGTCGGCCTACCCAGCTCTCACCCACTCGCCGAACTCGCCGAGATCCCGTTCCAGCGGCTATGGGACGAGCCTTTCATCGCCACTCCGCCGGAGTCCGGCTGGTGGCGTGACTACTGGCTGGCCACCGACGAACGAGACGGTCACGAGGTCCGCATCGGTGCGGTCGCTCACAATCCGGATGAGTGGCTCACGGCCATCGCCAACGGTTATGGCGTCAGCCTCACCGCGGAAGCCACCGCCCGCTTCTACCAGCGTCCCGGGGTCATCTACCGGCCCGTCACGGGTGTCAGCCCCAGCCAGGTCGGGGTCGCGTGGGCCCCCGCCGATGACAACAACCAGGTGGTCGGCGATTTCGTCCGTGCCTGTCTCCAGCACCGGCGGTAGCCGGTATCCGGATCGATCGAACCATGCCGGGACGAGCAGACCCAGCCGGTCGTATTTACGCAGCACTCGAACGGACAACCGGGTCGCTCGCGCGAACACCCCGGTCGGCATCAACCTCGTGGCCGACGCCTTCAACAGCCTCGACCCTCCCTCGGGGAGAGAATCAACCCGGGCCCGGCCCCTGCCGCACCGACCACGGAACGAATCATCATCATGGAACGGGCCCGCCGGCCGACTCTCGGCCGGGGCGTCGTCCGCCACCCGCTGATTGTCCCGGAAGCGAGGCACCCCCAGGTCGCGGGTCGATCACCTACGGGCTGGATCCGTCCCGGTTTCCGGGCGTGGTCGATCCGGCCCGGACCGTGTCATGCTGCACAGACCCGAACGGAGGACGACGACGATGGCTGCTGGCGATGCCGTACAGGTGCGGCCGGCGCGAGGGTCGCTGCGACCGCTGGTGTCCGGGGCGACGCTGGTCGCGCTCCTGGCGTTGCTGTTCGGGCTGCCGTGGTGGACGTTGACGGTGGCGGCGCGGTGGCCGGCTCCGGTGGTGGCCGCCGGCACGAGCGTGTTCGTCGTCGCGCTGGTCGCGTTCCCCGTTCTGATGTATCTCGGGCACGGCCGCCGGCGGCTGGACGCGGCGGCCCGCGCGGGGGACACACTCCTCGGCCTGGTCTGGATCCTGTTCGTCTGGGCGCTGCTCGGCAACGTGGCCCGGCTCCCGCTGGCCGCCGCGGGGGTCGCCGATCCGGTGCGGTCCCGGGCTGTGGCGGTCGGTGCGGCGATCGTCTCGGTCGTCCTGGCCGTCTGGGGGTACGCCGAGGCGATGCGAGTGCCCCGAGTCCGGCGGGTGGACGTCACGGTGGATCGGCTGGGTGCGGGTCTCGACGGGGTCCGGGTGGTGCTGCTCACGGATACCCACTACGGGCCGATCGACCGTGCCCGCTGGTCCGCCCGGACCACCGAGGTGGTCAACGGGTTGGCTGCCGACATCGTCTGCCACACCGGCGACATCGCGGACGGTACGGTCGACCAGCGCCGGGCGCAGGCCGCGCCGCTGGGCGCCGTCCGGGCCCAGCTGGCCCGGGTGTATGTGACGGGCAACCACGAGTACTACGGCGAGGCGGAGGGCTGGGTCGAGCACATGCGGACCCTCGGCTGGGAGCCGCTGCACAACCGGCACCTTGTGGTGGAGCGGGGTGGTGCCCGGCTCGTCGTCGCCGGGGTCGACGACGTGACCGCCGCCTCGTCCGGCGTCGCCGGTCACCGCGCCGACCACGCCGCGGCGCTCGCCGGCACCGACCCGCGGCTGCCCGTGCTGCTGCTGGCGCACCAGCCCAAGCAGATCGACGACGCGGTCGCTGCCGGCGTGGATCTGCAACTGTCCGGGCACACCCACGGCGGCCAGATGTGGCCGTTCCACTACCTGGTCCGGCTCGACCAGCCGGTCGTGCAGGGCCTCAGCCGGCATGGCCAGACCCAGCTCTACACGAGCCGGGGGACCGGTTTCTGGGGTCCGCCATTCCGGATCTTCGCGCCGAGCGAGATCACCTTGCTCACCCTCCGGGCGAGGTAGCCCCGACCGGGCCAACACCTACCGCCTCACCTGAATGTGACGGGATTCCCCGGTCAACTCCGCTGGCTACCCGGGCCCAGGGATCCACCCGCATGCACCCGATGAGGTCGACGAACAGTTCCAGCCGGGTGACTTGCCGGAGACGATGGGGCGGTTCCATCGCGAGCGGCGCAGCGGCGGGATGGCACTCACCGACAGAGTCTCCGTCGTGAGGCGCTGGTCGCGCGGGCGATCCCGCCCTGTTCCGCCGGTTGGTGCTCGCGCTGAAGCCGGCGCTGGGGCTGCCCTGGCGGGGTGTGGTGTTCCTGGGGTGGTTCGGGCCGGTCGGCGTGTCGGCGCTGTTCTATCTCACCTACAGCCAGGAAGAGGGGGTACGGGATCCTCGGCTGTGGGCTGCCGGGAGTCTGGTCGTGGCGGCGAGCACGGTGGTGTACGGCGTCACCGCCATGCCCGGTCGTCGCTGGTACGCGCGGCAGTCGTCGGTCTCCGGTCGCTGACAGCGGCGGACCGTCGGCGACCGCTACCGATGGTCGGTCGAGGTGACGGCGGGTGGTTTCATCGGGTGGGGTTGGTGGATGGTGACGTCCTGGGTCTCCGATGCCACCCGGATGCCGCTTTCGGCGAAGCGATCCAGCACCCGCCGGGTGACCTGGTCCTTGACCTGACGGGCGCCGCGCACCGGCACCACGAACCGTGCCGACAGCTCGATCCAGTTCGAGGTGGCGCGGACGAACACGCGGGGATCGACCTCCGCCTCGGCGGTGGGGTAGCGGTGGCGCATCGCGTCGATGGCGCCGCGCGCTTCGGCGGTCGAGGAAACGTTCTGCGCTTCCTCGCACAGGATGCTCTCCGCGAGGTGCCAGTCGGCCTCGTAGGGGATGGGCAGGGTCAGTTCCTCCCACAGATGGTCCAGGACCATGCTGCTGTTGTAGACCGGTGTGCAGAACACGAAGCGGTTCGACAGCGAGACCACCCGGCCGGTGTACTGGCGGCCACGGACCCAGGATTCCGGATCGGTGGACGAACCACTTTCCAGGATGCGGGTCCGCAGGGGGGTGATTTCGAGGACGTCGCCGCGCACGTCGCACATCTGGATCCGGTCACCGACGCGGAACTGTCGGCCGGTCATGATGCTGATCCATCCGGCGAACGCGCCGATGACCTCCTGCAGGGCCAGCGCGAGACCGACGCCGACCAGTCCGACCACCAGGCCGATCCGGCCGGCGAACGGCTTCCACAGCAGTGCCAGCGCGAACAGCAACACCACGACGGCCAGGTAGTGCGTCGCCTTGCGCAGGTAGTAGCGGTTGGTGGTGTTCTTCACCCGCAGGGTGGACAGGCGCCCGGCCAGGGCGGCGATGACGAAGGCCAGCACGACCAGGACGACGCTGGTCACGAGGCGACCGCTCACGCTGCTCGTGTCCCAGAGTGCCTCCAGGAACCGCTCCATGTTGCTTGCCCATCGTCCTCGGCGGCGACCGGTCGGTGCGTTGCTGTCGCGTCTGCTTCACCATAGGCAGCGGTTGTCAGCGGATTGTTGGAAACGGCCGGTGCGGGCTGGGTCGGTCGGACGCGCCCGGCTCGGCGATGCGACGGGGCCACCTCTGCGCGGCGCGCGGGGGATCGTCACCAGACGGTCAGCTCCCGGGCGACGAGCGCGCGCCCGCCCTCGAAGGCCCGGTACGGTCCCGGCGGCCCGAGGTGGTAGCGGCCGGTGAGGTTGCGGTGGGAGAACCGGATCACGGTGCCCTCGACGGTCACCAACTGCGGCGCGGCAGGCGCCGTCAGGCCCGTCGACAGCACGAGTAGGGTCCCGTCGGTCAGGTCGACGTCGCGGACGACGAACGCGCCGTCGGTGATGACCCGCTCGACGCTCGCGGTCACGGTGAGCTGGTCGCCCACCTTCGCCCGCGCAACCGTGCCCGGTGGGGTGGTGGGCGTCGGCACGGGGCTGGGCCGCGGCGCCGCGGGCTCGCCGGTGCAGCCCCCAACGAGCAGGACCACCGCCGAGAGCGTTGTCATTGCTGGGCGCAACCGGCCCTTTCTTCTGCCCATTGGTGGTTCCTCCGCTCCGTCGTACCGCCTCCGCAACGAAGTTCCCTGGGATGTGGCGGCATGACCCCGAAACTGTGACGGTTTGGTGACGATCGACCTGTGTTGTCGTGGTGATACCGAAGTCGCGCAGCCCCAAAGCGGTGGCTCGCCCGGCTGCCTCCGCCGCCTGCAGCGCCTGCTCAAGGCGCGTCCGACGATGCTGTTACGCGACGGGCAGGTGCGGCACGCAGCCCTGCGGCGGGCCCCGGTCGCGGAGAGTGAGATCCGGCAGGCGGCCCGCAGTCACGGCGCCGGGGACCTGAGTGAGTTGGCCGCGGTCGTGCTGGGGACGGACAGAAGCCTCAGCGTCATCCCCAGCGACAGGCTTGGGGATGCCAGCAGCCTCATCGACGTGCTCGACCATGCTGGCTAGGTGAGCCCACGGGTGCTGGACACCGCTTCTGATGGCAGCGCGCTCGTACACCTCGGACGCTATGATCATTCGGACCCAGCGGGGCGCCGCGATGTCTTCTCGGCATCGTCATGACGCATGTCCGTGGAGCGTGACCGATGCTGTTGTTGTCGTTCGCCGTTGTCCTTCTGGTGGCGGTCCTGCTCTCGGCGCTGGCACACCGCACCATCCTGTCCACGGCGGCGTTGTTCCTGGTTGCCGGGTTCATCCTCAGTGAGGACACCACCGGGCTGCTACACCTGCACTCCGATTCCCCCATCGTGGCGCAACTCGCGGAGCTTGCCCTGTTCGCGGTGCTGTTCACCGACGGGATGCGGGTCGGATGGGCGGACCTGCGTTCCGCGTGGAGGCTGCCCGGCCGGGCGCTGGGTTGGGGCCTGCCGCTCACCCTGCTGATCACGGCGCTACTGGCCCACTTCGTGGCCGGCCTGGGCTGGCCGGAGGCGCTGCTGATCGGCGCTGTCCTGGCCCCCACCGACCCGGTGTTCGCGGCGGCACTGGTGGGCAATGACAAGGTTCCTGCCCGGCTGCGGCATCTGCTCAACGTGGAGTCCGGCGTCAACGACGGTCTGGCTCTCCCGTTCGTGGTGCTGCTGCTGGCTCTGGCCGCCGGCTCGGACGACCTGCACCTGGGAAAGATTGTCAGCGAACTGGCGGTGGGCCTGCTCATCGGTGTGCTGGTGCCACTGCTGGCGATCGCCTTGGAGCGGACCCGTTGGCTTGCGGCGTCCGCCGCGTACGCGCCGCTGAACGGGGTGGCGATCGGATTGTTGGTGCTGGCGTTGGGCAAGATCACGCACGGCAACCTGTTCCTGGCGGCGTTCGCCGCCGGGATCACCGTGGCCACGTTCGGGCCGAGGGAGCGGGCGGCGTTCGAACATTTCGGGGAGAACATCGCCGAGCTGCTGAAACTCGCCGCGCTGCTGGTCTTCGGTGCGCTGATCTCGGTACGGTTCCTGGGCGAGATCTCGTGGACCGGCTGGGCCTTCGCGGTGCTGGCCATCTTCGTGGCCCGCCCCGTCGCGTTGTGGATCTCGTTCCTACGCTCCGGGCTCGGCGCCAGGGAGCAGGCCGCCGCGATGTGGTTCGGGCCGAAGGGCTTCGCCTCCGTCGTCTACGGGCTGCTGGTCCTGGAGTCCGGCATCGCCGCCGGCGACGAGGTGTTCCACCTCGTCGCCCTGACAATCGTGATCTCCATCCTGTTGCACTCGTCGACCGACGTGGTGATTGCGCGGGCGTTCGACGAGTCGCGCGAGGCCCCCGCCTGGTTCGGCGTGCTACACCGGGTCCGCCGGCCGTTGCGGCCCTGGCGGCGAGATCGGGACAGCTCGTCCGCTGACGGGTGACCCGTTGGGGCTGTCGATCGCGGCCCAGACGGTCTTGCCGTCGCCGAAGGGGAAGAAGCCCCAGTTCGTGGTCAGGGCGGCGATGATCGGCAGGCCCCGACCACCTTCGGTGACCTGACGAGGAAGGGTCGGGGTGGTGGAATCGGGTGTTTCGCCCTCCCGGTCCCGGACGCTGATCCTCAGCGATCCTGCCACGTCGGAGACGGTGATATCCATGTCGGTTCCAGCGTGTTGGACGACGTTGCTGACCAGCTCCGAGGCGATGACCATCGCTCGGTCGGCCACCGCGCGCATGCCCCAGGCCTCACACTGCCGGGCGACGAGCCTGCGGGCAGCGGCGGGCGACTGCGCGTCGGCGGGCAGTCGCAGGTGCGCGCGGTACGCAGAGATCGGCGTACGTTCGCCGGGGTGTTCGAGCAGAGCTCTCCCGAGGATCGCGTGCTGACCGAGTGTGGCGCGCAGCAGGCGTCCCGGGGGAGTCAGCGGATTGGCCGACACCGTCAGCTCCGGCCCGTCGGAGAGTTCGGTGGCCCACCGGGCGAGGAACGTGCCGATCGGGGCGACGTCCGCCGTCGTGAGCGCGTCGAGGTCGACCACGAGGGCCAGCGGGGCGTCCAGGGCACCCGCGAGCAGCAGGGCGGCAAGGTGTGGTTCCGCTTCCGGGGTGAGGCCGCCGGCGAGGGTGATCCGGGTGCTACCACTCTCGAAGTCGCGCAGGACGGTCCATCTCATTCGTGCCACGCGAATGTCATCTGCCGGTCGGCGAGCCGTAGATCGTGCCGGTCGGCCGGTCGGCGGGACGCCCGAGCGTGGCCGCCACCCCGGTGACCCTGAGCACCTCGGCGACGATTCCGTTGGCGTTGCGCAGGATCAGGACCCGTCCCTGTCGGGCGGCGAACCGGTGGACGTCGACAAACTCCTTCACCGCACCGGAGTCGATCAGTGTGGTGTCCTGAAGATCGACGATCAGCCACTGCGTTGAGGTCGCCGCGAGCGTGCGCTCGACGGCGTCGCGCAGATGGCCGGAGACGGCCATGTCCAGTTCTCCGGAGAGGTGCAGGGTCCTCGGCGCGAGCCCCGCACCGGAGGACCGGATGCTGAACACGGGCTACTGCCACCTCCCACGAGCCGACGCCATTAGGTACGCCAAGATACCTGCATGACTGCAGGTATCGTCAGGGCGTAACGGTACCTGCTCCATGGCTCCCGTCCTCAGGTGCCGACGCTGACTGCTCCCAGTGCCGCCACCACAGCTCCTCCGTCGGCTCTCCGGCGGCGACCACCAGAGAATTGATCAGCTCGGCCGGTGTCCGTCCGCGTCTGGAGTCAGCGATGCTCAGGAGGCGCCGGATCTCGGCGGTCCGGCGTCGCATGACATCGCCCACGAGCGTTTTGCCGCCCTCGGTGAGGCTCAGCCAGG
This sequence comes from Micromonospora sp. D93, assembly GCF_018070365.1. NCBI lineage: Bacteria > Bacillati > Actinomycetota > Actinomycetes > Micromonosporales > Micromonosporaceae > Micromonospora > Micromonospora sp. D93. The sequence goes on along the minus strand of NZ_JAGPXW010000002.1, from coordinate 233,908 downwards.
CGACCCGCCGGTCGTCGGGTTGTTGACGTCGGGCCACCAATTCCCGGCGTACCAGGCGATTGCACGTTCGCGTCGCCGTTGACGGGTGCACCCCCAACAGGGACGCGAGATCCACGGTGCGCAGGGGAGCGCGTGACGCGAGGACGACAAGTGTCCGGTACTGCGGCAGGGTGACCTCGGCATCCACCGACCCGAGGGTTCGGGCGGTGATCCCTACCAAGGTGCGGGCCAGCGCAGACAGGCCGTCAACCAGCTGATCCTCAGCTGCGGTCGACGCGGTGCCGCCTTCCCCGTAAGGTTTCACCCAGAAATGATTGCACGGGTGCACGCATAATCGTCGGGTGGGCCGTTCATGCAGGTGAGGACTGAAGCGCCGCCCACCGACCGGGCGGCACGGTGGGAGCGGCTGACGGCACTCCCGTTGACCGTCCTGTCGGTCCTTTTTCTCGTGGTCTACGCGGCACCTATCCTGCGGCCCGACCTGGCGGAATCCTGGCTCCGGGTGTGCGAGGCGACGACTGTCCTCATCTGGCTGACGTTCTGGGTCGACTTCGTGGTGCGGCTGAGCCTGACCGGAGCCCGGCGGCGTTTCCTGCGCGATCACCTCTTCGACCTCGCAGTTCTGCTGCTCCCCGTCCTGCGACCGCTGCGTGCCCTGCGGCTGATCACCGTGGTGCTGAGCCTGAGCAGACGCGCGGAATCGTGGGCACGTGGCCGGCTCGCCGTCTACGTGGGCGCCACCACCATGCTGCTGGTGCTGGTATCCGCGCTGGCGGTGCTGGACGCCGAGCGGTCTGCGGCGGGCAGCAACATCGTGTCGTTCGATGACGCCCTGTGGTGGGCGACGGTGACCATCACGACCGTCGGCTACGGTGATCACTTCCCGGTCACCGGGACGGGCCGGTTCGTCGCCCTGGGACTCATGATCGGCGGCATCGGCCTCATCGGTTTCGTCACCGGGTCACTGGCAACCTGGATCGTGGATCGGGTCTCCCAGAAGGGCGGCACCGCGCCGGCGACCGTCGACGACATCGCGGCCCTGCGCGCGGAGATCGAGGCGCTACGTCGACAGCTCGACCCAGGGTCATCGCCGGCGGGCGACGATCCGGATCGGCGGAGCCATGCGGCCCAACCTTCCGGTTGAGCGGAGCGAGGGCAGTGAGCCGGCCGCCCGTTTCCCCGTCGCCGACGCGGAGCTGGGCAGGTGGACCCGCTGGCTCGGGGTGCGGCTGGCCATCGGATTCATCGCGGTGGTCCTGCTGATTGACGTCGCGGCGGGCACCCATGCCGTACTCATTGGCTTTCTGGCCCTCGCCCCGCTGTTCGCCGCCGCCGTCGAGAGCCCGCGCCGCACCGCCGCGGTGTCAGCCACCGCGACGGCGGCGGCGGTGGGGGCGGGGGTGCCAACCGGCATGCTCGGCAGTCTCGATCACCTGCTCCGGGTGGCGGTGGTCATTACGGTCAGCCTGATGGCGGTTTACGTCGCGCGGGCTCGAACGGGACGGGAGGAGCGTCTGCGCCGGATGGCCGAGATCGTGCGGATCACCCAGGCTGCGATCCTGCGCGAACCGCCGCAGTATTTGGCCGGAGTGGAACTGGCCGCCCGGTACGTCTCGGCCTACGAGGAGGCCGGCGTGGGCGGCGACCTGTACGAGGTGGTGGCCGACCAGGACCGGCTGCGGATCATCGTCGGTGACGTCTGCGGCAAGGGGCTTGCCGCGGTGCGGCTGGCTTCGGCGGTGGCGGGGGCGTTTCGGCAGTCGGCGATCGTTCGGCCCGACCTGACGCAGGTGGCGCGCGACCTGGATGATCTCGTCGCCCGGGAGCCGACTCCCGCCCGGGGCGCGACGTTCGTCACCGCCATCCTGGTCGAGCTGCGCGGAGGCGAGGTCCGGACCGTCAACTGCGGTCACCCCGCGCCCATTCTGCGGCACCGCTCCGGAGAGCTGGAGGAGTTGACGGTCTCTGCGCCGGATCGACCCCTGGGCCTGGGTGGGCCTCGGACACCGGAGAAGGTGGGCCGTTGGGACGTCGGTGACCGGCTGCTGGTGCTCACCGACGGCCTGCTCGAGGCACGTGACAGCGAACGGCGCTTCTTTCCGATGCCCGCGCTCAGGGCGTGTCTGGCCGAGCCATCGGTGGACAGCTGTCTCGACGCGGTCTGGAACGCCGTACACCGGCATGTGGGCGGCGAGCCGCACGATGACATCGCACTTCTGCTGGCCGAGCGCCAGCCCACGGTCCCGTGAGTGACGAATACGTCCCGCGCTTGACGATCTTGGACGCCGTTCCCTTCAGCGGATAGGCTGGCCAGCGAAAATAATTCATTGCATCCATGCATGTTTCACCTGGCAATGCCACGGTTAGGAGTCGTGGCCTTCATCGACTCCACCGGCATGGGAACGCTCGTGGCCTGCCAACGCGCCGTCACCGTGCGAGGCGGCGCCCTACGGCTGGAGAACCTCGCGTCTGTCGTCCGGCGGCAGCTCTTCGCCGCCGGGCTGCTCGACATGCTGTGCCCAGGGACCGAAGACCGGGTCGCCCCCTCGAACTGACTCCGCCGTCCCTCGGTCACCCCACAGATCGGATCCCCTCGTGACTCCGCCCCCGGACGCGGCACCGCCGCGTCGCACCGCCCTGGCCGAACGCCTCAGACACGCGGCTGCTCGGCCGCGCCGGATCATGCGCTCGCCGTGGGCAGGCCGTGTCCTGGCGGCGGTCGCGCTGTTCGCCGTAACCGCCACGGGCATCACGATCGGCACCCTGCTCGGCGCCAGAGGCGCCAGTGACGTCGGGCCCTTCCGAGTCGCTTTCCAGCTGACCCCATCCACGGACGGCGGCACGGAGATCGCCATACCCCCGCTGGGGTCGCTCTTCCTCGACAGCCACGACGGCCCCGCGCGACTGACCGTCCGCCTCGACTCACTCGACCAGCGCCGCACCGAGGCGCTGCTCGACGACCCCGCCGGCCTCGCCCACGCCGGCGCCACGGCACCCGAGGACATCCGCGACGCCCTGGTCCGCCTCGGGCTGCGGACGCTCGGCGTGTCGGTCCTCGCGTCCATGCTGCTCGCGGGGTTGACGTTCCGGTCCGTGCGCCGCGTCGCCTGGTCCGGCGGTCTCGCCCTGCTGGTCACCGGCGGCACCCTCGGCACGGCCGCCCTGACGGTACGACCGCAGGCGCTGGCCGAACCCCGGTACGAGGGCCTGCTGGTCAACGCCCCGGCGCTGATCGGTGACGCGCAACGGATCGCCGATGACTACAACCGCTACGCCGAGCAACTCCAACGGCTCGTCGGCAACGTCGGCGAGCTGTACACCACCGTGTCGACCCTGCCGATCTATCAGGCTGCGCCCGACACGACCCGGATCCTGCACGTTTCGGACCTGCACCTGAACCCCGCCGCCTGGCCAATGATCAAAACGGTGGTCGAGCAGTACGACATCGACCTCGTCATCGACACCGGGGACATCACCGACTGGGGCAGCGAACCCGAGACCTCGTACGTTTCCATGATCGGCCAGCTCAAGGTGCCCTACGTATACATCCGCGGCAACCATGACTCACCCCGAACCGCAACGGCGGTGGCCAGCCAGTCGAACGCCGTCGTCCTTGACGACTCAGTCACGACGATCGCCGGAGTGACGATCGCCGGAATCGGCGACCCCCGGTTCACCCCCGACAAGCAGGAGGCCGAGGCAGGACCCTGGGAGGAACCAGCGGCAACGGTCGAGGGGAGTGGGCAGCAGCTCGCCGCGACGATCCGCTCGCTGGACCTTCCGGTGGACATCGCCATCGTGCACGACCCCGCATCGGCGACCGCGCTCAACGGTGCCACGCCGCTCGTCCTGGCCGGCCACACACACCAGCGAAAGGTGACGACGCTGGAGCCGACCGGCGCGGTCACCACCCGGCTGGCAGTGCAGGGCTCCACCGGCGGGGCGGGGTTGCGCGGACTCGAAGGTGACGAACCGATGCCTCTGGTCATGTCGGTGCTCTACCTCGGCGCGGATCATCGGCTCCAGGCGTACGACGACATTCAGGTCGGCGGCGCCGGCACCGCGCAGGTGAGCCTCAACCGCAAGGTGGTCGACGGCACACCGCCAGTGAGTCCGGCTGCGCCGTCCGCGACTCCGGCCAACAATTAGCTGCTGAAAGCCATACCGGCGTCATCCTGCCTAGGCTGGGACCACCTGCGGTCCACCGGCGGCGTCGTGGGCGGTCATGGTCTCCTGCCGGTGGGGTTCCTCGCGCAGGATCGCGGCGTGCAGCCACGAGTCCGGGATGGCGAAACCGTCGACGAGGGTGCGCATGTGGGGGCGTAGCTCTTTGAGCAGAGCGTTGACCACGCCCGTGATGGCCTTGGTGCGGGGCGGTGTGAGCCGGCCGTGCTCCAGGAACCAGCCCTTGTTGGCCTCGATGACGGTGAGCGCGTACAGGTCGCAGACGCGGCACAGCAGCGCTCGGACCGCGGGGTCGGTGGTGTCGTCGATGCCGGCGACGAACGCCTCCAGGGTGATCCGGTCGACGTGCGCGCCGGCGAGGGTCAGGACGTGGTCCTGGACGTCGTTGAAGATGTCGAAGGGATGGTCCTTCTTCGTGGTCGCGCCGTTGCGCAGGCGGCGGACCGCGCCGTCGAGGAGGTGCCTCTCGCGGTCCTCGAAGGCCTTGAGCTGCCAGCCGCGGTCGGTGACGGCGACCTCGTCGTCGCGACCGGGCACGGCGCTGATCAGCCGTTCGATGAGCGAGCGCGCGGCGGTGCGTTCAAGCACCATCTCGCGGACCTGCTCGGCGACGAAGGAGGCGCGCCCCCAGCCGTCCAGCGAGCCGAACTCGTCCCGGTGGCCGGTGAGCAGTCCCTTGGCCACCAGCTGCAACAGCACCGTGTTGTCGCCTTCGAAGGTGGTGAAGACGTCGGTGTCGGCCTTGAGGCTGGGTAGCCGGTTTTCGGCCAGGTAGCCGGCGCCGCCGCACGCTTCGCGGCACATCTGGATGGTGCGGGTCGCGTGCCAGGTCTGCGCGGCCTTGAGACCGGCGGCCCGGGACTCCAGCTCCCGTTGCCGGTGCTCATCGACCGGCCCGTCGCCGCCCTGCACCTCACTGAGCGCGGCGACCAGCTCGGTCTGGGCGAAGTGCAGCGCGTACGTGGTGGCCAGGGCGGGCAGCAGCTTGCGCTGGTGGGCCAGATAGTCGTTGAGCAGTACCTCCCGCTCCGTGTCGGGCGTGCCGAACTGCCGCCGGATGTCGCCGTAGCGCACTGCGATGGTCAGCGCCGACTTGGTGGCCGCCGACGCGGCGCCGCCCACGCTCACCCGGCCGCGGACCAGGGTGCCGAGCATGGTGAAGAAGCGCCGGGAGTCGTTCTCGATCGGGCTGGAGTACGTGCCGTCATGCGCGACCTGACCGTAGCGGTCCAGCAGCATGTCCCTCGGTACCTGCACGTGGTCGAAGCTGAGCCGCCCGTTGTCCACGCCGAGCAGGCCGGCCTTGGGCCCGGCGTCGCCGATGCGCACGCCGGGCAGCGGCCCGCCCTGCGCGTCGCGGATCGGCACCAACCACGCGTGTACGCCGTGCCGGCGCCCGTTCGTGATCAGCTGCGCGAAGACCACCGCCATCCGCCCGTCCCGAGCGGCGTTGCCGATGTAGTCCTTTCGAGCCGCCTCATGCGGGGTGTGCAGGTCGAAGGTCTGTGTCCGCGGGTCGTACGTGCAGGTGGTGCGCAGCTGCTGGACGTCGGAGCCGTGACCGGTCTCGGTCATCGCGAAGCAGCCGAAGACAGTGCCGGAGATGATGTCCCGCAGATAGGCGTCGTGGTGCCGTCGGGTGCCGAGGGCTTGGACTGCGCCGCCGAACAGGCCCCACTGCACGCCCGCCTTGACCATCAACGACAGGTCGACCTGCGCCAGCATCTCGCTGGCGACGATCGAACTGCCGACGTCGGAGCTGCCGCCGTACTCGGTGGGGAAGGCCGACGCCATACCCAGCTCGGCGGGGAGTTCAGTGAGCAACCGGGAGATCCGCTCCCGTGCCTGGTCACCGGTCTCGCCGTACACAGGGAGGAAACGCGCGTCGAGGTGCTTCCGGTGCGCGTTGCGGACCGCGGCCCACGGTCCGTCGAGCACATCCCGCAGGCGAGCGAGGTCAATCTGATCGGGCACGGTCCCCCCTCAGCTAGCAGACATATGCGCACAGGTCGTACTCGATCAAGAATACCGCCGCCGGCCGTCACGAAAGTGGGCAGGAAGCGTCATCGTTTCGTCGTCTAGTCCCGGCCGCTCATTGGGTAGCGCAAAGGGAGCAGACGCTACGGAAGGAGCAGTTCATGTCACACGACACGACGGCGATTCTGGTCAAGCTCGGTGACTCCGGGCAGACGATCGCGGCTGCCGAGCAGGACGTGCGCGGCCGGCGAGTTCTCGACGTCGATGGTGGCGACCTGGGCAAGGTTGATGACCTGCTGATCGATCGCGAGGAGCGCAAGGTGCGGTTCCTGCGCGTCGAGCACGGCGGAATTCTCGGCATCGGCGCCACCGCCACCTTCCTCCCCGTCGAGGCGGTCAGCGACGTCACGGACGACACGGTGCGGGTCGACCTCACCCGGGAGAAGATCGAGCAGGCCCCCACGTACGACCCGGAGGTCGTCGAGGAGACCGGCTACTACGAGGACGTGTACTGGTACTACGGCTACGCGCCGTTCTTCAGCCCGAGCGGGGTCGCTGCGCCGTACCCGGTGCCCCCAACCCGACGCTGAGCTTTCCGGCAACCCCCGACCGGCCGGTGTTTCGGTGGCCGGAAACGGCCGCCGAAACACCGGAACACCGAGGCACCTGTGAGGGAACATCATGACCTACGTCCCCTGGTTCCTGCCCGACGACCTTCCATCGCTGTTCCATATCCAGCCTGCCTCTGAGGATGCCGGGCTGGCCTGCCGGCTGCTGGAGAGCATGCAGCGGGATCCCCGGTTGCGTCACGAACGCATCTGCATCGAGGTGCAGAACCGTGTCGTCATCCTGGACGGCGTGGTCACGTGCGCCGGTGTGAGCACGGAGGCCCACGCCCGCGCCTGGAGCACTCCGGGAGTGCACGACGTCAACAACCGGCTGCGCCCGCTGGAGCGGTGAACGCCGGAGCGCACGGAAATCCCGCTCAGGCACACAGGTCACGCCGGCGGTAGCCGCGACGGCGTGACCTGCCGACCGGACTTCCCGGCGCACCTGCTGTGAGAGTGCTCCCGGCAGCCACGGCTCGGGGACGGCCACGGCTGCGGCGTCGCTCTGGCTGTTGTTTCCGATGTCCGGCAACGGCATCAGTGGGATGTCGGCCGGACGCTGACCTGGATGCCGGGCCGGGAAGCCGACGACGATGGGGGCATGACAAGCGACATCGCCCTACTCACCGAGGACTTGACCAAGTTCTATGGCCAGCGTCGCGGTATCGAGGGTCTCAGCCTGGAGGTTTCTGCCGGGGAGGTGATGGGGTTCCTTGGGCCGAACGGAGCCGGGAAGACCACCACGATTCGGCTGCTGTTGGACTTCCTGCGCCCCACTCGTGGGCACGCGACTGTGCTCGGGCTCGACCCGCGCCGGGACAGGGCCGCGCTGCATCGTCAGATCGGTTACCTGCCCGGTGAGCTGGCGTTCCCCGGGCGGGACAAGGCGGAGGATCTGCTGCGCTTCTTCGCTGAGTCGCGGGGTGGCGTGGCCTGGTCGCAGGTGACCGAGTTCGCGCAGCGGCTCGACCTGGACCTCTCGCGCTCGGTACGGACGATGAGTAAGGGCAACAAGCAGAAGGTCGGCCTGGTGCAGGCGTTCATGCACCAGCCGGCGTTGTTGATCCTGGACGAGCCGACCAGCGGTCTGGATCCACTCATGCAGCAGGAGTTCCTGGCCATGGTCCGCGATGCAAGCGTTGCGGGGCAGACCATCTTCATGTCCTCCCACGTGCTGGCCGAGGTGCAACAGGCCGCCGACCGGGTCGCCATCGTCCGGGACGGCCAGTTGGCCGCGGTCGAGCGGGTTGAGTCACTGGGGAAGCGGGCGGTCCGCGCCGTCGAGATCCATTTCGACGATCCGGTGGACCCGGCAGAGTTCAGTGTCCTGCCCGGAGTAAGTGACGTGGTGGTGTCCGGCCCGGTGCTGAAATGCACTGTCGACGGCCGCATCGATCCGCTGATCAAGGCAGCGGCGCGTCATCAGGTGGTGGACATGTTGTCGGCCGAACCTGACCTGGAAGAGACGTTCCTGTCGTTCTACTACCACGGGGAAGGAGCCGGCGATGCTTCCCGCGCTGGTGCGTAAGACCTGGCGTGACGACCGCCTGGCATTGATCGGTTGGGCCGGTGGCGTTGCCGCTTTCACCGCCATCTACACCTCGTTCTACAGCCAGTTCCAGGGCGCCGCGGAGCTGAAGCAGGACGCCCTGCCCCAGGGCATGCTGGACTTCCTCGGCATCGCCGACATGCTGTCGCCCGCCGGCTATCTGCAGGCGACCATCTTCAGCCTGGTCGGCCCACTGCTGGTCCTGATGTGCGCCATCACGCTGACTGCCCGCACGATCGCTCGGCCGGAGGAGGACGGGGGCATGGAGCTGATGCTGGCCAACCCGGTCTCGCGAACGGCTTTCGCCTGGCAACGGGTGGCCGCCGCAGGCAGCGCGCTCACCGCGATCGCCGCCATCCCGTGGATCCTGCTGATGATCATTGTTCCCTGGATCGGCATGGATATCCCCCTGTCCAACGTCGCCGCCGCGTCCGCCGGCCTGGTCGCCCTGGTGTGGAGCTTCGCCGGTGTCGCCTTCCTCGTTGGCGCCGCCACCGGAAAACGGGCTGCGGTCCTCGCGATCACCGGTGGCCTCGCCGTGGCCGCCTACATGGCCAACGCCATCGGGGGCATGCTCGACGGGTGGCACTGGGTGCGCTGGCTGTCACCGTTTCACTACTTCATCGGCACCGACCCGCTGCACACCGGCTGGCATCCGGCCGAGCTTCTCACCCTCGTCCTCCTCGGCGCCGCAACGACGACCGCCGGAGTCATCATGTTCGACCGCCGCGACATCGGTGTGTAAACCTGAGGCTGGTGGCCTCCGGCTACCGGCGGCCACCAGCACGCCGACAAGGAACAGCCCATGAGCGACGCCAACTGGCTGGCGGCCAACTGCCAGGACCTGCTGTACGTCCCGGCAAGTGCCCGGCGTCAGGCAGCGGTCAACCTGGGTGCCCGCGCAGCGGATGAGGGGCTGACGCTGCGTGAGATTGTTACTGGTCTGCTGGATGCCACCACTGCCCACTGGAGCGGGACCCCGGTCGCGTCGACCGACACCGCCGTCGCCGTGCACTCCCGCGCCGAGACACTGCTGCACACCGCCCGTGCCCTGCTCACCGATGCCGTGGACGGGTACACCCGGCAGAACCGCGCCGAGCTGGATCGCCACGACAACGAACGTGCCGCATTCGTCAACGACCTGCTCACCGGCCGCGCCGACCCGGGCGGTCTGGCCGAGCGCGCACATCGATACGGCATCCGCCTGTCGGCCACCCACACCGTCCTCATCGCCCGTGCGGCCGGCCTGACTCCCGGCATCACGCACCGCATCGATGCTGCGCTGGCCTCCAGGTTCGGCGAAGGCAACACCCTCACCACCCTCCGCGACGGCGACGTGGTCTGCATCAGCGCCGGCGGCCTACGCGGCATCGCGGCCGAACTCGCCCACCTGCTCCTCGCCGAACTCGGCGCGGGCAACTGGCAGATCGCCGTCGGCCGCACCCAACCGGGGGTGCACGGCCTGGCCACGTCCCTCGACGAGGCCCGCCACACCCTCGACTACGCCGTCAGGCTCGGCTTCACCACGCCCGTCCTCAATGCTGCCGACCTGCTGGTGTTCCCCGTGCTGCTGCGTGACCGCGACGCCATCACCGACCTGGTGACCACGGTCCTCGGGCCACTGACCACGACGCGCGGCGGTGCCGAGCCGTACCTGGAGACCCTGACCGTGCTCTTCGACAACCAGGGCAACCACACCGCGACCGCCCGGCAGATGCACCTGTCCGTCCGCGCGATCACCTACCGACTCGACCGCATCCGGGACCTCACCGGCTACCACCCCGGCGAGCCGACCCAACGCTTCACCCTGCAAACAGCCGTACTCGGCGCTCGACTGCTCGGCTGGCCGCCATAGCCCAGGAATGCCAGATCAGGACGGCATCGTCCTGGTCGGCTGCTCCTCATAGACGTCTGGCACCCCGTCGGCGTCGCTGTCACGCTCCTCCAGCGCGCAGACCCCCTGGTAGTGCCGATTACGAGCGCGTAGAACGACAGTGGCCAGCACCGCCGACAGCAGCGACCCGAGCAGAACGCCGATCTTGGAGTGGTCGTCGCGTTCGGTGCCGGCGCCGAACGCCAATTCACCGATCAGCAGCGACACGGTGAAACCGACCCCGGCCAGCAGCGCCAACCCCACCATGTCCCACCAGGCCAGCCCTTCCGCGAGCCGGGCCCGGGTGAACTGCTGCACGAGCCAGGTGGCGCCGAGAACGCCAGCCGCCTTACCCACCACCAGCCCCACCATCACGCCCAGGGCGACCGAGTCGGTCAGGGTTGCGCCGAGGCCACCCGCGCCGGCAACCGAGACTCCGGCGGCGAAGAACGCGAACACCGGCACCGCGACCCCGGCGGACAGGGGCCGGATTCGGTGTTCGAAGTGCTCCGCCAGGCCAGGGCCAGGTCCTGGCTTGCGGCGTAGCACCGGCACGGTGAAGGCCAGCGCGACCCCGGCGACGGTGGCATGCACCCCGGAGGCGTGCACCAGCGCCCACGTCGTGACCGCCAGCGGCAGCAGCAGCCACCAGGACCGCACCCGGCGCTGAACCAACAGACCGAACAGTGCCATCGGGACCAGCGCGAGCAGCAGCAACCCGAAGTGCAGGGTACTGGTGTAGAAGACCGCGATGATCACAATGGCGAGCAGGTCGTCGACCACCGCGAGGGTGAGCAGGAACGTGCGCATCGCCGAGGGCAGGCTTGTGTTGATCACTCCGAGCACGGCCAGGGCGAACGCGATGTCCGTGGCGGTCGGGATCGCCCACCCGGTCAACGCCCCGTCGCCGGCCCCGACGTTGAATGCCACGTAGATCAGCGCCGGCAGCGTCATGCCGCCGAGCGCAGCGGCGACGGGCAGCATCGCCCGGCGGGGCTCGCGCAGGTCACCGGCGACGAACTCGCGCTTGAGCTCCAGCCCGGCGACGAAGAAGAAGATCGCTAGCAGACCATCGGCGGCCCATTGCGCCAATGAGAGGTCCAGGTGCAGCGCTTCGGGGCCCACGGTGACGTCGGCGAGCGACCGGTACGCGTCGGACCAGGGCGAATTCGCCCACGCGAGGGCAAGCACGGCGGCAACCAGCAGCAGCACCCCGCCGACCGTTTCGGTCCGGAGAATGTCCCCGATCCGGCGTACCTCAGGCCAACTCCTGCGGCTGAGCAGGAGTGGCGTGCGGTTAGCCGGTGGGCGGCTCATCGTGGTCCTCCGGTGGGGTCGGTGACGAAGTCGCCGACCAGTCTTCCCGGCACACCGGCTGCTACGTTAGCCAAACGACGACCGTCAGCCTGTCGCCGCCCCTGAAAACGAGAGCGGGTCATCCACGGCTAGGCAGCGTGCAGCCTGGGAGGTCATTCGCGCCTTCGATGTGGCCCTGAGCCGGATCACCGGTGACCGTCGGTTATCGGTGGCTACGCCGCCGGCCGCTGAGCCGCAGTGTGTTGCAGATGTCGAAGACGCCCGGCACGTCGTAGGCGAGGTCCGCCGCGACCTGCCGCGCGTTCGCGTCACTCACCACACCGGCGAGGATGACGACCCGGTTCTGCACGGCGACGGTGATCTGCTGGCGCCGCGTGGTCCAGTCGATGCTCAATCGCTGCGCGACCAGCGCCTCAAGTCTCAGGTCCTCGTGGTCCGGCTCGGGCTGGTGCGAGGTGTCGGCGAACCAGTTCTCATCGGGTAACGGCCATGGCATGTACACGGTCAGCTCCTTGATTGTGACGAGGCCGGGCGGGATGGCGGACGGCGAGGCGGTGACATCCTCACGCCGGTCAGGAACGCGGTCGGGCGGGACACGAGACGTTTCACTCCTACTCCTCGTCCACCTTGAACGGAAACCGGCCTAACCGTGCTTGTGGCTGGCCTCTGGTGCTGGCGCTACGTCGTCTCCGGTTCCCGGGGGAGTCGGATGGGTCGGGCCTGGCGGTGGCCACGACGAGCACGACGCCAATGCCGGCTAGACCGACCTGGATGACCAGGGTCAGGAGGTTGAGGGTGCTGGTATCGACGCCCGTGAGACGGGCGACGACGCTGCCCGCCAGCGAGGCGACCACCGTGACGGACACGCTCAGCCAGATCGGGGCCTCCTGGCGTCCTGGAATGATGAGCCTGCCGAGCAGGCCGATAGCGACGCCGACGAGGAGCGCGGTGACGAGACCAGCGATGCTCACGGGCTCCCTCGAATCTCCTTCGAGTACGGGTGCTGCGACAAGTGGGGATACGATCCGATCCCATGGGTGTCAGATGTCGCTGCCGGCGACGAAGATTCCTTCGCTTCGGGACCGAGTTCGATCAGGAACCGGTGGCCGTCGCGGCGGCTGCGGTTGAACGCTCCAACACCGACCCCTTGGACAGTTGGGCGAGGGCGTCTTCGCGGCTGTCGAAGATGGGAAAGGCCCCGTCCAGGCGCATGGTGTGCAGGACGGTACGGATGAACCGCGACGGCGCGGCCAGGCAGAGGGTGGCCCCACGGTCTCGGGCGTCGCGGTGGGCACGGACGAGGTGACCGAGGCCGGTGGAGTCGATGAGGTGTACTCGGCTCAGATCAACCACGACGTGCCCGCCCATGTCGGCTGCGTGACGCAGGGCGGTGCGCAGGGTGTCCCCGTTGTCGAGATCGACGTCACCGGCGGCGGCGACAACGGTCACGTCGTCGAGATGGTCGATGCCGAGGATGCCACCAGGACCATGGTCGCCGCACGACGCGTCGCCGCCACCAGGGAGCGGCAGCAGGCTGCAGTGCGGGCAGCGGTGCGGGCCGGTGGCGAACGGGGAACCGCTCCAGCCCTGTTCGGACACCAGGGTCCAGACGACCTCCGCGTCGGGGAGCACGCACGCGGTGGCCTTGACGGTGTCGCCGCAGGTGTCGCAGATCAGGGTCATCAGGTGGTCGTCTGGGACAACGGTCATTCTGCTGGTCCTTCCTGGGTCCGTGTCTTTCGGCGCGCTGTGACACGGCATTCGTGCGGTGCCGAAGCGGAGCTGGCTCCCGAATCTGGTGTTTCCCTGCCGGTGGCGGTGAAGCCCCATGGTGGAAAAGGTGAGACCACTGGCGATCGTCAGTGCGGGGCTCTTACCGAGGCGCGGCCATGAGCGACCAACACCGGTGGTGTGGAGCCGGTTTCCTGTCCCGTCGTGGGCGTGCAGGACGACGACGATGAGGCAGTGTCGACGACCGGCAGAACTTGGTCCAGACGGGCGGTCTGCAGGATGCGTCGGATGCGTGGATTCGGGTTGCGGACGGTGAGGACCCCGTCGACACGGGCCAGCCGCCGGTGCACATCCAGCAGGAGGCCGATGGCAGCGGCGTCGATGTGCCGGCACCCGGACAGGTCGACCACCACCTGTGCGGGACTCAGGGCCAATAGTCGGTCGAACACTGCTCCGGTCGCCGGCAGGCAGGCCAGGTCGAACTCGGTGATGCACACCTCGACCAGCGGCAGCGTGCACGGCGTGGTTGCCAGAGGCCCGGTCACGGGCACACCCCTCTCCTTCACGGACGCGGTCGTCTAGGACCCTGCCGTGCCGGCTTGGCGGTCACCACGCGGATCTGTGACAGTTCCGTGACAAATCAGCCAACCGGTCGCCACGGTTGGCCGCCGAGCCGGTCGTCTGGGGATGATTCCCGGTATGACGGCCGTACTGGTGATCGAGGACGACGACCGAATCCGTCTGGCGTTGTTGCTCGCGCTCGAGGAGGAAGGCTACGACGCTCTCGGCGCGGCCACGGCCGAGGAGGGTCTGCGCGTGCAGCGCCGCGACCCGGCCGACTACGTGCTGGTCGACTTGATGCTGCCCGGCCTCGACGGTTTCGAGTGCATTCGGCAGCTGCGCCGTGACGACGACGTGCCGATCGTGGTGGTCAGCGCCCGCGACGACACCCACGACATCGTCGCCGCTCTAGAAGCCGGCGCCGACGACTATGTCGTCAAGCCGGTGGCGATCAAGGAATTGAGCGCGCGGCTGCGCGCCCTGCGCCGCCGCGCCCGTGCCGGCGTCGCGGGGCAAGCGCCGGAGCCCGTGCCCGTGCTCGTGGTCGGCGAACTGGAGATCAGCCCGGACGGGGGAGAGGTTCGCCGAGCCGGACAACCCGTACCGGTCACCCGCACCGAATTCCGGCTGCTGTGCGAGCTGGCCGAGCACGCCGGCCGGGTGTTGTCTCGCCAGCAACTGCTCGAACGGGTCTGGGGGTATGACAGCGGTGACGAACGGCTGGTCGACGTGCATGTCGGCCGCCTGCGGCAGAAGATCGAGTCGGACCCGGCGAACCCGCAGCACCTGGTCACCCTGCGGGGCCTGGGCTACAAGCTGCAACGATGAGACGCCTCGGCCTGCGTACCCGGGTCACTGCCGCGTTCGCCGTCGGCGCGCTCCTGCTCTCAGCGTCGATGGCCCTGGTCTCTTACGAGTTGACCCGCCGATCCCTACTCGACGAGCGGGAACGCACCGCTCTGCGCGCCGCATACTTCGACGCTACCGTCGTTCGTGCCGGGCTCGACACCGACACCCCCGATGTGGTGGAGGTGCTTCGGTCGCTGGACACGGGCGGGAGTCGGCGGCCGGTGTTGCACCTGAACGGCGAGTGGTATGCCCGTACCGCCGACCCCAACACCACCGCTGCCATCCCCGTTGAGCTGCGTCAGGTCGTCGCGGCCGGCGAGCCCGCGGTGCAGCGGGTACGCGTCGACGGCCAATCCGTCCTGGTCGTCGGCGTGCCCCTGTCCTCGTCCGCGACGTACTTCGAGGTCAACTCGCTCCGGGAGCTGGAACAGACGTTCCAGGTCCTGGCGCTCGCGCTGACCACCGTCGCGATCATGGTCGCCGGCTCCGGCGCGGCCCTCGGCTGGTACGCCACCCGACACGGGCTGCGGCCGCTGACGGCTGTGGCCGACGCAGCCGAGAAGATTGCCGCCGGTGACTTCACCGCCCGCCTCGACCCCGCCACCGACCCCGACCTCACCCGCCTCTCCTCCTCGTTCAACCAAATGGTCGACCAATTGGTCCGCCGCATCGAACGGGACCGGCGCTTCGCCGCCGACGTCAGCCACGAACTGCGTTCCCCGTTGCAGACCCTCGCCGCGGCGGCCAGCGTCCTGGCCCGCCGTCGGGAACATCAGGACGAACGAACCGCAATCGCGGCCGGGCTCGTCGCCGACGAGATCGACCGTTTCCAGCGGCTCGTCAATGACCTGATCGACCTGGCCCGCAGTGACCAGCCCGCCCATCGGGGCCCCGTGGACGTCGTAGGGCTGGCCCGCGATGCCTGCCGCGCCCTCGACCTGCCCACGACACTCGTCCATCTCGCACCCGACGTGCCGGCCACGTGGCTGGTCGAGCGGCGCCGTGTCGCGCAGGTCCTGGCGAACCTGCTCGACAACGCGGTGACCTACGGGGGCGGTCCCGCAGGCGTCCGACTGGGCCGCGACGGTAGCGCCGGCGTCATCGAAGTCGAGGACGACGGACCCGGTGTGCCCATCGAGGACCGCGAGGCGATCTTCGACCGTTTCGTCCGGGGACGAGCAGCTCACACCCGCGGCGCCGGCGACGGGACAGGGCTCGGACTCGCGTTGGTCGCGCAGCACGCCGCAGCACACGCCGGAAACGTCACCGTCGGTGACAGGCCCGGCGGCGGCGCCTGCTTCCGTGTCATCCTGCCGGAGAGCTTGCCATGAACCACCGTCATCTCGCTGTGATGGCGCTTGCCGCACTGGTGACCGGCTGCAGCATCCCCACCGACGAGTCCCCCCGCGTAGTGCAGGCACCACAAGGGCCATTTCAGAGCTCCGCGCCCGCCGACACCAGCGCACCAGCCGGCCCTGCCGCCGAAACGCTCTGCTTCGTCCGCGACAACCGCATCATCTCTTTCGTCCGGCGCGTCGACCGGCCACCAACCATCGAGGACCAACTGCGGCATCTGCTATCCGGACCCACCGCAAGCGAACGCGGCACCGACTTGACCAGCGCGCTACCGGGAGCGGTCAACGCCGCCGGTGTCACCGTGACCGGCACCCAGGCCCGCATTGTGGTCGACAAACCCGGCGACGACGCCGGCCGCAGCGACGAGGTCCTCGCCTTCGGGCAAATCGTTTGCACCCTCACCAGCCGCGCCGACGTCACCACCGTCACGTTTTCCCGTGATGGCCGACCTCTCAGAGTGCCTCGCGCCGACGGTTCACTGTCCGACCAGCCCCTCACTCGCGCCGATTTCGCACCACTGATCACCCCTCGTTGACCTCCGTCTCCGCTGCGCCTGGTCGAGTCGGTACGCCCGGAGCTATGCCATCAAACTGCTGCGACGCCGCATGGATGCCCCGATCGACTGATGCGGCTGCGGGAGCGGGAGCCAGCGCTGGTGCCAATCATGCACTGGGCCGGCGGCTCTAGGTTCCCGCAGGTCAGAGTCAGTGCGGCGTCCTGTTTCCCGCGGAGTGCTCTGCGGTTCTGCGCAGCAGTCGACAGTGCTCTATGTCACCTGGTAGGGGAGTGTGCGCAGGTCAAGGCGGTAAGGAGTCGTTGGTTGGCCTGGCCTTGCAGCTGGGAGCAGATTGGGTGCGGGATGGCGAAGTGGTCTCCGCGCCCGAAGTGCTCACCGATGCCGGGCGGAGACGAGGCGCTTTGACCTGGGGTGATGGAGGTCGAGCGGTGCGGCGTGACCTCCCGGTAGAGGTCGAAGTGGTCAGGCGTGTTGCTCCAGGATGGCCGTCGCCGGCCGGCGTCTCGGGTCGCCTAACGCCACGCCTGTAGGTCTGCTGTAGATCGATGTGAAGCATCGCGGGCGAGCCTGCTGGAGTCCGTCACGGTTCCGTCATCTGAGACGCCGATCCCACGGGCGGCGCCGTGACCACACCCTTCAGTCTGGAGACCTCTTCGGTGGATCCGAAGGCGTCAACCATGGTGCTCCCGGTTGTCAGTCGGGGAGCATCCGCACATAGCCGCTGAGCGTTCACTCGATCATCAAGCTATCCGTGATCGGATACCGCACGGCGTGCAGCCCTCAAGCATGGTCAGCCGGAACGCCGCTGCTTCTGCTCCGCGTCATGCTCGGACTGCAACCCCACGACGAACACCTCATCATCGATCCCGCCGTGCCCGCCGGCCTTGGGCGCATCGAGGTCCTCAACCTGCCGGGACGCTGGGGAACAGTCGACGCGCTGGATCGCAGCCGGACCGACTGACGGCCGGGCTGAGCGGTTCGTCGTGGACGAGCGCCTGCGCGAGCAGAGCTGTTGGCTCGCGCAAACCGGCGAATCGGCGCGAGGACGTCCGCGTCAGGACAGCAGGTGGTGGATAGGGTCCAGGCACGAGCATGGCGGCGATGCGTAGCGCTTCCGGTGGCCAGCGGGGGCGAAGATGTTCTGCCGGGATCAAAGGTGACGCTGTCGCCACCTGCTCGCCTCCGCCTCGAGGGCTTCCTGCTCGCCGTCCTCCAACGCGTGCACCCGTTGCCGCACCTCCCGCCCGGAGCGCAGTTCCAGCCCCACCAGTGTCAGCGTGATCGCGGTGAGCAGGGCGAGCGCGGCAAGAGCCGGTAGCCGGTCCGCGGCCGGGGCCAGGATGATCACCAGGGCGACTGCAGTCACCTTTGGTGGCCGTACCCGTCGGAAGGTACGCAGCGTGACAGCGATCGACGCGGCGAGATAGAGCGCAACCCCGCCGTAGAGGACGTAGAGAGCCGCTGAGCCGAGCGTGTCGCGCCCGGCCGGCACGGTGGGCGCCGAGATGTCGGCCAGGAGACGTTTCAGGCCGAGCGAGAAGAAGATGATGCCGAGCACGAGGGGCAAATGCAGGTAGGTGTAGACGTCGCGCACCAGCCGACCGCGAGAGGCGTCCCGGGTGCCGTGCAGCGCCTGCTCGACGGCCGGGGCCAGCACGTCGAAGTGCACCCACCAGAGGGCGGCGATCACGGTGATGCCGAAGACGACCGCTACCACGACGGGCCAGGTGATCGGCAGTCCGGGTCCGATACCGGGTCCGAGGCCGAGAGCCAGCACGGACTCCCCGAGCGCGATCAGCAGGATCAGGGCGTGGCGCTCCGCCAGGTGCCCGGCGGAGACCAGCGTCCACCGGGTCACCGTGGTGAGCGCGCCGGCTACGTACTCCACGGCCAGCGCCACCGACCACAGTGCGATCCGGATCAGCTCGAGGCCGTAGCCGTGGGTGAGCCGCTGCGGCGCGAACGCCGCAATCATGATCAACGTAGAACTCGCCAGTACCGGCGCAGAGAGCAGTAGCAGCGGTGGCGGGTGCGTCGCACCGGTGCGCCCGGCGATGCGCCAGAGGGCACCCACCTGCAGCATGCGGACGAAGAAGTAGGAGAAGGCGAAGACCGCCGGGCTGAAGAGTCCGCCCGGCGCGTCTATGAATGCCTGAGGCACCGTCAGGGCAAGCAGGAACACGCCGATCATGGTGGTTAACCCGACCAGTGGGACGATGCCGTAGTTGGCCCGGACCAGGTTGCCGAGGAAGACGAAGCTCGTCCAGCACCACCAGAGCAGACCCAGCACCACCAGGCTGCTCAGCAGCGTCAACGCGGTCAGATCCTTCGCGGCCAGTGTCGTGACGTTCAGGAACGCGAAGACGAACACCAGATCGTAGAAGAGCTCCAGCCTGGTGGTCCGGGAACCGGGTGCACCCGGACGCACCCACGGCCCGCTGCTCTTACCGACCACACCGGCAGTCTTTCAGTCGCACAGTCCGGCGGTGCGCCTTCGTCGAACGTGAACGGTGCAACCGACACGGGCTCGACCATCAGCAGTTGGCCCTAACCTTCGACCTTGGTCACCTCTTCGGTCGGCTTGACTGTTCGGCGTGACGCGCCGTTTGCCGGACCTGCCGGTTCGCCTCGTCCGGCGGGCAGCCGGTTGCCCTGAGCAGGTCGCTGGCGGTCACCCGAATCTGGGTGGCGGTGGTGACGCCGAAGTTCTGCAAGCCGGTGGCCGTTGCCTGGCCGGCTTCGTCCGCGGCCCGCAGGGCGTGGCGTCGAGTCCGTTCGTGGGGTTTGTCGGCCCGTGTCTCCCGGTGCAACTGGCGGACGGCGTCGGCCAGGGCGGCGACGGCGTCGGGAAGGTGGTGGGGCAGCTTCTCCTGATACTGGATCATCGTGGCTGACCGTCGGGCCAGGGCTCTGCTGTCGTCGATGACGCGAACCATGTGGTTGACACCTTGGTCATAGCGTTCGATGTGCCGCCGCCAGTGCCACCGAACCGGTGCGACAGTCACCACCTCTTCGGCGCCGCTGAGGGCTTCGCGGAGTCGTTCCACGTCCGGTCCCATGGCACGGAGTCCGTCCAGTGCGTGCGTTGCGCGGTTCGGGTCGCTGCTGCGCATCGCCGTCTCGATGTCGCGCAGGTACGCGGCGAGCGCGTCGAAGACCGGCGCGGCCGCCCGGTGCAGGACGCGCATGGGGTGCAGGGGAAGTAGCAGCGCCACCACGATCAGGCCGACCACGCTGCCGGTGACCGCGTCGACGACGCGGGGCAGTTCCAGATTCCGTTGGCTGGAGGAGAGCGTGGCGATCAGCACCGCCGTACCGCCCACCTGACTGACCACGGTGCCGCCTCGGCCCATGAGGCCGAGGGCGATGGCGATGGCGAGGGTGACGATGACGCCTGTCTGCCATGCCCCGGTGCCGATGAGGAGGACCAGTCCGTCGCCGATGGCGATGCCGAGCCCCACGCCGACCAGTAGTTCGACGGTGCGGCGTGTCCGCTGGCCGATCGCCGCCGCGATGGTGCCCACCGCCGCTGTCGGTGCGAAGACGGGGTTCGGGTTTCCCAACAGGTCGTGTGCCAGCCACCAGGCGAGCGCCGCCGCGAGCCCGGCCTGCACCGCGATCAGTCCGATGATCTCCATCTGTCGTCGCCGCAGCCGGCCCGCTCGACTTCCCCGACGTCGGGTACCGGCTGCCAGGCTTCGGACGCGGCTACCCACCGCCACCAGTGGTGCCTGATTGCCCGGTTCGGATCGGGAAGCGGCCACGTGGCCGACTACCCGTCGCGCCGTCTCGCGAACTAGGCATCGTCGGCCACTCCGCGGGTGCCAACGCGGCCGCCGTGCTGCTCGGCCATGCGCGGGCGGTACTCCCCAGCTCAGATCGGACTTCTCCTACCTGACCACCCGGACGTTGGTCCGCTACGGCGAATACACCTACCCACCCCGACCTTGTTCAGATCAGTTACTGCGCGTCGCGCCGTGGCGCTGTCCGCCTGTCGTAGGCGTCCTGTGATGTCGACACGTCGCCGAGGTGCTCGATCGACCACTGCTGGAGAGCACGCAGCGGCTCCAGCAGTGTCCGGCCGGCCTCGGTGAGCGCGTACTCGACGCGGACCGGCACTTCCGGGTGGACCGTGCGGCGCACGAGGCCGTCGCGTTCCAGCCCTCGCAGGGTCTGGGTCAGCATCTTCTGCGAGACGCCCTCGATGCGCCGTCGAAGCTCCGAGAAGCGGGCATCACCATCGCCCAGGACGCTGACGACCAGGACGGTCCACCGGTCGCCGATGCGGTCGAGGATGCGCCGGGTCGGACAGTCGGCGTGATAGGGGTCGCCGCGAAAGGCCGCGGCCTGCGTGGTTACCAAAAAGTGCCTTCTTCCCGACAGTGACCTGGTCTCCTATGGTAACCAGAGAGGTCCGGGCACCGGTCCCCCGAAAAGTGGAAAGAAGGGCAACTTCATGTCTCGCATCACCGTCCTCGGCGGTACTGGGTACGCTGGATCGGCCATCGTCGCCGAGGCCGCCGCTCGCGGTCACGAGGTCACCGCGTTCAATCGGTCAGCCCCGGCCGAGCCCGTCCCAGGCGTGACCTACGTCCAGGGCGACGTCACCGACGAGGCGGCGCTGACCTCGGTCATCTCCGGTGCCGATGTCCTTGTTGGCGCGCTCGCACCACGTGGTCCGCTGACCGGCTCCTTCCGCGACGTCTACGCCACGATCACGCGTATCGCCGACGCCGAGCGGATCCCGCTGTACGTCGTCGGCGGCTTCTCGTCGCTGCGCCCGGCCGCCGGCGCGCCGCGCTTCGTGGCGGACCTGAGCCACGCCCCCGCCGAGTACCACGACGAACTCGTCACCGTGGCGGCGCTGGTCACCGACGACCTCCCGGCCACGCCACAGACGCTCGACTGGGTGTTCGTGAGCCCGGCGGGCAGGTTCGGCCCGCACGCGCCCGGCGAGCGGCTGGGCACGTACCGGGTCGGTGACGACGTTGCCGTTCAGCCCGGGGACGGCGGAGCGATCTCCGGCCCGGACTACGCCCTCGGGTTCGTCGACCTGATCGAGAAGCGCGAGCACCACCGGGCTCACCTCAACCTGGCGTACTGAGTCGCAAGTTTCGGGCAGGGGCTCGGTGGCGGGCCGGCGGGACTCCTCGCCGGGCAGACCGAGCATCCACGGCAGGTCTTGGGCCAGGTGGGCGGTCGTTGCCGGTTTCGTCAGCCGATGGTGGACAGGTGGCGTAAGGCGTGAGCGGTGGGGGTGCCGGGATCGGCGGTGAGGAAGACGACTTGCTGGTCGTCGTCGGGGATGGCGAGCACGTCGCAGTTGAGGCGCAGCGGGCCGAGCTCCGGGTGGGTGATGGTCTTGGTCCGGTGGCCGGGAGCCCGAACTGGGTTGGTGTTCCAGATCTCGGTGAACTCGGTGCTGCCAGTGCTCAGTTCGGCTAGGAGGCGCGCGAGGGGTTCATCGCGCGGGTAGCGGTCGGCGGCGGCGCGTAGCCGCGCCACCGCGATCTGACCGAACTCTTCCGCGCTAGAGGTTTCATAGCCACCGACGTGCAGAAACCGTCGACGCGCCAGGTTGGGCTGCTCGCGGAGGTTGCCCAGCAGTGCGTCGGCGAGCGGGTTGAACCCGATCACATCGTAGGTGACGTCGGTGACAACGGCCGCCGTCCCGGGGATGCGGCGCAGCAGATTTGCCACGTACGGGCGGACCTGGCGCACCGGGCCGGCAGGTGGTGTCGGGCTCACCCCGGCCAGCCGAAACAGGTGGGTCCGCTCGGCCGGCGACAATCGCAGCGCGCCGGTGAGAGCGTCCAGAATCTGTGGCGACGGGTGCGGCCCCCGGGCCTGTTCGAGTCGGGTGTAGTAGTCGACGGACATGTGGGCCAGCCGGGCGACCTCCTCACGGCGCAGTCCAGGGGTACGCCGGCGCCCGCTGCCGGGCAGACCGACCTCGGCCGGGTGCAGGTTCTCCCGCCGTTGGCGCAAGAACCGCGCCATCTCCGGTCTGGCCATGGGTTGCCTCCTTCGCTGCCTGGTACCGGTTGTCCCTGGATCGGCCGTACTGTCGCCAGCATCGTTGACAGCATGAACACCATGAACGATTCCACGGCACTGGTCACCGGCGCCAACAAGGGCATCGGCAAGGAGATCGCGCGGCAACTCGCGGCCGCCGGGCTCACCGTCTACGTCGGCTCCCGCGACCCGGAGCGGGGACAGCGGGCCGTTGACGAGATCGGCGGCAGCGCCCGCCTGCTGGTCCTCGACGTCAGCAACGAGCACGATATTACCGATGCCACCCGTCAGATCGAGAACCTTGACATATTGGTCAACAATGCCGGAATCTCGTTCGACTTGAACCCGCTGACCGAGACCGACGCCGACAGCTTCCGCCGTACCTACGAGACCAACGTGTTCGGGGTCGTCGCGGTGACCAACGCGTTCCTGCCCCTGTTGCGCCGCTCGGCCCAGCCCCGGATCGTGAACATCTCCAGCGGCACCGGATCACTGGGCTGGAGTACCGGCCCGCGGGCGCAGTTCCCCACGACGGGCTCACTCGCCGCGTACCGGTCATCGAAGACGGCACTCAACGCGCTGACCGTCTTCTACGCCCAAGCGCTCGCCGGCGAGGGCTTCAAGGTAAACGCGCTCGCACCCGGGCTGCGAAAGACCGATCTCAACGCGACCGCCACCGCCAGCGGCGGAGACCCGGCCGAGGCCGCAGCAGGCGCCGTCCGGCTGGCACTGCTGCCCGACGACGGCCCCACCGGCGAATTCCTCTCCTGGGACGGAACCCCCGTGCCCTGGTGATGATGAACAGGCAAGGGTCTGCTCATGGGCCGGTTGAACTGCTCGCCCGATGAGGCGTTCGCCCGGCTGACCTCCATCAGTCGACAGACCAGCACCAAGGTGCCTGTGCGTGATCAGCGCGGTGGTTCCCGTTCCCAGACCGTCACCTCCTGTGCGGCGAGCGCCCGGCCGCCTTCGAAGGTCCGGTACGGTCCCGCAGGCCCAAGGTGGTAGCGGGTGGCGAGGTCGCGGTGGGAGAAGGGGACCACCGTGCCCACCACTGTGACCAACTGCGGTGGAGCAGGCGCGGAGGGACCTGTCGACAGCACGAGCAGGGTCCCGTCGGTCAGATCCGCGTCGCGGACGACGAACGCGTTGTCGGTGATGACCTGCTCGACGGCGGCGGTCACGGTGAGACGGTCACCCAGCTCGGCTCGGGCGATCGTGCCCGGCCGGGTCCCCGGCTCGGGATCAGGGCGGGGGGCTGGAGCCGCGGTCGGGTGGGTGCAGCCCACGGCCAGCAGGACCACCGCCGCGAGAGCTGCCAGCGCCGGGCGCATCCGATCACGCCATCCGTTCATCCGCGGTTCCGCCTTCCTGTCCTGCCCCATATCCAACAACTTCCCTGGGATTTGGCGGTACGACCACAGAACCGTGACGGTCGTATGACAATCCCCGGCGCTCGCGGTAGGACGCGTTGAGCAGGGGTTTTGGTCCAGATCAGGTCGGGTAGGGCCGAGCGTCGAGGGGAACGTCGACGCGGCCGGACGGACGGAACGGAATTCACCGTCGTGAGCCTGTGTCGATGCCGTGCGACGACCGGAAGACGGACACATGCGAATCCTGCAGCAGCGCTACCGGCTCGACGAACCGGTCGGCCAGGGTGGTATGGCGGTGGTCTGGCGCGGTTTCGACCTGCGGTTACAGCGTACGGTCGCCGTGAAAATGCTCTCTGCGGAGCTGCTGGACGACCCGGCGGCGCGCGAGCGGCTGCGTGCTGAGGCGCTCGCCGCGGCGAAGCTGGACCATCCGCACATCGCGGGCGTCTTCGACTACGGCGAGCAGCGGCGGCTCCGCAGGCGGGTCCCCTTCATCGTCATGGAGTTCGTCGACGGCGAGACGCTGGCCGGCCGCCTGCAGCGCTCGGGACCGATGGCGTGGCGCGAAGCCGCGCGGACCGGTGCGGCCGTGGCGGACGCCCTCGCAGCCGCGCACGCCCACGGCCTCGTCCACCGCGACGTCAAACCCGGCAACGTGATGCTCGGTCCACGCGGGGTCAAGGTTGTCGACCTGGGTATCGCGACGGGGGTCGGCCAGGAACCCGCCGACTCGGCGGGACTGGTCTGGGGGACACCGGCATACCTGGCCCCGGAACAGGCTGCCGGTGCCACGGCGGCACCGGCCGGTGACGTCTTCGCACTGGGTCTGGTGTTGGTCGAGTGTGTCAGCGGGCGAAGCGCCAACGACCTGCGGCGCGGTCGGGACGGCGACGAGCTTCCGTCCATTCCGGAGATGCCGGCCGGCGTGGCTGATCTGGTGCGCCGTTGCCTTGCCACGGACGTGGACCGCCGGCCGGCGGCTGCCGAGGTGGCGGCCGTGCTCCGCACGGTCAGCGGTACGGAGGTGGCGCTGCGGCCGTCGGGCCCGGTGGCCGACCTGCCGGCGACCGCCGGATCGACCCGTCAGTTCATCGCCGGTTCGAGCGCCGTGGCGGGCATCGGGCGGAAACCGCACGGACCCACCGGAACGCCCCACCGTGCGGGCCACCGCAGGGTTCGTTCCGGGATCGCGGTCGGGGTGCCAGCGGTTCTGCTCGCCGCCGTCCTCGTCGGTCAACTGCCGGGCCGCAAGGCCGTAGACGATGTCGCGGGTACCGACATCTCTGCTGCCGGTGCCGGCGGTGTCGCCGATGCCCAGGACGGAGAGTGCGCCGCCCGTTATACCGCCCACCACCTGCCGGACGGCACCTTTCGGGCCGATCTGACCGTAACCAACACCGGCGGTCAGTGGCTGCGCGACTGGTCACTGGCATTCGCGCTGCCCCCAGGCCAGCGCCTCGTCACCGACGACACACCCTGGGATCAGGACCGCCGGCACGTGACCTTCACGCCGGCCACACAGTTGGCACCCGGTGCGACCCTCGCGGCGGTGCTGCGTGGCACCACCGAGGGCGACAACCTGAAGGTGCCGGCCGGCTTCTCCGTGAACGGCCTTCCGTGCAATCGCGTGGTCAGCCAGATCGCGTCACCCGTCGTCGCGCCCGATGCGCCGTCCGCTCCCGGTGTCAGGACGGCGGCACCGGGAAGGCGCCCGACCAAGGTCGCGACCGGCCCGCGTTCGGCCGCCGCTCCCGAGTCGCCCACGGTTCCGCAGGGCAGCGAAACGCCTTCGCCCGCACCGGATCCGAGCGTCGGCACACCGTCGCCGGCCACCCCCTCGACTACGGCGCAACCAGATGTCACCACCACACCGTCGTCGCCGAGCACCGACCCCTCACCGAGCACCGGGTCGGCGTCACCACCGGCCGGCGGCGGGCCCACCACCAGCCCCCGACCCGGTGGCTCGCCCAGCACGTCGAGCACCGCCGGCACACCGGCGACCGCGCAGGGCAGTGACGAGCCCTCACCTTCGCACTAGGCTTCCCGCCAGCCGAGGCGAGGAGGCGCGATGGCGATCGATCCCAGCGGCAGCGACCTGCGAGACTTCCTGGAAGAGGATCCGCAGGCGCCCGTGGTCATGCTCAACCTGCTGCGGTTCGCCGACGGAGGCCGAAAATCCTATGCGGCCTACGCCGCGGAACTGCGGGACACGTTCCTAGCCCGCTACGGCGGCGAGGTGATCTACGCCGGTGCGGGCGGTCGGGCGCTGGTGGCCGAGGACGGTCAGGCCTGGGACGCCGTCCTGCTGGTCCGCTACCCCAGCCGGCAGGCGTTCTGCGCGATGGTCGCCGACCCGGCGTACCAGCAGGTCACCCGGCTGCGCACCGTCGCACTGCAAGAGGCCGTGCTGCAGCCCACCGTGCCCTGGTCGCCGTCCTGAGATCGCCCGCACCGTCACCAGGATGACCGGCCAGAGTGAGGCCGCGAGGGCCGTACGAACCCGACGACCGCAGGCCTGAATGCGGAGACAGCGGGTAGGGCACCGCCGTGAGCCCTCTCCTGCTCAGCTACGCCCTGGTTGGTGGGCTCGCCGTCCTGCTCGCATTCTGGTCGAGCGCGATCCGCCGGACACCGGTCACCGAGCCGCTGCTGGCTCTGTGCCTGGGAGTGCTGTCGGGCCCGCTGCTCGGCATCGTCGACGTGGCCGATCCGCTGACTTCGGACCTGACCCGGGAGCTGAGCCGGGGTTTGCTGGCGGTGTCGCTGATGGCGGTCGCGCTTCGGTTCCCGATCTCGGGTTACCGAGAGGTGCTCCGGCCGGTTTCCGTCCTGCTCACCGCCGGCATGGTGGGCATGGCCGTGGTCAGCGCCGGTCTGTCCTGGCTGCTGCTCGCTGTGCCGCTGGGCATCGCCGTCCTGCTCGGTAGCTGTCTCACCCCTACCGATCCGGTGCTCGCCTCCAGCATCGTGTCCGGCGGGCCGGCCGAGCGGCAGTTGCCCGCGCGGATACGGCAGGTGATCAGCGGCGAGTCCGGCGGAAACGACGGCCTCGCCTTTCCGCTCGTGGTTCTCGCCCTCGCCGGGGTGGGTGCGAAGCCCTGGGGCGACCAGGTCGCGGAGGCGGTCGGGGGCGTACTCGGGGCGACGCTGGCAGGCGTTGTTCTCGGCTGGTTGGCCGGGCATGCCGTCCGCGCGGCGAACCGTCGGGAGACGGTCGACTCCGGCTCGCTGGTGATCTTCGCGGTCCTGCTCGGGGTGGCCTCCCTCGGCGTGGCCCGCGTTCTCGGCACCGACGGCATTTTGGCCGCCTTCACCGCCGGGCTGGCCTACAACCGGGTGGTCGGTGGCCAGCCCCGGGTCGCGCAGCAGAAATTGGACGACTCCCTGAGCCGGTACCTGGTGCTGCCGCTGTTCTTCCTGCTCGGCGTCGAACTGCCGTGGCACGAGTGGGTCGACGTGGGATGGCGGCTTGTGGTGTTCGCGGTCGCGGTGCTGCTGCTGCGCCGGTTGCCGGTGGTGCTCGGGCTCCGCAGGCCGCTCGGCCTGTCGTGGCGGGACCTGGTGTTCCTCGGCTGGTTCGGCCCGATTGGCGTGTCGGCGTTGTTCTACCTGACCTTCAGCGACGAGGAGGGCGCCCGTGATCCGCTGCTGTGGGCGGCCGGCAGTCTGGTGGTGGTGCTGAGCACCGTCGTGCACGGGGTGACCGCGATGCCCGCTCGACGTTGGTACGCCCGAGGTCGGCAGCGCGCGGAGGGCTGAGCGGCCGTCCCGTCAGAGGCCTGACCCGTGTGGAAGTTCGACAGTGTGCGGCACCACAGTGGCGAGCGTGATCGGCGCCCTCGACGACGATGGCGCGGAGTTGCTCCGCGACCGTCTCACCCGGATGGCCGTGGCGACGCGACCGCGGTCCGTGGTGATGGACGTGCGGCGCGCGTCGGTCGACTCGTCCCGGGTGGCCAAGGCGCTGCTGGACGTCCGTCGGGCCTGCGTGCACGTGGGGGCGCGGCTCACGCTTGTCAACCTGTCCCGCGACGGGTTTGCCCTCCTTCACCGGGCCGGCCTGACCAGAATCGTCAGCTGCCTGCCGGCTCCCGTCCGTTCGACGCTGCCGATCGTAGGAGGCGCGGCTGCGGGTGTCACCGACAGTGCCAGGCGTGTCGTCCGAGTAGCCGACCCCGCCCGACCCCATGGCGACGCCACCGTCGCCGGAACGCCAGGGCATGCCGCGGTGGCTGAAACGGGCGTGGACGCGGCTCTAGACCGTGTTCACGGCTCCACGCGGCGGAGGATGTCCGGCAGGTGCTCGGGCAGCGCCACGGTGCGCAGATCTGCCAGCACGGCGTCCAGTAGCCGGGTGACGCGGGGTTGGTCGCGGCCGGCCCGGCGGATGTCGTCGATCGCCACCGCGAGGAAGCTGTCGAAGCTCTGCGGTGTGGCGTGGACCCGGAGCGTGCCGTCGTCGTCGCGCACGAGCCACGGATGCTGGGGCCGTCCGGCGAGACGACGCAGCAGGTCGTGGGCCTCCTGGATGGCCCGCACGGCGGTCGTGGTGTCGTTGAGACCGGGGGAGAGGGCCCGTTCGGCGATGTCGGCGAGCTGGCGAAGACCGAACCCGACGTCCTGACCTGCCTGTCGTTCCACCGCCAGGGTCACGGCGGCGCGTACCCGCGCCTCGGGCACTGGTGGAGGCGGCGCCGCGTCGGTGGCGTGCACGGCCACGAGCGGCTGCCCGGCGACGACGAAATCCCCCGGTGTGGGCAGGACCGAGAAGGCGCAGGCGTGGGTTCGGGCGAGCCGGGCGAGCCTGCGCATATCGATGTCGTCGACCAGGCCGGGCCCGGACGCGGTGATCACCCTGACGGGCGGTGGCAGCTGTACCGGTGTCTCCCGCGCTCCCGTACGGGAGATGTGCTCGTCGATGCTGCGGCGCGTCTGTGTGCCGATGGCGGCGACGATGTGCGACACCCGCATGATCGACGTGATGTGGTGCAGGTAGTAGAGGAAGAGGCCACTACTGACCAGCACGAGGATCATCGCGACGGCGAGGGACAGCTCCGGCAGCCGGACGCTGGATCGGTCGGGCAGCGCGGCGAGCACGACCATGGCGAACAGTGCCGTGGCCAGGAAGGTGCCGAGGGCGAACTGGGTCACGCGGTCCTGCAGGAAGGTGCGCAGCACCCGTGGCGAGTACTGGCTGCTGGCCAGTTGCAGGGCGACCACCGTTATCGAGAAGACGAGCGCGGTGAACGAGATCATCGCGGTGATGATCGACGACAACAGGGACCGGGCGCCGGCCAGGCCGCTGGGCAGGATGTTGCCGAAGGGCAGACCGACCTGCAGCTCCAGCACGGACAGACCGATCGCCAGCAGGATGGCTCCCGCCACGCATGCCGCTGGGACGGGCCAGAAGCTGGTCCGCAGGGCCGCCAGGCGGGATTTCACTGTGTGCGGAGCGCCCGTCATCCCTTCCGGTATGCCCACTGCGTCCGCGTCTATGCATTATCGGAACCGGATGCCTGCCCGTGCCGTCAAGTGGTGCGGACGGGGTGCTGGACGGGGTATGACCGGTCCATGTGGCTCAACGACCCCTCCGACCTGCTCCGCCTCACGCTGATCGCGATACTGACCTATCCGGCTCTGGTGACGCTCCTGCGCGTCTCCGGCAAACGGACCCTGTCGAAGCTGAACGCCTTCGACCTGGTGGTCACCGTAGCGCTGGGCTCGACCCTGGCGACGATCCTGCTCTCCCGCAGCGTCTCGCTGGTCGAGGGTCTGCTGGCTCTGTCGCTGCTGGTAGCGCTCCAGTACGTGGCCGCGTTCCTGGCCGTGCGCTGGCCACCGTCGCAGCGGCTGCTGAAGTCGGCGCCCACGATGCTCCTACGCGATGGTGTGCTGCGGCACGACGTGCTGCGGCGGGTGCGCATCTCGGACAGCGAGATCCGGCAGGCGGCGCGGAGCCAGGGGCACGGGGACCTGAGCCGGCTGGCGGCTGTCGTCCTGGAGACCGACGGCAGCCTGAGCGTCATTGGCCGGGGCTCGTGCGGTGACGGGAGCGCCCTGACCGACGTCCACGGAAGGTGAGTCAACCGGCGAGGCGCTGCCTGGCTCGCTGCGGTCACGCCGCAAGCTGAGACCCGTCGCCGGGTTTCGAGTCCGCTTCGGCCGGACACCGGTACTTCGGGTAGCAGACCGGGGGAGGGAGAAACATGAACCTGGGGACAGCCCCACCGGTGGTCACCGTGGTCGGGCCGGCACGCCACCCGGTGCGGGGGTCGGCGCTGGCACGGCTGCTGCGCACCACCGACGCCAAGCAGATCGGCATCATGTACCTGACCACGGCGTTCGGCTTCTTCCTGGTGGGTGGCCTGTTGGCGCTGATCATGCGTGCCGAACTGGCTCGGCCGGGCATGCAGATGCTCTCGCCCGAGCAGTACAACCAGCTTTTCACCATGCACGGGACGATCATGCTGCTGTTGTTCGCCACGCCCATCGTGTTCGCCTTCGCCAACTACCTGGTGCCGTTGCAGATCGGCGCGCCGGACGTGGCGTTCCCGCGGCTCAACGCGTTCGCGTACTGGCTCTACCTGTTCGGTGGGCTGCTGGTGTTGGGCGGTTTCGTCGCCCCGGGCGGCGCGGCCGACTTCGGTTGGACGGCATACCAGCCGCTGGCCTCGGCGACGCACTCTCCTGGCCCGGGCGCGAACATGTGGCTGGTCGGGCTGGTCGTGTCGGGGCTTGGCACCATTCTCGGTGCGGTCAACCTGATCACCACCGTGCTGTGCCTGCGGGCACCCGGCATGACCATGTTCCGGATGCCCATCCTCACCTGGAACATCCTGGTCACCGCGGTGCTGGTGATCCTGGTGTTTCCCCTGCTGGCCGCAGCGCTGCTCGCCTCGCTCGCCGACCGCGAGCTGGGCGCGCACGTGTACGACCCCGGCACCGGCGGGCCGCTGTTGTGGCAGCACCTGTTCTGGTTCTTCGGACATCCCGAGGTCTACATCGTGGCACTGCCGTTCTTCGGCATCATCACCGAGGTCATTCCGGTCTTCTCGCGTAAGCCTCTCTTCGGCTATCGGGGTCTCGTCGCGGCGACCCTCGGCATCGCGGCTCTGTCGATGAGCGTCTGGGCGCATCACATGTTCGCCACCGGTCAGGTGCTGTTGCCCTTCTTCAGCTTCCTCAGCTATCTCATCGCTGTGCCCACCGGGATCAAGTTCTTCAACTGGATCGGCACCATGTGGAAGGGGCAGCTCACCTTTGAGACGCCGATGCTGTTCGCTGTCGGTTTCCTGGTCACCTTTTTGCTGGGTGGGCTTACCGGGGTGCTGCTCGCGAGCCCACCCGTCGACTTTCACGTGCACGACTCATATTTCGTGGTGGCGCACTTCCACTACGTGTTGTTCGGCACGATCGTGTTCGCGGTCTTCGCGGGCGTCTACTTCTGGTTTCCCAAGATGTTCGGCCGGATGCTGGACGACCGCCTGGGCAAGGTGCACTTCTGGCTCACCATGATCGGGTTCCACACGACCTTCCTGGTCCAGCACTGGTTGGGCAACGAGGGTATGCCTCGCCGGTACGTCGACTATCTGCCGCAGGACGGCTTTACCACGCTGAACACCGTCTCGACCATTGGCTCGTTCCTCCTCGGCGTCTCGGTGCTGCCGTTCCTGTGGAACGTATGGCGGTCCTACCGGTTCGGCGCGGTGGTGCGGGAGGCGGACCCGTGGGGCCATGGGCTCTCGTTGGAGTGGGTCACCAGCTCGCCGCCGCCGCTGCGTAACTTCGACCGGATGCCCCGCATCCGTTCTGAGCGGCCGGCGTACGACCTGCGCCAGGAGCGGGCTGGAGCAGCACTGCCCGGACAGCGGCAGAGCCACGACTGAGTCGGCGGCCTGCAGGACAGGGGAAAACCAGCGGGCCGCGTGGTCGGCTGGCAGGGTGGGGACATCGAACGGTGCGAGGAGGGCCAGGTGCGGGAGTACCTGCCGTTGGCGACGATGCTCGGGCTGGCCGCGGCCCTCGTCGGCACGCTCCACCTCGTGCACCTGCGGACCGCGGTGCGCGCCGATCCACTGACGACCGGGCCCTTCCTGTCCGGGATGGCCCCGCGTGAGCATGCCGTCTCGCGTTTCCACGCCCGCTGGTACGCGGTCACCCTGCTCTTTCTCGCCTTCGACGTCGAAATGTTGTTCATGTATCCGTGGGCGGTGGTGGTCGCCCAGGTCGGCACTCCCGCCGTGGTGGAGATGTTCGTCTTCCTGGGTCTGCTGCTGACCGGCGTGGTCTACGCCTGGCGGGAGGGGGCACTGCGATGGGCGTGATCGGTGGCAGCCTGGCCGGGTGGGCGCTCCGCCGGCCGCATCTGCTTCTCGCGGCGGTGCCCGGTGCCACCGCCGTCCGGCTCGCCGTCGAGGCGGAGGCCCGCCGCCACGGCTGGTCGCAGGCGACATCGCCGGCTGACGCCGACCTTCTGGTGGTGGCCGGCGAGCCCGGCACGGAGCTGGCTGGCGCGGTCGACCGGGTGTGGGACCAGTTTCCGGGGCCGCGGGCCCGCGTCCAGGTGGTCGACGCCCAGGACGCGGCCGCCGCGCTGCGGGAGGCCGCCCAACGGCTCCACGATTGCGGCGGTGGCGGGCAGGGGCAGCACGACGGCGGCCACGAGGGCCACGGTGGCATGTCGATGCCCGGCGGGCTGATGATGGCCAAGCGGGCGAACGACCGGGACGGGCTGAAACTCGACGCGCTTCATCTCGCGCTCGGGCCGGTGCTGGTGGACTGGCCCGCCGGGCTGGTCGTCGAGCTGACCGTGCAGGGTGACGTGGTGCAGGCTGCCACCGGTCGGGTGCTGCCACCGGCGCAGCCGGTCGAAGGTTCGTACTGGGACGTGGGCGATGCCGACACTCGACGTCGTCGGCATGCCGCCGCCCACCTCGATTCCCTCGGCCGTCTCTGGGCGGTGGCCGGGTGGGAGGGCGGTGCGGAGGCCGTCCGGGGGCTGCGGGACGAGGTGGTCGGCGGGATGCCGGTCGTCGAGGCGTACCGCCGCTTTCGGACCCTCGACCGGCGGGCCCGGCGCTCCCGCGCCCTGCGCTGGGCCACCGACGGCCTCGGGATGCTGGATGCCACCCGGGCCCGTGGGGCCGGGGTCACCGGCCCGGCGGCGCGGTCCGCGGAGGCGGGCGGTGACGTGACCGCGCGCTGGCGGTGTTGGCTGGCCGAGACCGGCAGGCTGTTGGCCGGTGGTGAGCCGGCCGACGTCGGACCGCGGGGTGGGCCGGTCGGAGGCGCGCCCGCCTCCGCAGCTCTGCTGACGGAGGCGACGCGCCTCATGGTCGGGCTCGACCTGGCGGCCGCCCGACTGGTGCTGGCCTCCTTCGACCCGGACTCGGACGAGTTGCTGACTGTCGGGGTCCGGCGTTGACCGCC
This sequence comes from Micromonospora sp. D93, assembly GCF_018070365.1. Classification (NCBI taxonomy): domain Bacteria; kingdom Bacillati; phylum Actinomycetota; class Actinomycetes; order Micromonosporales; family Micromonosporaceae; genus Micromonospora; species Micromonospora sp. D93. The sequence continues at coordinate 200,568 of NZ_JAGPXW010000002.1, read as the reverse complement.
GGGCCGTGGTGGGGTGCGCTGCCGGCCGCCGGCGTCCTGCTGGGCCTGACGGTGGCCGGGGCGGTCCTGGACGCGGTCCTGGCGCCGGCCGGCGTGGAGAGCCTGCGGGGTCGGGCCGGGCGTCCCCTGTGGGAGGCGGCGCGCCTGCTCCGCCAGCGGCGTCGCAGGATCCTGGCCGCGGACCTGCTGCTGTGGCGGCTAGGGCTGGCCGTCCCCCTCGTGGTGGCTCTGCTCATGGTGGCGGTGGTGCCGTTCGGCGATCGGGTCGCGGCGGATCCGTCTGTGGGGGTGGTGTGGTTCAACGCGATGGATGTGCTGCTCTGGGCGGCGGTGTGGTTGGCGGGTTGGGGTGCCAACAGCGTCTACGGCCTGGTCGGTGGCTACCGGTTCCTGGCGCAGGCGCTCGGTTACGAGCTGCCGCTGATGTTCGCGCTAACCGCGCCGGCGGTGGCGGCCGGAAGCCTGCGGGTCGCGGACGTGGTGGCCGCGCAACGCGGTCTGTGGTTCGTGGTCTGGATGCCGGTGGCGTTTCTGGTCTTCATCGCCGCGGTGTCGGCGTTCAGTGTCTCCGGGCCGTTCAGCTATCCGTCCGGGCGGGACATCGCCGGTGGAATCCTGGCCGAGCCGTCCGGAGTTGACCGGCTGGTGCTGCTGACCGGCCGGTACGCGTTGCTGGCGGCCGGCGCGGCGATGGCTGTGGCGTTGTTTCTCGGTGGGGGAGCGGGACCGCTGCTGCCCGGGTGGCTGTGGAGCCTGCTGAAGACGGTGGCCCTGCTGGCGTGCCTGGTGGCGTTGCGCCGGCGGATGCCGGTGCTGCGCGCCGACCGGACGATGCGACTGGCCTGGCTCGTGGTGCTGCCGGCCACGCTCGCGCAGGTGCTCGTGGTAGCCGTGGTCGCGGTGAAAGGAGCCTGAGATGACGGTCGTCGTCTTCGTCATGCTGGCGCTGGTCGCGGTGGCGTCCGGCATCGCCGTGTTCCGGGTGGATTCGATGGCCCGGGCCACGTTCGCGCTCGCGCTGTCGTTCGTGGCGGTCGGCGGTGAGCTGCTCCTGCTCGACCTCGGCTATCTCGGGGTGGTGACCGTGCTGATGATGGTCATGGAGATGGCGATCATGGCCGTCTTCATGATCATGTTCATGATGAACCCGGCCGGTCTGATGCCGATGTCCATGCTGCACAACCGGCGGGGAGCGCTCGTGCTCTCGGTGGCCACCTTCCTCGTGCTGGCCGCCGGCGCGCTGTTCGTGCCCTGGCCCACCCGCCGCGGCGCGCCGCCCGACGACCCCACGCACGCACTGGGCCTGGCCGTGATGGGCTCGAAGATGCTGGTGATGATGGCGGTCTCCGCCGTCCTCTTCGCCACCATGATCGCCGGGCTGGTGCTCGCCACCACCCGGGGCCGCTACGACGCGGAACCGGCCGTCGGCGAGCGGCAGGCATCACCGTCATGACCCTGCCCATGTTCCTGCTGCTCGCCGCCGCTCTGATCAGCGTCGGCCTGTACGGCGCGCTCAGCCAACAGGCCGTGGTCATGGTCATGATGGGTCTGGAACTCATGATCAACGGGGTGATCGTGGCGGCCGCGGCCCTCTGGTGGTTCCTGGCCCCCCAGCAGCCCGACGGACAGGTTCTCGTCCTGGTGGTGATCGCCGCGATGACCGTGGAGATGGCGATGGGCTTCGCCGTGGTGACCCTGCTGTTCCGCGCCAGCGACACGGACATGACCGACATGGCCGGAGAGCTGAAGGGATGAGCGCCGCACTGTGGTGCCTCGTCGCCCTGCCGGCCCTGGCCGGCGGCGCGCTGTTGCTCGCCGGCCGGCGGGCCGAACGGGCCGCACCGGGTACGGCGCTCGTGGTCGCCGCGCTGGTGACCGTGCTGGCCGGGCTGGTTGCCGTCACCCGACCGGCGGTCGACGCCCCGTTCCTGGCCGGGGCGCGCTGGGGACTGGCCGTCGACGGGCTCGCCGCGCTCGTCGTACCGACGGTCGCCGCAGTGGCGCTGCTGGTGCTGGCGTACGCCGCCACCGAGATCCACCGGGACCGGTCCCGGTTCCACGGGCTGATGCTGCTCTTCCTCGCGGCCGTGCTGCTCACCGCCACCGCGACCACAGTGCCCGTGCTGCTCGTGGGGTGGGAGGTCATGGGCGCCATGTCGTACGCGCTCATCGCCCACCACTGGCGGCGGGCCGACGCGGTGACCGCCGGGGCCACCGCCTTCCTCACCACCCGGCTCGGTGACCTCGGGCTCTACCTCGCCGCCGGCGCCGCGCTGGCCGGTGCGGGCGCTCTCGACCTGGCGGGACTGGGCGCGCTGCCCGCAGGCTGGCGGGACCTGGCCGCGGCCGGTGTGCTCGCCGCCGGCTTCGGCAAGGCCGCGCAGCTGCCCTTCTCGTTCTGGCTGTCGCGCGCCATGCTCGGCCCGAGCCCGGTCAGCGCGCTGCTGCACTCGGCGGCCATGGTGGCGATGGGCGGCTACCTGCTCGTGCGGCTGCACCCGTTGCTCGCGGCCACCGGCTGGGCGGTGGACGTGGCCGCGTGGGGCGGTGCGCTCACCGCTCTCGCCCTCGGTGCGGTCGCGCTCGCCCAGGCCGACCTCAAACAGTTGCTCGCCGCGTCCACCAGTGCCCAACTCGGGTACGTGGTGCTCGGCGCCGCCGTGGCACCCGCCGGGGCGGTCGTCCACCTGGTCGCGCACGCCGCCACCAAGGCGCTGCTCTTCCTCGCCGCCGGTGCCTGGCTGACCGCGCTGGGCACCCGGCGGTTGTCGGCCCTGCGGGGCGCCGGGCGTCGCTATCCGCTGGTGGGCGTGACCTTCGCGGTGGGCGCGCTGGCGCTGGCCGGGGTGCCGCCGCTGGCGTTGTGGGCCACCAAGGACGAGGTGCTCGCCGGGGCCCGCGAGCGCTCACCGGCGCTGTACCTCGTCGGCCTGGCCGGCGCGCTGCTCGCGGCTCTCTACGCTGGCCGGGCGCTCGGCCTGATCCTGCGCCCGGCGCCACCTGACGCGAAGTCCGGCTATGACACGGAACGCGCCGGCACCCGTGCGGTAAGCGTCGGACAGCGGCTGCCGCTGCTGCCCCTGGCGGTCGGGGCGACAGTGCTGGGCGCCCTGGCGCTGCCGCCCCTGTCCGGCATTGTGGCGCAGACCGTCGGGCTGGGGCTGGCCCCACCGACCCGGGCCGCCGAGCTGGCCCTGTCCGGTCTGCTCGCCGTGGCCGGGGTGGCGCTGGCCGTCGCGGCACCGGCCCGGCTGTCCGCCCCCGGCTGGGCCCGCCGCTGGCTGGGGCTCGAAACGGCCGCGCATCTGCTGGTGGTCCGACCGACGCTTGCGCTGGCCCGGACCCTGGCCCGGTTCGACGACCACGTGCTCGACCGGGCGGTGCACGCCGTGCCGCGTGCGGTCAGCGTCGCCGCCGTTGGCCTGGCCCGGTTCGACGACGCCGTGCTCGACGAGGGGGTGACCGCCACGGCGGGCGGGACCGGTCGGCTGGCCGCCGTGCTGGCCCGAGTCGATGAGCAGGGGGTGGACGCCGGGGTGCGTCGGATCGCCGCCCAGGCCCGCCGGCTGGGCGCGCTCGCCCGACGGCCACAGACCGGCTTGGTCCACCAGTACTACGTCCAGGTCGTCGTCGCACTGGCCGCCGCCGTGCTGATCCTGCTGCTGGCGAGGTGACCGATGCTCACCCTGATCGTCTTCGCGCCGCTCGCCGTGGCGGTGGTCCTCTTGCTGTGGCGGGGGCTACCGGATCGGGCGGTGTCCTGGATCTGGATCGCGGTCAGCGCTGCGGAGGTCGTCGCGGTCCTCGGGGCCTGGTGGGCGTACCCGGGCACCGGGATCGCGTACGAGACGAATCGGCCCTGGGTGCCCGGGGCCGGCGCCGGCTACCACATCGGCGTGGACGGCCTGTCCCTGCCGTTGCTCGCGCTCACCACCGTCGTCTTCGCGGCCTGTGCCGTCTACTCCCTGCGCCGCCAGCACCGGCCCCGCCAGTTCGCCGCCCTCTTCCTCGCCCTGCAGACCACCTGCCTCGGGCTGTTCGTCGCACTCGACCTGATCCTGTTCTTCGTCTTCTTCGACCTGTCCATCGTGGGCATGTATGCGGTCATCGCCGGCTGGGGACACGGGCCCGACCACCGCCGCTCGGCGCTGAAGTTCTTCCTCTACACGTTCCTCGGCTCGCTGGCCCTGCTGCTGGGGTTCATCGGAATCTACGTATCTGCCCGGCCACACACCTTCGACATCGTGGCGCTGACCCGCGATCCGGCCACCGGCGGAGTCACGGGCGGCCTGGTGCTGCTCGCCGTGCTGCTCGGGCTGGCGATCAAGACACCGACGTTCCCGTTCCACACCTGGCTCCCGCCGGCGCACACCGACGCGCCGGCCGCCGGGTCGGCCGTGCTCGCCGGCATCCTGCTGAAGATGGGCACGTACGGGTTCGTCCGGATCGCCATGCCGTTGCTGCCCGACGCCTGGCGGCGGTACGCGTGGGCGATCGTCGTGGTCGGCGTGGTGAGCGTGCTGTACGGAGCGCTGGTGGCGCTCGCCCAGACCAACTTCAAGCGGATGGTCGCGTACACCTCGGTCAATCACATGGGCTACATCGTGCTGGCCGTCGGCGCGGCCGGTCTGGTCGCCGGGTCGGACGCGCAGGCCCGTGCCGTAGCGGTGACCGGGGCGGTCACCCAGATGGTCAGCCACGGGCTGCTCACCTCCGCGCTGTTCCTGCTCGCCGGTGTGCTCTACGACCGTGGCGGCACCTACCGGATGGACGACTACGGCGGGCTGGCCGGGGACACCCCACGGTTCGCCGCACTGACCGCGGTGGCCGCGTTCGCCAGCCTCGGCCTGCCCGGCTTCAGCGGATTCATCGCCGAGTTCCAGATCTTCGCCGGCAGCCTCGGCTCCGCGCCGGTCGCGGTGGCGCTGGCGCTGCCCGGCATCCTCATCACGGCCGCGCTGTTCCTCTGGGCGTTGCACCGGGTCTTCCTCGGCCCGGCCCGGCACCACCTGCCCGCGCCCGCCGACATCACGCCCGCCGAGGCGACCGCCGTGCTGCCCCTGTTGGCGCTGTCGCTGCTCATCGGGGTCTTCCCCCGGCTGCTGCTCGACGTGGTGGAGCCCGCCGCCCGTACGGTGACCGACCTGGTGAGCCGGTGAACGAGCACCCCCTCGCTCTGCTGCCGGAGTTGCTCCTGCTGGCCGGCGCGGTCACCACCCTGCTCACCGGTGTGTTCCTGCCCCGACGGCGGCAGTGGGTGGCCCGACTGGTCGCCTGCGGCGCGCTGCTCGCCGCCGTGGCGGCCACCCTGCCGGCGCTCGGCGAGCAGGGCACCATCTACGCCCACAGCTACGCCTTGGACGCCGCCACCACGACGGCCCGGCTGCTGATCCCCCTGGCGGCGCTGATCGTCGTCGGCATCGCCGCCGGCCGGGTCGGCGGCAACCGGCGGGAGACCGAGTTCTACGTGCTGATCCTGCTCGCCACGCTCGGCGCGGTGCTGCTCGTCGGGGCGTCGGACCTGCTGCTGCTGGCCGTGGCGTACCTGCTGTCGTCGATTCCGTTGTCCGGGCTGGCCGGCTGGGGTCGTGACCGGCGTGGAGCCGAAGCCGCCCTGAAGCTCTATCTGGTGGGCGCGCTGGCCGGTGTCGGCCTGCTTGCGGGCGTGGCCCTGTTGACAGCGGTGGCCGGCGGAAAGAGCGACTACGACGGGCTGCGTGTCGGCTTGGCTGTGGCGCCGTCCGCAGCCGTCGCGGTCGGGGTCGTCGGCGTGTTGGCGGGGCTGCTGTTCAAGATCGGTGCCGTGCCCGTCCACTTCTGGGTGCCCGACGCCGTGCAGGGCGCCACGATTCCGGCCGGCGCGCTGCTCACCACCATTCCCAAGATCGGTGGCTTGCTCGCCGCGTACCGGCTGTTCGCCGTCGCGATCCCCGCCGACGTGGTCGACTGGCCGCTGCTCGTCGCGGTGCTCGCGGCCGTCACCATGACGCTTGGCAACTTCGCGGCCTTCGGCCAGTCCGACCCGCGCCGGCTGCTCGCCTACTCCACCGTCGCCCAGGTGGGATACCTGCTGATGGCCGTCGCGGTCGCCGGCCGCGCCGAGCGGGCGCTGCCCGCCCTGCTCGTCTACCTGGTCGCGTACGCGGTCACGAACCTGGGGGCGTTCGCGGTGCTGGCCGCCGAGCCACACGACCGGCTCGACGACTACCGGGGCCTGGCCGGACGCCGACCCTGGCTCGCCGCCGCGCTGGTGATCTGCCTGCTGGGCCTCGTCGGCACCCCACCCACGGCGGTCTTCGCGGGAAAGCTGACAGTTTTCACCGCCGCCTGGGACGGCGGGCTCGCCTGGCTGGTCGTCGTCGCCGCGCTCAACACCGTGGCCAGCCTCTTCTACTACCTGCGGTGGCTGGTGCCCGCATTCACCTGGCCCGCCGGCCCTGACCGGACGGAGGCGGTCGGTCGGGACCGCACACTGGCCGCCACGGGGGCGGTCACCGCGCTGGCGGCGCTGGTCGGCGCGGTCGGCGCGGTGCCGCTATACCGGCTCGTGGAGCAGACGCTGCAGCGCTGAGATCACACGGCCGTCCGTCGTCGGTCACTTAGCGACCGACCTCGTTGAGCACGGCGTGCAGCCGTTGGCGTGCCCTCCGCAGGGCCGGCGAGAAGGGCAGCGCATCCAGCAGCGGGTCGGCGGTGGCGAGATCACGGCGCAGCCGGTCGCGTACCGTCCCGTCGGCCTGGGCGAGCAGGCTGCCGTACGCGTCGAGCACCTGGACGGCGGTCATGTGCTGCTGGGACTCGTGCGACACGATCAGCAGCGAGTAGAACACGTCCAGCAGCCGATCGAGGTCGTCATCCGGATACACCACGGCCAGCCGGCCCTCCACGTCCGGCACGTCCTCGGCCAACCAGCGCGCGGCGACGTCCTGCAAGGAGTGGATGGCCCGCCGGGCTGTCTCGGGATTGTGCTTGGCCGTCGACCCACTCGTCCAGGCGATGTTCGCCAGTTCGTCGATTCCCGTGGTGGCGTCGGTGTCCAGGTCGGGGGTGGCGCCGATGACGACGGCAGCCCGTACCTCGTCGGCGACCCGTTCGGCGTCGGATCGGTGGTCGTCCCGGACGGTCGCGACGATGTCACCGAAGGCGAGGTGGCCGCCGAGGGTGACGTGCAGGCGGATCTCCGCCCGGGGGACCTGGCGCAGGGCACGGCCGAGCCGACGCAGGTCGATCCGGGTGACGTAACCCGTGACGGTGCTGCGGTAGGTGGCGGTCACCGGGTGCGGGGAGGTCTCCTCGCGGCGGGTGTGCATGATCAGCGGTAGTTCCCGGTGGCGGGCGCGCAGCGTCCGGTCGCGGATCTGGCGCAGCACGTTCACCGGCCGCATCTGGTCGATGGTGGTGTAAACCAGCACCAGCAGGCCGACCAGTGCGATTGCGGTCAGCAGGGTGGCGAGGGCAGCACCGATCACCGGCGCGGTGTCATCGGGTACGGCGGTCACGACGACGTACGCGTACAGGGTGAGCCCGACGAAGAAGCCCAGGAGGACCTGGTTGCCCCGCCGGCGCACGAACTGGTCGAACACCACCGGGGACAGGCTCGTGGCGGTCTGCTGCACGGCCAGCAGCAGCACCGAGAAGGTGATGGAGGTGAGCGTCACCAGACCGGTGGCGACCGCCTGTAGCGCCGTGGTCGCAGAGTCCCGCCCGATCACGGTGCCGAGCAGGGATCGGAACCGGTCTACCACGGGGGCGTGGGCCTGATCGGCGACAATCGACGCCACCGCCAGGACCAGGAACCCGGCGACGACGAGCAGGGGAACGCCGGCGAACTCGCGCACGGCGCGGACCACACGCTGAGCGGCCCGGTTCCCGGTGCCGCCGGAGGCCGCCGTCCGCAGGTCCACCCTGGTCATCCATCGACCTCCGTCGTCCGCTTCCGGCGTCAACCGTCCCGGTATTGCGACCCGGTCCGCTATCGGCGGCGCTTGCGGCGATGCCCCTGCTGACGCGCGGCGAGCACCCCGGCGACACACGTCGTGACGACGATGCCGGCGAACGGCAGGTACGCCAGAGCCCTCTTCACGCCTGCGCCTCCTCTGCCTTTCGGGCGGCAAGCCGCTCCCGCTGCGGTGCCACCGTGTACTTCGGGTCGAGGGAGGAGGCCACTCCGGCGGTGAAGATGCCGAACCGGGTGCAGATGGCGGCGCCCAGGAATGCCGCACCGGCCATGGCGCTGACCGGCCGGCTGCGGTGGCCGGCGATCGCCAGTGCCGCGCCGCCGATGCTCAGCGCCTTACCCAGCCGCATCAGCCGGCCGCCCGTGCCGGTCCGCAGGGGTTCGGCGGCCAGGCCGAGGCGGCGTTCCATCCGGCGCGTCGCGGCCAGCTCGACGGCCGCGCCGAGCACGGCGGCCCGCCGGGCCGGGCCGGCTTCGGCGGTCGGCGCCACCAGCAGCCCGAGGCCGCCGGCGGAGGCGGCGGCGGAGCCGACGAACACCGCCGGCAGTTCCCGGTACGCCTCGTGCCAGGTGGGCACCGCGGTGTTGGCGATCAGTGCGGCGGTGTACGACGCGACCGCCGGCCCCACCAGTGCCGCGCCCGCCGTGCCGACCCGCCCGAGCCCTGGCAGCCAGCCGGTCACCGCGCTGCCCGCTGCCAGAACGGCGAGCGGGCCGTAGGTGGCGAGCAGCCAGGAGCCCATGCTCATCGGCGAGCTGGGCTTGCACACCCGGAGCATGTTGATGAACCTCTTCGGCCGCCCCAGGTCGTGGATCAGCGCGTACAGCGATCCGCCGAGGGCCCCGGCGGCGCCCGCCTTCAGCCCGGCGGCGAGCCGGTGCCGGCCGGTCAGTTCCGCGGTGGCGGCCAGGGTGGACGAGGCGCCGGCCAGGCCGCCGAGGAAGAGGTACCCGGCGATGTCGGGCGCCTTCCAGGTGGGCGGGTTGAGCACCGGCAGGCCGTAGTAGGACGTGAACTCGGCCTTGGGCACCATGAGCCGCTCACCGCGCTGCTTGCGGCGCCACCGGCCGGACGAGCCGACCACCGCCTCCCGTTCGGCGGGCAGGTCCGGGTGCCCGTCGAGGCGGACGTCGACCTGGTTCACTGGCGTCCTCCGCTGATGGTCACGGCGAGCAGCCCGACGAGCAGCCCGGCTGCCGCCACGCCGACCCGCCGCCACATCGCCGGCAGGTCCCGGGTGGTGACGACCGGGTCCGGTGGCAGGCCGTACACCTCAGGTTCGTCGAGCAGCAGGAAGAAGGCGCCCGCGCCGCCCACGCCGTCGTCGGGGTCGTCGCCGTAGAGGCGGGCGCTGGTCACGCCCGCATCCCGCAGTTGACGGACCCGCTTGTCGGCCCGCTCGCGTAGCTCGTCCAGCTCACCGAACTGGATGGAGTCGGTGGGGCAGCTCTTGGCGCAGGCTGGTTCCTGGCCGACGGACAACCGGTCGTAGCAGAGGGTGCACTTCCACACCCGCCCGTCGTCCTTGCGCTGGTCGATGACCCCGTACGGGCAGGCGGGCACGCAGTAGCCGCACCCGTTGCAGATGTCCTCCTGCACCACCACCGTGCCGAACTCGGTGCGGAACAGACTGCCGGTGGGACAGACGTCTAGGCAGGCCGCGTGGGTGCAGTGCTTGCACACGTCGCTGGCCATCAGCCAGCGGAACTCCATGTCCCGGGCGGAGCCGACGTGGCCGTCCGGCGGGTGGGAGGTGGGCATGCCGAGCGAGACAGGCGTGCGCCCGGCCGCCGCAGCCGCCAGCCCCGTCGGCAGTTCGGCGTCGGCGAGGTTCGTCTCCTGCCGCCCGAGCCTCGTGGGCTGCTCCACGAACGCCACGTGCCGCCAGGTGTCTGCGCCGAGCCCCACGGTGTTGTCGTAGGACATGCCGGTGAACGTGAGGCCGTCCTCGGGAATGGTGTTCCACTCCTTGCAGGCCACCTCGCACGCCTTGCAACCGATGCAGACGCTGGTGTCGGTGAAGAAGCCCATTCGTGCGGGGTGGGCGTCGTAGCCGCTGGCGGTCGCCGGGTCGAGGCCGTGTTCGGCCGCCTCGCGCAGGTCGAATCCCATCACCTCACGCCTCCGTTCCGGTCAGTTCGGTGATGCCGGCGCGGGCCTGATACTCGCGGACCAGGGCTGGGCGGGCGGGGCCTCGCGGGCGGCGACCGGGCCGGATGTCGGCGGAGAACGCCTTGACCTCCTGGATGTGCGAGTTCGGGTCGAGTGACACCGAGGACAACTCGTTGGCGGCGTCGCCGCGGCTGTAGCCGTTCGGCCCCCAGTGGAACGGCAGGCCGATCTGGTGGATGACACGGCCGTCCACCCGCAGCGGGGCCATCCGTTCGGTGACCAGGACCCGGGCCTCGATTGCGTTGCGGGCCGTGATGATGGTGGCCCAGCCGCAGTGTTCCAGTCCACGTTCCACGGCCAGTTCCGGCGAGACCTCGCAGAAGAACTCCGGTTGCAGCTCGGCCAGGTACGGGGTGCGTCGGCTCATCCCGCCGGCGGTGAAATGTTCGGTTAGCCGGTAGGTCGTCACCACGTACGGGAACACCTCCGCGCCCTTCTGCCGCCCGCTGGGCTGGTAGCGGTTGTGCTCGTGCGGGTAGAGCAGGCGGGCCGGGTTGCGTTGCTGGCCGTAGAGCGGGTTGTCGACGGGGGAGTCCTGCGGCTCGTAGTGGGTGGGCATCGGCCCGTCGGCGACGCCGACGGGCACGTAGAGCCAGCCAAGCCCGTCGGCCTGCATGATGAACGGATCGGTGCCCTTGAGCGCGGCCACTCCGGTGGCACCCTCGGGTGGCTGGTAGTCGGGGCGCTTGGTGGGCTCCATGTCCGGCACGTCGTAGCCCGTCCAGCGGCCGGCGTCCTCATCCCACCAGACCAGTTTCTTGCGTTCGCTCCATGGCCGCCCGTCGGGTCGGGCGGAGGCGCGGTTGTAGAGCAGCCGCCGGTTGTCCGGCCAGGCCCACGCCCACTCCTGTGCGATCCAGTTTTGTTCCTCGGCGGGCTTGCGCCGCGCGGCCTGGTTGACGCCGTCCTTGTAGACGCCGCAGTAGATCCAGCAGCCGCAGGCGGTAGAGCCGTCGTCTTTGAGCGCGATGTAGCCGGGAAGGGAGTGGCCTTTGGCGTCCCAGCCGTTGATTTCGGCGAGGACCGCCTCGGCCGAGGGTTCGGCCACATTTCCCTCGGTGGGATAGTCCCAGGTGAGGTCGAGGATGGGTCGGTCCGCCGGGTCGGTGGAGCCGGCGAGCTTGGCCCGGATGATGCGGCCCAGGTGATACATGAACCACAGGTCGCTGCGTCGGTCGCCGTCCGGCTCGACGGCCTGGTGGTGCCACTGGAGCATCCGATTGGTGTTGGTGAAGGTCCCGGACTTCTCGGTGTGGGCGGCGGCGGGCAGGAAGAAGACCTCGGTGGCGATGTCCTCCGTGCGCAGTTCCCCGGACTCGATCTCCGGGCCGTCCTTCCACCACGTGACGCTCTCGATGAGGTTGAAGTCGCGGACCACCAGCCAGTCGAGTTTGGCCATGCCCATCCGCTGGAGCTTGGCGTTGGCGGAGCCGACGGCCGGGTTCTCGCCGAGCAGGAAGTAGCCCTTGCAGGTCCCGGCGAGCTGCTCCATGACGGTGTCGTAGGTGCTGTGGCTGCCGGTGAGCCTGGGCAGGTAGTTGAAGCAGAACTGGTTCTCCGGCGTGGCCGCCGGTCCCCACCAGGCTTTCATGAGGCTCACCATGTAGGACTTCATGTTGGCCCAGTAGCCCTTCTTGGCGGCGTCGGCCTTGATGAAGTCGTCCAGGGTCTCGCCGCCGTGAGCGTGGGGCATCGGAATGTAGCCGGGCAGCAGGTTGAACAGGGTGGGGATGTCGGTGGAGCCCTGGATGCTGGCGTGGCCGCGTAGCGCCTGGATGCCGCCGCCGGGGCGACCGATGTTGCCGAGTAGCAGTTGCAGGACGCTGGCGGCCCGGATGAACTGGGATCCGTCGGAGTGCTGGGTCCAGCCGACCGCGTAGATGAACTCGCTGGTCCGCTCCGGGCCGGAGTTCTCCACCAGGTGCTGGCACACCTGGATGAAGACGGCTGGCGGGATGCCGCAGATCCGTTCCACCATCTCGGGGGTGTAGCGGGCGTAGTGCCGCTTGAGGATCTGGTAGACGCAGCGCGGGTGCTGCAGGGTGACGTCCTGGCGGGGTTCGCCGTTGAGGGCGGCGCCGCCGGAGCCGTGCTTCTCGCCCCTCCCGGTAGAGGCGCCGGAGGTACGCTGCCCGTACTCGGTGTCGCGTTTTCCGGAGGAAGAGACCACGGAGACACCCTCGTACTGCCAGCTCTGCTCCGAGTAGACGTGCTGCTCCGGGTCGAAGCCGGAGAAGAGCCCGTCGAGGTCCTCGGTGTCGCGGAAGTCCTCGCGGATGATGGTCGCCGCGTTGGTGTACGCCAGCACGTACTCCCGAAAGTCCTTCTCCTCGGTCAGGACGTGGTTGATGATGCCACCGAGGAAGGCCACATCCGTGCCAGCCCGGATCGGCACGTGCAGGTCGGCCAGCGCGCTGGTGCGGGTGAACCGAGGGTCGACGTGGATGACGACCGCCCCACGCGCCTTCGCCTTCATGATCCATTGAAAGCCGACAGGGTGGGCCTCGGCGTAGTTGGAGCCCTCGATGATGATGCAGTCGGAGTGCTGGGCGTCCTGCATGAAGGTGGTCGCCCCGCCGCGGCCGAACGAGGTGCCGAGCCCGATGACAGTGGAGCTGTGACAGACCCGGGCCTGGTTCTCGATCTGGACCATGCCGAGAGCGGTGAACAACTTCTTGATGAGGTAGTTCTCCTCGTTGTCCAGCGTTGCGCCGCCCAGGCTGGCGATGCCCATCGTGCGGGAGACCCGCTTGCCGTTCTCCTCGGCCCGCCAGGTCTCCCGCCGGGTGCGGATCACCCGGTCGGCGATCATGTCCATTGCGGTGTCGAGGTCGAGATCCTGCCATTCGGTGGCGTGCGGGGGGCGGTACCGGACCGTGCGGAGCCGACCGGAGTCGGTGGTGAGCTGCAGCGACGCGGCGCCCTTGGGGCAGAGTCGGCCGCGGCTGATCGGCGAGTCGGGGTCACCTTCGATCTGTACGACCCGGTCGTTCTGCACGTAGACGTTCTGGGCGCAGCCGACGGCGCAGTAGGGGCAGATGGACTTCACCACCTTTTCCGCGCTCGCGGTGCGGGCGGTGAGGGACGAACTCGCCGACGACTTCGCTGCCGCGCCCCGCCCGTACGGGTCGTTGCCGGTGAGCTGCCGCCAGACAGGCCATCCACTCAGAGAGATCCTGGCCATCGATCCTGCCCTTCCCTCGGCCCGATCAGCTCGCGCTGTGTGTGTGGGCGTCCTGCATCTGGTGGTCCTCGGCGGCGCGTCGCCGCACCCACTCGTGCACCCGCTCGGACGAGGTGGGGTTGACCTCCCGGTCGTTGACCAGGCGTTGCGTTCGCGACGGCAGGATTCCTGGTCGCTCCCGCCGCTCGCGGGTGACCGTGTCGCCGTTGTCCGCCGGCACTCCCGTGGCGATCAGGTACGCCTGCCCGGCGGGGATGCCGAGGATTCGCCCGACCTCCGGGTATCCGTGTCCCTGGTCGAGCAGCCGCAGTACCTGATCCTTGTCGGGCATGACCAAAGCCTCCTAACGGGTCAATCCTGGCATCAACTGCTGCTTGGCCCGTGCCACTTGCCGGATCCTGGCGAGGTGCTGATCGCTGGTTAGCGCGATTCGGCCGGCGGGTAGCGGACCGGGTGCGCCGGCGATGGAGGACGGGCCGCTCGAACGTGGGGAGGTGGCGGTGACGGAGTTCGCGCTCTACGTGGCGGTGCTGGGCAGCGTCGCGGTCCTCGCCGTGCTCTCCAACCGGCTCGCTGACCGGCTGCGGGTGCCGGCGCCAGCGCTGTTCCTGTTCGCCGCGGCGATCGCCAGCGACGTGTACCCGAAGCTCAGCGAACTGTCGCTGCACACCGTCCGGCACCTGGTCGAGATCGCCCTGGTGCTGGTGCTCTTTAGCGGCGGCATGAACATGGGGTGGCGGCGACTACGGCCGTCGCTCGGGCCGGTCGCCTTGGTCGGTGTGGTGGGAACCCTGCTGACCGCCGGTGTGTTGGCCCTGACCCTGCGATGGGTGTTCGGCTTCGACTGGCTCGCCGCGCTGCTCGTCGGCACCGCGCTGTCACCCACCGACCCCGCCGCCGTGTTCTCGGTGCTGGGCCGGCGCACCGTGGTGGGACGCAGCGGCACCATTCTCGAGGGCGAGTCTGGCGCGAACGACCCGGTCGGGATCGCCCTGATGGTCAGCCTGCTCGCGGCGGGAACGGCGGGTGGGTGGTCCGCGGTCTCGGCGGGCGCTGGGGAGTTCGCACTCCAACTCGTGGTAGGGACGGCGGTGGGCCTTGCCGGTGGTTGGTTGATCCTGCTGCTGATGCGCCGGGTGGCCCTGCCCGACGAAAGTCTCTACCCGCTGCAGGTCCTTTTCGCCGCCGCGGCCGTCTACGGTGCGGCGACGCTTGCCCGCGGCTCCGGCTTCCTGGCGGTGTTCCTCGCCGGCATCGTCGTCGGCGATGCCCAGGCGCCGTTCAAGCGGGAGATCCAACGCTTCCACGGCGCGATGGCCAGCCTCGGCGAGATCCTGGCCTTCGGTCTGCTCGGACTGATCGTGTCACTGCGCAGCATGGTCACCGAGAACGCCTGGCTGATCGGTTTGGCGCTGGCACTGCTGTTGACCTTCGTGATCCGGCCACTGATCGTCGGCGGTCTGCTCACCGCCGTGCGACTGCGCTGGGGGGAGCGCGTCTTCATCGTCTGGTCCGGGCTGAAGGGCGCGGTGCCCATCCTGCTGGGCACCTTCATCCTCACCGCCGATCTGGAGCAGGATCTGCGGTTGTTCGACATCATCTTCGCCGTGGTGGCCTTCTCGATCGTGGTGCAGGGCGGGCTGGTGCCGTTGGTCGCGCGCTGGTGCCGGGTGCCGATGCGAACGACGCCGCTGCAACCCTGGGCGGTCGGCATCCGGCTGCAGGGCGAACCCGTGGGCCTGCGGCACTACACCATCGCGGCCGGAGCTCCCGCTGACGGCCGCCCGCTGTTCGAGTTGAGCCGCGATGAGGGGGTGTGGGTCAGTCTGGTGGCGCGGGAGGGTGACCAGCTCCAACTCGGCCGGGAGACGGTGCTGCGGGCCGGCGACGAGGTGCTGGTGGCCGGCGGGGAGCAGCCCGCGGCGAAGTGGATCTTCACCGGCGTGACCGACTGAGGCGTTTCGGCGGCCAAGCGCCGGGTAGAGCCCTGCGGGCAATCCGGAGAGGGCGGTGGGGGCATGAACCTCGGCAAGGTCGGCGACATGGTGGTGGGCACGGCGGGCGATCTGGCCGGCGCCGTGGTCGACCCGAGAGCCGGGATGGGCAAGCTGCGCTCCGCGCTCACCTCCCGGGCGGTGATCACGCTGACCGCCGGTCTGCTCGTCGGTTATCTGGTCGCCCGGTCGAAGCGGCGATCCTGAGCTGTCACGAGCCGAGGATCCGGCGGATCTCCGCTGCGGCCGGGTGCGCGGGTGCCACGGCGAGAAACCGTCGCAGGGTCTTCGTCGCGTCTGCGGGCCGAGTGGTCCGTTGGGCCAGGCCCAGCACCAGCAGCCCGTCGGGTGAGTCGGGCGAGTGACGCAGGACCTCCCGTGCGGTACCTTCCGCGCCGGTGGCGTCGGCCGAGCGCAGCAGGGCGAACGCGAGGCGCAGCTGGACGGCCTCGTCTGGCCGTTCGCGCAGCGCCTCCCGGTACATCTGGGCGGCGGCGTCGTAGCGCTGTTGACCCTCGAGATCGTGGGCGAGCCGCAGCGCGACAGTCGTCGGATCCGCGGCCACGCGCTGCGGTGCCGGCGGGGCCAGTTGGTCGGCGGCGACGGCCACCGACGCCACCAGGGCGACCAGCCCGGCGCCGGTGAACAACCAGGCGGAGCGCGGCGGCCGTCTGTCCCGTGCGCCGCCGTCAGGGGGCCGGCGGTCGCGGTCCCGGCGTCGAGGCTGCAGGGTACGCCGCGCGGCGTACCCTGCGCCGAGTAGCGCCACTGCGGGAACGACCCACAGGAGCAGCGCAGGGCCCCATACGGGTGGCTGTGCCAGTACCTCCTCGCCGTAGCGGTCGACGAACCAGCGGCGGATCTCCTCCGGGCGGCGACCCTGCGCCACCTGGTCGGTGATGACCTGCCGCATCGATTCGGCGATCGGCGAGCGGGAGTCGGCCACCGACTCTCCCTGGCAGGCGGGGCAGCGCAGCCCAGCGGCGACCGTGGCGGCCGGGTCAGAATTGTTGTCGGCCGAGTCGGCCGAGCGGATCAGCCCGGTGAGCGCCAGCGCGAGCAGCGTTCCCAGCGCCAGTACGAGAAGCGGGCGTCGCCGTGTCACGCCGCCCCCAGCAGCGGGGACAGGTGGTCCTGCAACCACTGCTGGGTGACCACGCCCGGCTGGTGGGCGACGATCCGGCCCTCGCGGTCCACCACGAAGGTCTCGGGCACACCGCGGACGCCCCAGTCGACGGCCCGGGTGCCATCCGGGTCGGGGACCACCGTGAGATCGTCGGCGCGCGTCTGCTGCAGCAGTGCGCGGACCGCCTCCGGGCCGTCACGCAGGTTGAGCCCGACCACCTGCAGCCCGTCGGGTGCCCGGTGGCGGGCCGTCTCGACCAGCAGCGGCAGTTCCTCACGGCAGGGCCCGCACCAGGAGGCGAAGACGTTGACCAGGACGACGTGTCCGCGCGCCGCGGACAGGTCGAAGGGCACACCGGTGAGGGTGGTCCCGGTCAGGGGAGGTGCAGCCACCGCCGGCCCCTGCCCGACGTCGCTGGACCGCGAAGGCTCGTCGGTGACGAGCGCGATCCCTAAGCCGACGGAGAGCAGCAGCACCGTGGCGGGGACCAGCCTGATCCGCCGCCACCACGGCCGCCGGTTACCGGTGCTCATGCCGGCACCCCGGTTGGCACCGCTGGCCGCTGCCCGGCCGGTTTTGGTCGCCGCCACCGCGAGCGCGCCGTCTCGGTCAGGGCGAGCAGGCCGCCGGCGGTGCCGACCGCGCCCCCGATCCAGATGAGTCCGACGAGCGGGTTCACGGCCAGGCGTACCGTCGCGCTTTCGCCGTCGCCGGCCACGGCGATCAGCGTGAGGTAGATATCGCGGCGAGGGCCCCCGTCGATTGCCGGCACGGTGACCCCTGTGTCCCGTGCAGGGTCGTAGCGCAGTGCCGGGGTGGCCATGTGGTGGCCCTCGCCCGCTGACACGGCCAGCCGTGCCCGCACTGTCATTCGTCCGTCCGCCCCGCCGCGCTGCACCGACTCCAGCCGGGCCGACACGTCGCCCACCCGTAGTGCCTCGCCCACCCGCAGGGTCCGTTCGTCGGCCTGCCCGTACGACGACGAGGCCGCGACGCCCACGGCGACCAGGGCGAGCCCGGCGTGCGCCAGCACGGCCGCCCACGGCCGGGCCCGCCGGCGGAGTTGGCCGAGCAGACCGGTCAGGACGAAGGCCGCCGCCCCGAAGGCCGTGAGCGCCGCGGGGCCGGGCCGGCTGAGCAGGCCGACGACGGCCAGCGTCGCCAGCGCCGCCGCGCCGGGTAGGAGCAGGCGGCCGAGCGCGTCGGCTCGACTGCGCACCCGCAGCGCGGGCGTCACCCCGGTGAGTAACAGGATCACCACGGCCAGCGGCACCGCGGTTCGCTGGTAGTAGGCGGTGCCGACGCTGGCCCGGGTGCCGGTGAGGGGTTCGGTGAGCAGCGGCAGGACGGTGCCGATCAGCACCGCGGCGGCGACGGTGACCAGCAGCACGGCGTTGACCAGCACGGCGGTGCGCCGCGACCAGAGCGGGGTGGCCGGGCGTGCCGGCACCGGTTGACGGCGGCCGGTGAGGACGGTGGCCGCCAGGACGGCGAGCAGGACGAAGCCGAGCAGCAGCGGCCCCAGTGGCGAGTCGGTGAAGGCGTGCACGCTGGCCACGGCCCCGGACCGGGTCAGGAAGGTGCCCAGCAGGACCAACAGGAAGCCGGCGCAGGCCAGAGTGGCGTTCCAGCGCTCCCGTCCTCGGCCGCCGCCCAGGCTGGTGTGCAGAAACGCGGTGGTGGTCAGCCAGGGCAGCAGGGAGGCGTTCTCGACCGGGTCCCAGGCCCAGTAGCCGCCCCAGCCGAGGACCGCGTACGACCACCAGGCACCCAAAACGACGCCGGCGGTGAGGGCGCACCACGCCACCAGCGCCCACGGTCGGGCCACCCGGGTCCAGGTCGTCCGCCCGACCCGCCCGGCGAGCGGCGCGGCCAGCGCCAGCGCGAACGGCACCACCATGCCGAGATAGCCGGCGTACAGCAGGGGCGGGTGTATGCCCATCGCCGCGTGCTGTTGCAGCAGCGGGTTGGGACCCGGCCCGTCGAGTGGGACCGGATTCGCCGAGCGGAAGGGGTTGGCGGCGAAGGTGGAGAGCGCGAAGAAGAAGGTGGTCACCGCGCTGGCCACCACCATCGCGTACGCGCGGAGTCGGTCGGGGCGTCCTCGCCCGAGCAGGGCGACGTACCCACCGAGGACAAGGAGCCAGAGCAGCAGCGATCCGTCCATCGCCGACCAGAGGCTGGTGACCGTGTAGTAGACGGGCACGTGGCGGCCGCCGTTCTCCGCGACGAACCGCACGCTGAAGTCGTGACGCAGCAGCGCCGCCTCGAGAACCGCGCAGGCCGTGGCGGCGGCGACCAACGCGCCGACCGAGGCGAGCCGGGCCGGCCGGGCCGGCGCCCCGGCCAGCGCTACCCGGAGCCAGAGCAGGGCGGCGAGGGGAGCGGCGAGCAGTCCGGCGGCGAGGCTGGCGGTGCCGAACTCACCGAGCATCGGGCGGCTCCACTGCTGGTGTGGAGGGCCGGTACTCGTTGCCGTGTCGTACCACCACGTGGTCGGCGTCGAACACCCCGTCGGCGCCGAGCCGTCCCTCGACGACTGCGTCCTCGCCCTCGCGGAAGGTCTCCGGCGGCACCCCGCGCTGGCGGACGGCCACGTCCCGGCCCGCCTCGGTCAGGCGGAACACGACCAGCTCGCCGTCATGTCGCAGGGAGCCGGGAACGACCTCGCCGCCGAGGCGGACCCGGTCCCGGGCGGCCTCCGGCTCGGCGAGCAGTTCCGCGGGCGTGCGGTAGTAGGTGAGCGTGTCCCGTAGGGCGCTGGCGACCAGCAGGCCGCCGGCGGCGAGCAGTACCGCGACCAGGGCCAGACGTCCGGGGCGTCGGATCATCGGATCGACGCCGGGACCCGTCGTGCCGGACCCGCGGATCCGGAGCCGCCCGGGTCGTCGGTCGCGACGGGCTCGGTTGGGCGCTGTAGTCGCACCACCCGGCGGGCCAGCACCCAGGTGGCGGCGACGCTCGCCGCTGCCACGGCCAATAGCAGCGCCAGCGCCATCCGGGGGTCGATCGGTGGTCGTTCGGGGGCGAGGATGGTGGCCTGCTGGTGCAGTGAGCGCCACCAGAGCACTGAGAAGTGCACGACCGGTACGAGCAGGAAGCCGCCGATTCCCACGGCCGCGGCGGGGCGGGTGACCCGCGGGTCACCGTGGTGGGGTGCGTTGGCCCGCTCGGCCAGTGTGCGCCGCAGGGCCAGGTACCCCGTGTAGACGAGCAGCAGCAGGGCGGTGCTGACCAGGCGGGGATCCCATGCCCACCAGGTGCCCCAGACCAGGTGGCCCCAGAGCGACCCGGTGGCGAGGGTGAGCGCGGTGAGGACGGCACCGATCTCGGCGGCGGCCAGCGCGATCCTGTCCCAGTGGGTGTCGGCGCGGATGAGATGGGCGATGCTGGCGGCGAGGACGACCGCGAACGCCAGGTAGGCGACCCACGCGGCTGGTACGTGCAGGTACATGAGTCGTTGCGCCGGACCCTGCAAGGCGTCGGTCGGTGCCAGCAGACCGCCGGTGAGGCCGGCGGCGACGGCGAGACCGCCGGCGGTCCACGCCGCCGTGCGTCGGGCGGCGGCGCCGCGCGGAGAGTCCGCGGTCAGGTCCACGGTGGAGGTGCGCATCACTGTCCTGTCCGCGCCGTCGGCGCTCGACTGCTGTTTCCTGAGCCCCGACTGTAGCCGGCAAAGGGATGAATCATTGGAATTAGGACAATAGCTCTTATGTACGGATCTGTTGACTAGGGTCGGGTTCGGTGGACACGCGAACCGATCCGACGACGCGCCTCAGGCGCCAGTGCCGGCACCTCGCCCCGGCGACGGTGCTGGCCGGCGTGCTCACCGTCACCGGTTGCTCCGGCGGGAGTCCGTCCACGCTTGACCCGGCCGGAGCTGGTGCTGGTCGGATCGCGGGGCTGTGGTGGGTGCTGTTCTGGATCTCCATGGCGGTCTTCGTCGAGGTCATGGCGTTACTGGTCTGGGCGCTGGTGTTCCGGCGTCGACGCGACGCCCGGGTCCGGCACGGGCAGCCGCTGCGCTTCGTCACGATCGCCGGGGCCGGCGTGCCGCTGGTGATCCTCGTGACGGTCTACGCCCTCGGGCTGCGTGACCTGGCGGCGCTGGGTGACGGGCCGGGTCCCCGGGCGCCCACCATCGAGGTGACCGGTCACAAGTGGTGGTGGGAGGTGCGGGCGGAGGGCGTCGACGGGGCCACCGCCAACGAACTGCACATCCCGGTGGGGGAGAAGGTACGCATCCGGCTGCGGACCGCCGACGTGCTACACAGCTTCTGGGTGCCGCAACTCATGCCGAAGACGGACCTGATCGCCGGGGAGGTCCGAGAGACGTGGCTGCACGCCGAGCGGGCCGGCAACTACCGTGGCCAGTGCGCGGAGTACTGCGGCACCCAGCACGCCCACATGGCGTTCCTCGTGGTGGCCGAGCCCCGCCGCGACTTCGACGCCTGGCTGACCCGGCTCGGCTCACCCGCCACCCCGCCGCAGACCGACCCGCAGCGACGTGGGCAGCAGGCGTTCGTGCAGGGCACCTGCGCCGGCTGTCACGCCGTGCGGGGCACCGAGGCGAACGGCCGGATCGGGCCCGACCTCTCCGACGTCGGCTCACGTTGGAGCATCGGTGCCGGCGCGGTGCCCAACGACCCCGGTCATCTGGGCGGCTGGATCGCCAACCCCCAGAACGTCAAGCCGGGCAACTACATGCCACCCCAGCCGGTCGACGCCGAGCGGCTGCCGGATCTCATCGCATACCTGCGGTCGCTGAAGTGAGCGGAGGGGAGGGAGGAGTGTCCACGACCGCCGCACCGTCGTCCGGCGCGAGCCGCGAGGACCTGAACCGCTTGGAGCAGCACTGGGGGGAGCGACCCTCGCTGCGGTCCTGGTTGACCACCGTCGACCACAAGAAGATCGGCCGACGATACCTGGTCACCGCGGCGTTCTTCTTCGTCCTCGCCGGGCTGAGCGCCCTGGTGATGCGGACCCAACTGGCCCGGCCGGAATTGCGTCTGGTTTCTCCGCAGGAGTACAACCAGCTCTTCACCATGCACGGCACCGCCATGATCTTCCTGTTCGCCACTCCGATGCTGTTCGGCTTCGGCAACTTCCTGGTCCCGCTCATGATCGGCTCGCGGGACATGGCCTTCCCCAAGCTGAACGCGTTCGGCTACTGGGTCTTTCTGTTCGCCGGCCTGTTCATGTGGGCGAGCCTGCCGTTCGGCGCTGCACCCAACGGGGGCTGGTTCGCCTACGTGCCGTTGACCGAGGAACAGAACACCCCCGGCCTGCACATGGACGTCTACAGTCTCGGGCTGCTGTTCCTCGGGGTCGCCACCACCGCCGGCTCGATCAACTTCATCGTCACCGCGCTCAAGCTGCGGGCGCCGGGCATGTCGCTGAACCGGGTGCCGCTGTTCGTCTGGGCCATCGTGGCCACCGCCTTCATGGTGATCTTCGCGTTGCCCGCGCTGAACCTCGACAACGCGATGCTGTTCCTGGACCGCCGGTTCGGCACCCACTTCTTCGACCCGGACGCCGGCGGGAACGTGCTGCTGTGGCAGCACCTGTTCTGGATCTTCGGGCATCCGGACGTGTACATCATCGTGATGCCGGCGCTGGGCATCGTCTCGGCCGTGCTGCCCGCGTTCACCCGCCGGGGCGTGGTCGGCTATCCGCTGATCGTGCTCGCGATCGTGTCCATCTCGATCATCTCGTTCGGGGTCTGGGTGCACCACATGTTCGCCACCGGGCTGCCGCAGCTCTCGTACAGCTTCTTCAGCGCGGCGAGCACCATCATCACCATCCCGTCGGGGATCCAGATCTTCGCCTGGCTCGCCACCATGCTGCTCGGCCGCCTGGTGATCAAGGTGCCACTGCTGTTCGTGATCGGGTTCATCGTGACCTTCGTGCTCGGTGGGTTCACCGGCGCGATGTTCGCGCTGACCGCCTTCGACCAGCAGGTGACCGACTCGTACTTCGTGGTCGCCCACTTCCACTACGTGCTCATCGGCGGGGCCGTGTTCCCGATGCTCGCCGGCATCTACTACTGGCTGCCCAAGATGACCGGGCGGATATACCACGAAGGGCTCGGCCGGTGGGCGTTCTGGCTCGTGTTCGCCGGCATGCACATCACGTTCTTCCCGATGCACCTCTACGGGCTGTTCGGCATGCCCAGGCGGGTCTACACCTACCGCAGCGAGCCGGGTTGGGACGGCTGGAACCTGGTCAGCACCATCGGCTCGTACCTGCTGGCCGTGGGGCTGCTGCTGGTCCTCATCGGGGTGGTGCACGCCGTCCGTCGTGGGCGGGCGGCGCCAGCGGATCCGTGGGGCGGTGACAGTCTGGAGTGGTCCACCGACTCGCCGCCCAAGCCGTACAACTTTCAAGTCCTACCCGAGGTGCACAGCCTGCACCCGACCTGGGACGAGCCGAGTCGGGAGTCGATGGGCGCCGGCGCCAGCGCCGACCGGACTCTGGCCGACGGGCGCAAGACCCTGTTCACCAGTGAACTCGACGGACGGCGGGAACGGGCGGTGGAGATGCCCGAGGCATCCGGGCAGCCGTTGCTGCTCGCCCTGGCGATGCTGGTCTTCTTCACGGCGATGCTGTTCGCCTGGTACCCGTTCGCCGCCCTGGCCGCCGTCGCGGTGGCCGGCATTATCGCGGTGTGGCTCTGGCCGCCACGTCGGCCCGACAGCGAGGTCGGGGTGAGCGCATGACCATGCCCGCGGCCACCAGTACCGAGGCGCTGACCACGGAGCTGCCGGTCGGCCGGTCGACCGGCTGGTGGGGGATGGTGATGTTCGTCGTCACCGAGGCCACGCTCTTCGCCTGCCTGCTCGGCAGCTACTTCTATCTGCGCTTCCAGTACGGCGCCCAGTGGCCGCCACCCGGGATCGAGGAACCGACGCTGCTGCGTCCACTGGTGATGACCGCCGTGCTGCTACCCAGCAGCCTGCCCGTGATCTGGGCCGAGCACGGCATCCGCCAGGGTCAGCGCTGGCGGCTGCGCTGCGGTCTGGCGGCGACCCTGGTGCTAGGGGTGACCTTCCTGGCCCTACAGGCCAGCGAATATGTGGAGAAGCTGCGCGAATTCACCATGACCACCGACGCCTACGGGTCCCTCTTCTACGTCATCACCGGCTTTCACGGACTGCACGTGCTGGTCGGGCTGACCATGATCGCCTGGCTGCTGGCCGCCTCCCTGCGCGGCGGCAGCTTCGGCGCCCACCGCCACGACCGGGTCCGCAACGCCGCCATCTACTGGCACTTCGTCGACGTGGTCTGGGCGGCCATCCTGTTCACCATCTACCTCTCTCCGAGGCTGTGATGAGCGCCCACCCCGGCCCTCGGGCCCGCCTCGCCGGCGGCCTGCTGCTCTGGTACGCGGTGCTCGGCGGCGCGGTCGCCTGGGCGCTGCATCTACTGGCCGGCTGGGGCGTCGACGAGCTGACCTGTGCCAGCGGATCCGAGCGGGTCGGGGCCGTCCCGCTGCGCGCCGTGCTCGGCGCCGCGGTGGTGCTGCCGGCGCTGGCCACAGTGGGCGCGCTGTTGGCGTCCGCGCTGCTCTGGCGGCGCACCGCCCACCCGCCAGGTCCCAACGGCGAGGACCGGTCGGTGGGGCGTGGGCGCCTTTTCGCGGTGGTGGGCATCTGGTCGAACCTGCTGTTCCTGGCCATCATCGTGCTGGGTGGCGTCGCACTGCTGGTGCTGCCGCCATGCCAGCGGTGACCGTCGCGTCCGCCCCCGGTGACCAGGTGGCCGCCGGGATCCTCGCGATGCTGCTGGCGGCCACGCTGGCCCTGCTCGCCGCCGGCTACGGTCGGGGCGTCCACGAGTTGTGGGCTCGCCGGGGTGTCGGTGAGGTCGTCACGGGCTGGCGGGTCGCCGCGTTCGGGATCGGTCTGGTCACCGTGCTGGGCGCCCAGGACGGACCGGTTGCCGCGGTGGCAGAGAACGGCCTCGCCGGGCACATGACGCAGCACATGCTGCTGTTGCTCGTCGCGGGTCCGCTGCTCGCCGCGGGTGCCGCCGGCCTGCCGCTGACGCTGGCCTGCCCGGCGGCGTTGCGCCGCCGGCTGGCGTGGCTGCGGGTCACCGCGGCGGGCCGCTGGCTGCGCCGTCCCGCCGTCGTCGCGTTCGTGGCCGGCGGACTCCAGACGGTCGTGCTCTGGTTCTGGCATCTGCCCGTGCCCTATCTCGCCGCCGAGCGGAGTCCGGTCGTCCACGCGGTGGCGCACGTTTGCTTCATCGGGTCGGCCTGGCTGCTCTGGGCGCCGCTGCTCGGCGCTCCCCGGCACCGGCTGCCGCCGCCGACCGGGATGCTGCTTCTGGTCGGCACGATGCTGCCGGCGTCCGCG
Source organism: Micromonospora sp. D93 (assembly GCF_018070365.1). NCBI lineage: Bacteria > Bacillati > Actinomycetota > Actinomycetes > Micromonosporales > Micromonosporaceae > Micromonospora > Micromonospora sp. D93. The sequence continues at coordinate 175,774 of NZ_JAGPXW010000002.1, read as the reverse complement.
CTCGGCGCCGTACTCACCTTTGCCCCCCGCCCGGTCTATCCGGCGGAGGTCCTCGGTGCCGACCCGCTCGCCGACCAGCAGCTGGCCGGGCTTCTGATGTGGGCGCCGATGGACGTCGCGGTGCTGGTCGCGACCCTGGTGACGTTCCTGCGCTGGCTGCTGAACCTGCAGAGGATACGCCCGGAACGGGTGACCTCACCGGAGGCCGGTGGCCGCCTGACAGCTACCGAGGGAGTGGTGTCGTGAACCGCTGCGGACGTTGGGCGTTGGCCCTGCTGGTGGCGCTGTCCCCGCTCGTCGGCGCGGGTTGCGCGAGCACCGACCCGCCTCCGCCGCCCGAGGTCCGTACGGGGCAACCGGACCGTGGTGCGATGCTCATCGATCGGTACGGATGCGGGTCCTGCCACACCATCCCGGGCATCGACCGGGCCGACGGATTGGTGGGCCCACCGTTGACCCGCTTCGGGTCCCGCTCCTACATCGCCGGCAACCTGGTGAACAACGCGGACAACCTGCAGCACTGGATCGCCGACCCGCAGGCGGTCGAGCCCGGCACGGCCATGCCGGACCTGGGGGTCACCGCACTCGACGCGCAGGACATCGCCGCCTACCTGTTTACGCTGGACTGAGCCATGCGTGCCTGGACGTACCGGTGGGCCAACTTAACCCGGGTCGGCGCGGTGGGTGCGGTACTGGTGTTGGCGGCCGGACCGGCGGCTCTGGCCGCACCGACCCCGCCCACGCCAACCGACAGCCCGTCCGCGCCGACCCCGCGCGGCGAAGACCGGGGCGAGGAGCTGTTCCGGCAGAACTGCGCGAGCTGTCACGGCATGCAGGGTCAGGGCGCCCAACGCGGCCCTTCGCTGGTCGGGGTCGGAGCGGCCTCGGTGGACTTTCAGGTCTCGACCGGGCGGATGCCCATCCCGCACGAGATGCAGCAGCCGCGCCGCGACGAACCGGTCTTCTCGGCCGACGAGATCGCGGCCCTGGTCGAGCACGTGAGGAGCTTCGGCGGTGGCGGCCCGAGCATTCCGCAGGTCGCACCCGGAAGCCTCACCAGCGGACGGGAACTCTTCGCCGCCAACTGCGCCCCCTGCCACGGAGCTACCGGGTCCGGGGCGCCACTGACGAACGGCTGGGTCGCCCCGCCGCTGTACGAGGCGACAGCGGTCCAGGTCGCCGAGGCGATCCGAGTCGGCCCCGGACTCATGCCGATCTTTCCCAGCCAGGTGCTCACCGACCAGCAGGTGGATGACCTGGCCACCTACGTGCAGCGGCTGCGGAGCGAGCGGTTGGACCGCGGCGGCAACCCGCTCGGTCGCCTCGGTCCGCTGGCCGAGGGCCTGGTCGCCTGGATCGTCACCCTCGGGCTGCTCGTCGCCGCGGCCCGCTGGCTGGGCAGGAGGGCTGGAGAGTGAGCCGACGTCCACAGGTCGCGCCGACGCCGCCCGGCGTCGACCGGCGGATCATCCTGTCCTTCCTGGTCAGCGCCGCCGGCGCGGTCGGCTTCGCGGTGACCTACGGCCTCGGCGGGCAGACCCAGTGGGAGGGGGTGTGCCTGGCGGTGGCCTTTGCCGGTCTGGCGACGGGCCTGGCGATCTGGGGACGGCGGCTGGTGCCGGTCGGCGGTTACGTCGAGGAGCACGAGGGGTTCACCCCGCCACCCGAGGAGCAGGCGCTGACCGCGGCGGCACTGACCGCGCCGGACAGCCCCATCCGTCGACGTGGCCTGCTCGCCGCGCTGGGGTTGGCGTTGACCTCACTCGGCGTCGCGGCGCTGTTTCCGCTCCGGTCGCTGCTTCCGTGGGACCGGACCCGACCGGTGGAGGCGTTGAAGGACACCCCGTGGGGGCCGGGGGTGCGGCTGTTGACCGCCGACGGGCAACCACTGCGGCCGGAGAACGTGCCGGACGGCAGCGTGGTCGGGGTGTTCCCCGAGGGCGGGACCGGTGCCGGCGACGCCCCGGCGTTCGCCGTGCGGCTGCGGCCCGAACGGTTCACCCGGCTGCCTGCGGCCGGCCATCTCGACGGGCTGGTCGTCTACTCCCTGCTGTGCACTCACGCCGGCTGCCCGGTACGGCTCTACCTCAAGGGCACCGGCCGGGTGCTCTGCCCCTGCCACCAGTCCTCGTTCGACCTGTTCGCCGACGCCAGCCCGGTCGCCGGGCCTGCCGCCCGGCGGCTGCCCGGCCTGCCCATCGACGTGGACGCGGACGGCAACCTGCGTGCCAGCGGCGACTTCACCGCCCCGCCGGGCGCCGGCTTCTGGAGCTGGCCATGATCATGGATCGGTTGGCCCGGGCGCTCGACGATCGGCTGCGACTGTCGCCGCTGGCCCGCAAGGCCCTCGCGAAGGTGTTCCCGGACCACTGGTCGTTCATGCTCGGCGAGATCGCCCTGTACTCGTTCGTCGCGCTCATCCTGACCGGCGTCTATCTGACGCTGTTCTTCGACCCCAGCTCCGCCGACCGGGTCTACCACGGCTCGTACGCCCCAATGGACGGCAGCACCACCTCGGCGGCGTACGCCTCGACGGTCCGACTGAGCTGGGACGTACGTGCCGGGCTGCTGATCCGTCAGACCCACCACTGGGCGGCGTTGATCTTCGTCGCGGCGATCCTCGTGCACCTGGTGCGGATCTTCTTCACCGGCGCGTACCGCAAACCTCGGGAGCTGAACTGGCTGGTCGGTGTCACGATGCTGGCGCTTGCTCTGGCGAACGGGTTCACTGGCTACTCCATGCCCGACGACCTGCTGTCCGGTCTCGGTCTGCGGATCATCGTCTCGGTGGTGGAGTCGATCCCGCTGGTCGGTTCGTGGCTGGTCTTCCTCGGCCTCGGCGGTGAGTTCCCCTCCGAGGAGATGATCCCGCGAATGTTCGTCAGTCACGTGCTGCTGGTGCCCGCGGTGCTGGTCGCCCTCGTCTCCGCGCACCTGGCGATGATCGTCCGGCAGAAGCACAGTCAGTTCGCCGGTCCGGGCCGGACCGAGCACAACGTCGTCGGCTCCCGGCTCTTTCCCAGCTACACGCTGCGGTCGCTCGCGCTGTTCGCCTGGGTGCTGGCGGTGCTGTTCGCCCTCGGTGGGCTCGTACAGATCAACCCGGTCTGGATCTACGGGCCATTCGCCCCCGCCCAGGCCACCGCCCCCGCCCAGCCCGACTGGTACGTCGCCTGGGGTGACGGGGCCCTGCGGCTGTTCCCGCCCTGGGAGATCCACATCGCCGGCCACCTCGTGCCGGCGCCGTTCTTTCCCGGCGTGGTGCTCGGCGGCGTCACCTTCCTGGCCCTGTACGCCTGGCCGTTCCTGGAACGCTTGTGCACCGGCGACCGGGCGTCGCACCAGCTGCTGGACCGGCCCCGCGACCATCCGGTCCGGACCGGCGTCGGCGTGCTGGCGCTGACCTTCTTCGGAGTGCTCGTCGTCACCGCCGGCGACGGCATCATCGCCCGGCTGTTGCGAGTGCCGATCTACGACGTGCTCAACGTGCTTCGCGTCCTCGTACTCGTCCTGCCGGTCCTGGCCGGTGTGCTGGCCTTCGTGCTGGCCCGGGCCCTTCGGCGCGGCGGTGCGGCGCGGCTGGGTGACCTGACCCGCGCCGACCTGCGAGCGGGTCGGCAGCGCACCGGCGAGGGTGCCGGGCCGCGCGCCGCCGGCGAGCCGGAGTTGCCGGCGCCGGACCGGCCCGGGGAGCGGATCGAGCTGTGGCCGGACGGCGACGTGTGGCGCTGGCGCTACCGCGACGAGCCGGCCGGCGTCGCGATCCTGGGGAATCGCGCCGTGCTGTCCAAGGGTGCGGCGGCGGAGTCGGCGCGGCTGGCCTACCCCGGTGTTGATCACGTGACGGTGCCCGGCCCGCCGCCGCCCCCGCCACCCGGACGGATCCGGACCATGCTGGTCCGGTGGGGCAACGTGGCGTTGGGCGCCTCGCTGCTCGCGGCGGCCCTCCGGCAGCGCCGGGACCGCCGCCGTGACGGGGACGGGCAGCCACCGAGGTGAACGCCGTCACCGCGCTGATCGGTCATCCCGGCTGGCTGGGCTGGGTCGCGTTGAAGGCGTTCCTGCTCTACGTCACCGCGGTGATCGGGTTGCGTGCCGGTGGGCGCCGCACGCTGGCCGAGCTGTCCCCGTACGACTTCGTCGCAGCCGTGGCGGTGGGTGCGATCGTGGGCCGGCTGCCGAGCGCACCGGATGCGAGTTACCTGTCCGGCGCGGTGACCCTGCTGACCATCCTGGCCGCGCACGCTCTGATCACCCGGGTGCGGTTGCTTCCTTTGGGCAGACGGCTGATCGAGAAGGGGCCGGTGGTGCTCGTCTCCCGGGGGCGGGTGCTCGCATCGAACCTGCACCGCGCCGGGATGACGCGGGCCGACCTCGACACCCTGCTGCGGGAACACGGCGCGGCCGACGTCGCAGGGGTGCACCTGGCCGTTCTGGAAGGCCGGGGGCAGATGTCGGTGCTGCGCCGCGCGGATCGCGAGTGACGGCCCGGGTGGACGTCGGCAGGTTGCCGGGGTCGAGTTGGTTTGCCGACGCGGTGGCCGGGTAGCCGCCACTCTGTCCGGCCTCGTCCGCCGTGTCCGGTCCCAGATCGGGCCGCGACGGTGGACGGCGCGGTGAGACCACCGCGGCCGAACCGAGCGGGTCGGACGAACCCCCGGAACGAGGAGGATGACGTGCAGGAGATCGTGGGTGAGAGCCTGGCCCGACGGCTGGTGGAGTGGGGCGTCGACACCGTGTTCGGGCTGCCCGGCGACGGCATCAACGGCCTGATGGAGGGCTTCCGCCGGCAACGGGACAAGTTGCGGTTCGTGCTGGTGCACCACGAGGAGGCGGCCGCTTTCATGGCCACCGGGTACGCCAAGGCGACCGGTCGCCTTGGCGTCTGCTGTGCCACCTCCGGGCCGGGAGCTATTCACCTGCTGAACGGGCTCTACGACGCGAAGCTCGACCACGTGCCCGTGCTGGCGATCACCGGTATGCAGGAGACGTCGGTGTTGGGCTCGTACTACCAGCAGGAGGTGCACACCACCCAGCTGTACCAGGACGTGGCGTCGTACAACCTGATGGTCACCAACCCGCAGCAGATGCCGGGAGTTGTGGACCTGGCCATCCGCGACGCGTTGAGCAAGCGCACGGTCGCGCATCTGACGTTCCCCAACGACGTTCAGGTCGCGCCGGCCGACGAGGACCCGTACCGGCATGTCAGCCCCGGTAAGCCGCCGATGAGCGCGGCGGTGGTGTCCTACCCGCAGCTGCCGCCGGATCCGCGTGAGCTGGCGAAGGCGGCCGAGGTGCTCAAGGCCGGCCGGAAGGTCGCCATGCTGGTCGGCATCGGGGCCCGTGGTGCCCGCGAGGAGGTCCTCGCGGTGGCCGAGGCCCTGGCGAGCCCGATCGTGAAGACGCTTCCCGGCAAGCTGGTGGTGCCCGACGATCACCCGTTGACCACCGGTGGCCTCGGGCTGCTCGGCACCGGCCCGAGCGAGGAGCTGATGGAGGAGTGCGACACCCTGCTGATGGTGGGCACCTCGTACCCGTACGCGAAGTACCTGCCGGCACCGGGGCAGGCCAGGGTGGTGCAGATCGACGTCGATCCCAGCCTGATCGGCATGCGGCTGCCGGTCGAGGCGCCGGTCTGCGCGGACGCCCGCCAGGCGCTGCGGCAGCTGCTGCCGATGCTCACGCACCAGCCGGACCGCGCCTTCCTGCAGACGTACCAGCGGAAGATGGACGGCTGGCGTTCGGACATGGCCAGCCTGGTGGACCCGGAGCGGGCGCCGATCGCGCCGCAGTACCTGATGGGCTGCATCGACGAGGCCGCCGCCGACGATGCCATTCTCACCTGTGACTCCGGCACGATCGCCACCTGGTCGGCCCGGCACTGGACCATCCGTGGCGACCGCGAGTTCTACCTGTCGGGCAACCTGGCCACGATGGCACCGGGCCTGCCGTACGCGATCGCCATGCAGCACGCCTACCCGGGCCGGCAGGTGATCGCGTACGTCGGTGACGGCGGGTTCGCGATGCTGATGGCCGAGTTCCTCACCGCTGTGCGCCACGAGCTGCCGATCAAGGTGGTGATCAACAACAACAACTCCTACGGGCAGATCCTCTGGGAGCAGATCATCCTCGGCTACCCGGAGTACGCGGTGCGGCACCGTCAGCCGGAGGCGGACTTCTCGACGTGGGCGCGCGGCTGCGGCGCCTTCGGCGTCAAGGTCACCGACGCGAAGGCGCTACCCGGCGCCATCCGGGAGGCGCTCGCGCACCCCGGTCCGGCCCTGGTGGACTGCGACGTCAATCCCAACGAACCGCCGATGCCCGGGAAGATCAAGTACGACCAGGCGAAACACTTCACCGAGGCGTTCCTGCGCGGGCAGCCACACAAGGTCGCCACCCTCGCCACCGTCGCCCGCGACAAGTTCAACGAGCTGCGTTCATGAGTGGGGTTCTGCTGCCGGAACCGGTCCTGCGCCCGCCCGAACCCGTTCACGACATCGACCTGGGCGTGCTCGCCGCCGACCTGCGCGACGCGGTCGACGGGGAGGTCCGCTTCGACGCCGGGTCGCGCGCCACGTACTCCACCGACGCCTCCAACTACCGGCAGGTGCCGCTCGGGGTGGTGGTGCCCCGCACCGTCGACGCGGCGGTGGCCGCCGTCGCGGTGTGCCGCCGGCACGGCGCACCGCTGACCTCCCGCGGCGGCGGCACCAGCCTCGCCGGCGAGTGCACCAACACGGCCGTGGTGCTGGACTGGTCGAAGTACTGTCACCGGCTGCTCGAGGTCGACGAGGCGGCGCGGACCTGCCTGGTCGAGCCGGGCATCGTGCTCGACCAACTCAACGCCGAACTCAAGCCGACCGGGCTGGAGTACGGGCCCCGACCCGCCACCCACGACCACTGCACGCTCGGTGGGATGCTCGGCAACAACTCCTGCGGCTCCACGGCGCAGCGCACCGGCAAGGTGGTCGACAACATCGTCGAGTTGGAGGTGCTGCTCTACGACGGCACCCGGATGTGGGTGGGGGAGACCACCGACGAGGAGTACGCCCGGATCCAGCGCGACGGTGGCCGCAAGGCGCACCTCTACCAGCAGTTGCGGGCGCTGCGCGACGAGTACCTGGCCGACATCCGCACCCGCTATCCGCACATCCCGAGGCGGGTCTCCGGCTACAACCTCGACAGTCTGCTGCCGGAGAAGACCTTCCACGTCGGGCAGGCGCTGGTCGGGTCCGAGGGCACACTTGTCACCATCCTGCGGGCCCGGCTGAAGCTGGTGCCGATCGTCAAGTCCAAGGCGATGGTCTTCCTCAGCTACCAGGACATCGCCGCCGCCGCGGACGACGTACCGCGGATCCTGGAGCATCAGCCGATCGCGTTGGAGGGCATCGACGACAAGCTGGTCAGCTTCGAGCGGCGCAAGAGCCTGCACCCGCACGCCCTGCACGAACTGCCGCCGGGCGGCGCCTGGCTGATGGTCCAACTCGGCGGCGACGTGCCGCAGGAGGCGCGGGCGGCGGCAGACCGGCTTGTCGCCGCGGTTCGCCGCGACGGCGGGCCGACAGTGCACGAGTTCGCCGACCCCACCGACGAGAAGCAGATGTGGGGGGTTCGGGAGTCCGCGCTGGGCGCCACCGCGCACGTGCCGAACGCGGACAACACCTGGCCCGGCTGGGAGGACTCCGCGGTCGCCCCGGACCGGCTCGGCGACTACCTGCGCGACCTGCGGAAGCTCTACCGGGAGTACGGCTACGAGCAGGCGTCCCTGTACGGGCACTTCGGGCAGGGCTGCGTGCACACCCGCATTCCGTTCCGGCTGCGTACCGCCGACGGGATCCGGGACTTCCGGTCCTTCGTCGAGCGCGCCGCCGACCTGGTGGTCTCCTACGGTGGCTCGTTCTCCGGGGAGCACGGCGACGGGCAGGCGCGTGGCGAACTGCTGCCCAAGATGTACGGCGACCGGCTGACCCGGGCGTTCGGCCAGTTCAAGGCGATCTTCGATCCGGACGACCGGATGAACCCGGGCAAGGTGGTGCCGCCGTACCGGCTGGACAGTCACCTGCGCCTCGGCACCGACTACGACCACGGCGCTGTCGACACGGTCTTCGCCTACCCCGATGACGGGGCCAGCTTCGGCAACGCGGTGCTGCGCTGCGTGGGGGTCGGCAAGTGCCGGCGCCACGAGGGGGGAGTGATGTGTCCCTCCTACATGGTCACCCGTGAGGAGGAGCATTCCACCCGAGGTCGGGCCCGACTGCTGTTCGAGATGCTCGACGGCACCTCCCGCGGCGGCACGATCGGCGACGGTTGGCGGTCGACGGAGGTACGCGACGCCCTCGACCTGTGTCTGGCCTGCAAGGGCTGCAAGGCCGACTGCCCGGTCAACGTGGACATGGCCACCTACAAGGCCGAGTTCCTGCACCACCACTACGCCCGCCGCCTACGACCTCGCTCGCACTACTCGATGGGCTGGCTCCCGCTGGTGGCCGCCGTCGCGGCGCGGCTGCCGCGGACGGTCAACGCGCTGGCCCAGGCCCCCGGCCTGAGCCGGCTCGCGAAGACCCTCGGCGGGATCGACAAACGTCGCGACATTCCGGCCTTCGCCCCGGAGACGTTCCAACACTGGTTCGCCCACCGTGCCCCCAGTGGCGACGGCTCGCGCGGCGAGGTGCTGCTCTGGCCGGACACCTTCACCAACCACTTCCACCCGGGGGTGGCACGCGCGGCGGTGGAGGTCCTGGAGACGGCCGGCTGGCGGGTACGCGTGCCGGACGGGCCGGTGTGTTGCGGGCTGACCTGGATCTCCACCGGCCAACTCGACATCGCCAAGAGGGTGTTGCGCCGCACCGTCGACGTGCTGCGCCCGCACCTGCGCGCCGGCACACGGGTGGTGGGGTTGGAGCCGAGCTGCACTGCGGTGTTCCGCAGCGACGCCCACGAGTTGTTCCCGGCCGACGACGACGTCACCCGGCTGCGGGAGCAGACCGTCACACTCGCGGAACTGCTGCACGATCACAGCCCGGGTTGGCAGTCGCCGCGGATCGAGGCACACGCCCTGATCCAGCCTCACTGCCACCACCACGCGATCCTCGGTACCGCCGCCGACCAGGCGGTCCTGTCCGCAGCGGGAGTGAACGCGGAATTCTTGGACTCGGGCTGCTGCGGTCTGGCGGGAAACTTCGGCTTCGAGGAGGGCCACTACGAGGTCTCGGAGGCGTGCGCCGAACGGGTGCTGCTACCGGCGATCCGCGACGCAGACGAGACCGATGTGATCCTCGCCGACGGGTTCAGCTGCCGCACCCAGGTCGAGCAGAGCGCGTCTGACGGCCGGTCGGCCCTTCACCTGGCCGAGTTGCTGCGCGCCGCCCTGCACAACGACACCGTGCCCCGCCGCCCTGAGCAGAGCTGGGGCGACCGTCCACGACCACCGTCGGTGTTCTCCCGCTGGGTGGCGGCCGGCATTGTCGCGGCGGCCGCACTCGCCCCGCTGGCCGCGCTGGTGCGCCGGAGGAGGCGGTGACTCGGATCCGGCTGACCGCCGAGGCGTACCGGGTGCCCACCGACACCCCGGAGGGGGATGGCACCCTGGCCTGGACCAGCACCACACTGGTGCTGGTCCGGGCACACGCCGACGCGCACACCGGCATCGGCTGGACGTACGCGCCGGCGGCGGCTGCCGCGCTGGTGGCGGACCTGTTCGCTCCGGTGGTCGCGGACCTGGACCCCGACGACGTGCCGGCCGCCTGGTCGAACATGCGTCGACGGCTGCGCAACGCCGGCCGGCCAGGTGTCGCCGGCCTCGCCCTGTCGGCCGTCGACTGCGCGCTGTGGGATCTCAAGGCCCGCCGGCACGCGCTGCCCCTGGCCCGGCTGCTCGGCACCGCGCGCCGGGACGTGCCCGTGTACGGCAGCGGCGGTTTCACCACGTATGACGACGAGCGCCAGCACCGGCAGCTCGCCGGCTGGGTGCACGAGCAGGGCATACCCCGGGTGAAGATCAAGATCGGGGAGTCGTTCGGTACGGAGATGGGGCGGGATCTCGCCCGGATGGAGGCGGCCCGGCGCACCATCGGTGACGACACCGAGCTGTACGTCGACGCCAACGGTGCCTACCAGCGCAAACAGGCGATCCGGGTGGCGCAGGCCGCGGCGGAGCTGGACGTGCGCTGGTACGAGGAGCCGGTCAGCTCCGACGACCTCGCCGGGCTGGGGCTGGTCCGCGACCGCGTCGTGCCGGACGTGGCGGCCGGGGAGTACGGCTTCGACCTGACCTACTTCCACCGGATGGCCCCCTACGTGGACTGCCTGCAGATCGACGTCACCCGCTGTGGCGGGATCAGCGAGTTCCTCCGCGCCGCCGCGGTGGCCGACGCGGCCGGGCTGGAGGTGTCCGGGCACTGCGCTCCGCACCAGCACCTGCCGGTCGCCGCAGCCGTGGGAAACCTGCGGCATCTGGAGTGGTTCCACGACCACGTCCGGATCGAGTCGATGCTCTTCGACGGAGCCGTGCCGGCGACCGGCGGCGTGGCGCGGGTGCCGCTGGACCGGCCGGGCAACGGTCTGGAGTTCCGGTCGGATCACGCCCAGCAGTACCGGGTGGCGTGACATGGCCGACCGGATTCCCTGGCTGCCGCCGCGGAGCGTGGCGGTCACCGCCCGGCTGGCCTGGGGCGGTCTGCTGCTGCTCGCGCCCGTTGCGCTGCTACGTCCGGTGGGTCCGATCACCACCACGGCCGTGATGACCCTCCGGGTGCTCGGCGCCCGCCACGTTGCCCAGACCGCGGTGACTCTCTGGCGGCCAACCAGGGGCGTGTTCGCCGCCGGCGCGGCGGTCGACGGCCTGCACTGCGCCACCGCGCTCGTCCTGGCCGCCGCCGACCGTCGGCAACGGCCCGCCGCCCTGACCGACGCCGCCGTCGCCGCCACCTGGGCAGTCCTGGGCGTCATCGTGGCAACAGATCGAGGAGACCGATGAGGGTTCAGGAACTGCACCAACCGACCGGTCGGGTGCTGGTCGTCGTCTGCGATGACGGCGACGAGCCGGTGAGCGTCATCAGTGACGCACTGCACCGACACGACCTGCGCGCCGGCCGGGTGACCGCCGTGGGCGGCTTCCGGGAGGCCGAGGTCGGCTGGTTCGACCGGCAGGCGCGCGACTACCGGCACATCCCGGTGCGGGAGCAGGTGGAGGTGCTCTCACTGGTGGGCGACGTGGCCGCCCGCGACGGCGAGCCGGTGCTGCACGTGCACGCCGTGCTCGGCCGCGCGGACGGCAGCACTGTCGGCGGGCACCTGCTGTCCGCCCGGGTGTGGCCGACGCTGGAGGTGATCATCACCGAGGTCGCCCCCGAGCTGAGCAAACAGGTGGACCCGGAGACCGGGTTGGCGCTGATCGCCGGGCCCGGCCGGTAGCCGATCCATTCGGTGGGTCTGGGAAACGCCGCAGCGGGTACAGCCAGCAGGGGACACGAGGCGGTCGGGAGGCGACATGGGTCGGGGACACGACGTGCGGGTGGCGGTGGTGACCGGGGCGAGCGCCGGGGTTGGCCGGGCGACTGTGCGGCTACTCGCCCAGCGGGGAATCGCCATCGCGCTGCTGGCGCGGGGACGGGTCGGGTTGGACGCCGCCGCCGAGGAGGTGCGTGCCGCCGGCGGCCGACCTCTGCCGATCGAGGTCGACATGGCCGACTACGACCAGGTGGTCGCCGCCGGTCGGCGGATCGAAGCCGAACTGGGGCCGATCGACCTGTGGATCAACGACGCGTTCAGCTCGGTCTTCGCGCCGTTTCAGCAGACCCGCCCGGAGGAGTTCCGACGGGCCATGGAGGTCACCTACCTGGGGTACGTGCACGGCACCCGCGTTGCCCTGTCCCACATGACCTCCCGCGACCGGGGCACGATCGTGCAGGTTGGCTCGGCGTTGGCGTACCGCGGGATTCCGCTGCAGGCCGCCTACTGCGGGGCGAAACACGCGATCGTCGGCTTCACCGAGTCGCTGCGCTGTGAGCTGCTGCACGAGCGCAGCGGAGTGCGGGTGACGATGGTGCAGCTGCCGGCGTTGAACACCCCCCAGTTCGACTGGCTGTTGTCCCGGCTACCTCGGCACGCCGAACCGGTGCCGCCGATCTATCGACCGGAGGTGGCGGCCCGGGCGATCGTGGGCGCGGCCGACCGGCCCCAGCGGCGGGAATACTGGGTCGGCATCTCCACGGTGCTGACCATCCTCGGCAACCGGGTCGCGCCGGGGCTGCTCGACCGCTACCTGGCCCGGACCGGCTACAAGTCCCAGCAAACCGGCCGCCCTACCGATCACGACCGGCCGAACAACCTGTGGCATCCGCTGGACGGACCGGGTGGGCGTGACTACGGCGCGCGAGGCGGCTTTGCCGGCCGCTCCCACGGTCACAGTCCCCAGGCGTGGCTGTCCCGCCACCGCCGGCTGGTAACAGCCGGGCTGGCCGGGGCGGTGGCCGGCGTGGTCGCTGTGCGCCGCCGCTGAAAGCAAGGTGGATCAGCGACGACATGTCGGAAACCGGGCCCGGCCAGTGTGCCGCGACGCTCCGGGGGTACCCCCGGCGGACATGAGGAGCAGGGTGGAGGCGGTATGAGTGACGCGGTGGCCGGCCGGGCGGGACGTGGTGATCGGGTGAGCAGTTCCGCGGACCGGTTGGCGATGGACGTGGCCGATGTCGTCCGCGAGGAGGTACGCGCCGTGCGCGGCCAGTTGGCCGACGCCGCCCGCCCGGCCGGAGTCGGGATCATGCTTGTGGCGGCCGCCGGTGGGTGCCTCGTGCTCGGTGCGGGCGCGGCGTCGACGACTGTGCTGAGGGTGCTGGACTCGTTCCTGCCCCGCAGGCTCGCCGCATCGGGCCTGACCCTCGGCTACGTCGCCGCCGCCGTCGTTCTGGGTCGCGTCGGGTTGGCGCAACTCCGGGCGGCGGGCGGCAGCTCGGCCCGGCTGGCCGAGGAGGTCCAGGACGTGGTCTCCGCCACCGCCGGCCGGGTGGTGCCCGCCGGTGCCGCCGCCGCCCGCGACGAACTGCAACGTTGATCAGGCCACTCGTTCACCAGCGGAGGACGCCATGCCGGACAAGCATGAGCAGGCAGAGCAGATGCGCGAGGACGTGCCCTCGACCATCGCCAGATCGGACGACAAGGCGGTTCGCACGTACAAGGAGACCTTGGAGTCCGCCGAGGACAGCGGCGCAGGGCGTGGACGCCAACGCCAGCAAGGGCCATCTCGACGACGTGGCCCGCCGGGTCGGCATCGACGACCCGCAGAACATGAACAAGGGCGAGTTGGTCGACGCCATCGAGAAGGCCAACGCGCGGGCGACGGCGCAGGCCCGCAGGCGCTGAGCCGTACCCGCTGAGTTTCGCCTGGCGGCCACCCGGGTACCGGGTGGCCGCCGCCGTGCGTGGTCCCACTCGACGGCGCGGTGCCGCTGGTTCTCGCCGGTCACACGCACGCGCGCCAGGTGCGGATGCTGCCGGCGCGGGACGGCCGGGAGGTCACCCGCCTGGCCGTCCAGGGTTCCACCGGCGGTGCCGGGTTGCGCGGCCTGGAGGGTGACGAGCCAATGCCGCTGGCGCTCTCCGTGCTCTACTTCGACGAACCGGCCTGGCGCAGGTGAGTCTCAACCGCCGGGTGGTCGACGAGACACCGCCGGCGGAGGGTGCCGGCACCGCGACCCCCTCAACCGTTTCGCAACCGTCGCCGGTCAGCCGGTGAGGCGGCGGGCGTCGTCTCACCGCCAGGGGTCGACCTGGCCCAGGGTCACCGCCGTCTCCAGCATCAGCGCGTGCACGAACCCCTGTGGCAGGTTGCCGCGCAACTGCCGCTGACCGACGTCGTACTCCTCCGTGTACAGGCCGGGCGGCCCGCACGCGGCCCGGTTGCGCTCGAACCACCGGTTGGCGCCCACCGCGTCCCCGGCCTGCCAGGCGGCGAGCGCCGCCATGAAGCCACAGAGCAGGAATGCTCCCTCCGCGTCGCCGAGCGGTCGCCGGTCGGGTCGGAAACGGTACAGGTAGCCGTCCTCTGTCAGCTCGGCCAGGACGGCCTGCCGGGTGCGTTCGGTACGTGGATCGTCCGGGGCCAGGGCACCGCGAATGCCGGGCAGCAAGAGGGCGGCGTCGACCCGCGGATCGTCGTAGGCGCGCTGCCAGCGCCCGCCTGGACCGAGGCCGTGGGCGGCGGCGTCGGCGAGGATTCCATCTGCCAGTGCCGACCAACGTCCGGCCAGGTCACCCGAGCCCACACGCGCCGCCGCACGCAACCCGGCGACGCAGGTCAACTTGGAGTGCGTCCACTGCCGCGCGGGCAGCTCCCAGATGCCGGAGTCCGGCTGTGACCAGCGCCGCTCGATCACCGTCGCGGCCACCCGCATCGCGCGGTACGCGTCACTGTCCAGCCGGTCGAGCCGCTGCGCGGCGGCGAACACCAACAGCACCTCGCCGAACGCGTCGAGCTGGAACTGCTCGCGTACCCAGTTGCCGGCCCGAACCTCGGCGCCCGGATAACCCGGCAGATGCTCCAGCCGCCGCTCGTGCGGCACCGGCTCGCCGCTCACTGTGTACGCCGGCGCCAGCGCGTCTCCGTCGGCCAGCACCCGCGCGGTGAGGAACGCGACAGCGTCGTCGAGGAGGTCGTACCGGCCGACCAGGGCCGCTGCCTGGCCCGCGAAGGACTGGTCGCGGATCCAGGCGTACCGGTAGTCGTAGTTGCGCCCGGCCAGCGCTCGCTCGGGCAGGGCCGTGGTGCTGGCGGCCACCATGCCACCGCCTGGACGGGTCAGGCCGCGCAACACCGCGTACGCGAGGGTGGCGTCGCGCCGCGCGGGACCGGTCAGCTCCGGCACCATCGACCGCCAGTGCTGCTCGGTGGTCCGCCACAGTTCCCCGGGATCCTCGCAGGGTTGGTCCAGCGGTGTCGTCGACACCTCCAGCACCAGCTCGTGTCGGCCGCCAGCGGGCACGAGCAGCTCACCGGCGAGGAAGGCGTCCGCAGTCGCGCTCAGGCCCGCGCCCCCGTGCAACCGTAGGTACAGCGGCCCGGTGCGGGCGAGCCACGCCTCGTCCTGCCGGCTGGCCTCGCGTACTGGCTGCCGCCCGAAGTCGGCGCGCGGATCCACAACCACCCGAACCCGGGCCGGCCGGTCCGACGCCCGGATCTGCCGCAGCAACACCAGCCGGTGGGCCTCGCCGGGGAAGACCAACGCCTCCCGGGACTCGATGATCCCGTCCTGGGTGACCCACCTGCTGCGCCAGATCAACGACCCGGGCTCGTAGTGGCCACCCCAGACGAAGCGGGCCGCTGGGGTCACCAGGAAACGACCCGATCCGCCGAGCAGCGCCGAGAACAGCGACGGATCGGACCAGCCGGGCGCGCAGAGCCAACCGACATCCCCGTCCGGGCCGATCAGGGCGCCCCGGTACCCGTCGGCCAGCAGCGCGTAGTCACGCAGCACGGCCGGCGGGGCGCCGGGTTGCCCGTCCGAGGCTGGCATCTGTGGCCTCCGGTCAGAGTGTCGGCCTGTCCGGGCCGAGCCCGACCAACGGGCGCCCGTGCCTTCCCGCCCGTGTCGTGTTGAAACGGACCAACGAGCACGGGGGGACCAGATCACCGGTTTCCGTCGCGCTGAGCGGGGGTAGCGGCCAAGGGGGGACGGGGAACGACAGTTCAACGGATGAGGGGTGTGCGTGGTGCGACCTACGATCGTGATCGTCGGAGGGGGCTTCGCTGGCTTCCATGCCGCACGCCGGCTGGCCCGGCGCGCGCGGGGAGCGGCCGACGTGGTGTTGATCAACCCGACCGACTACTTCCTGTATCTGCCGCTGTTGCCCGAGGTGGCCGGCGGTGTGCTGGACCCGCGTCGGGTCGCGGTGCCCCTGGTGGACACGCTGCCCGGGGTGCGGGTGGTGGTGGGTGAGGTCGACGGCCTAGACGTGGACGGGCGCAGCGTCTCGTACACCGACTCGGAGGGGCGGCGGGGCCGGCTGGCGTACCACCGGTTGGTGCTCGCCGCGGGCAGCGTCAACAAGCTGCTGCCGATTCCCGGCGTGGCCGATCACGCGCACGGGTTCCGGGGTATCCCGGAGGCGTTGCATCTGCGGGAGCGCCTGATTCAGCAGATCGAGCTCGCCGACGCCGCCGACGACCCGGCCGAGCGGGAGGCGCGCTGCACGTTCGTCGTGGTCGGCGCCGGTTACACCGGCACCGAGGTCGCCGCGCAGGGGCAGCTGTTCACCGACGAGATCGCTCGGCGTCACCCCCGCCTGGGCGGGGTACGCCCCCGATGGCTGTTGCTGGACACCGCCGACCGGGTGCTGCCCGGCCTCGCCGACCGGATGTCCCGGGAGGCGGGGCGGGTGCTGCGCGAGCGTGGCGTCGAGGTTTGCCTGGGCACGTCGGTGGGCGAGGCGACCGCCGACGGGGTTCGGCTCTCCGACGGCCGGTTCGTGCCGTCCCGGACGCTTGTGTGGTGCGTGGGCGTCCGGCCCGACCCGCTGGTCGAGGCCACCGAACTGCCCGTGACGAAGGGGCGGATCACCGTCGACGAGTACCTCGCGGTACCCGGTCACCCGGAGATCCTGGCGTGCGGCGACGCCGCCGCCGTGCCGGATCCGTCCCGACCGGGGGAGATCACCCCGATGACGGCCCAACACGCCGTGCGGCAGGGCCGGCTCGCCGCGGACAACATCGCCGCTTCGTACGGTGTGGGCCGGCGCCGGCCCTACCGGCACCGGGATCTCGGTTTCGTGGTGGACCTCGGCGGCTGGCAGGCCACGGCGAATCCGCTGCACGTCCCGCTCTCCGGTCCGCCGGCCCGGGCCGTCGCCCTCGGCTACCACCTGTTGTCGCTGCCGGCCAACCGAGCCCGAACCGTCGCGGACTGGCTGTTCACCGCCACCGGCACCCGCCCGGCCGTGCAACTCGGGCTGGTGCCCGGCGAGGCCGTGCCGCTGGACACCGCCGCCCCCGAACTCATCCGCCGCTGAGCAGAGCAGGAGCCCGCCGTGCGCGCCTTGACCGTACGACCACAGCAACCCGACAGCGCCGAGGTGAGTGACGTACCCGATCCGGACGCCGGGCCGGGCGAACTGCTCGTCGAGGCGGTGGCGCTGGGTGTCTGTGGCACCGACCGGGAGATCGTCTCCGGTGCCTACGGCTGGGCGCCCGAGGGGCGCGAGCGGCTGGTGCTCGGCCACGAATCACTGGGTCGGGTGCGTCGGGCGTCCAAGGGTGCCGGCTTCGCCGACGGCGACCTGGTGGTCGGGGTGGTGCGCCGACCCGACCCGGTGCCGTGCGGCGCCTGTGCCCTGGGCGAGTTCGACATGTGCCGCAATGGCCGCTACACCGAGCGCGGCATCAAGCAGAGGGACGGCTACGGCAGCGAGTTGTGGACGGTCGAGACCGACTACGCGGTCCGACTCGACCCTGCTCTGGAGTCCGTCGGCGTGCTGATGGAACCGACAAGTGTGGTGGCCAAGGCGTGGGAGCAGATCGAACGGGTGGGGCAGCGGTCCTGGTACGCGCCGCAGCGGGTCCTGGTCACCGGAGCCGGCCCCATCGGCCTGCTGGCCGCGCTGCTCGGGACGCAGCGCGGACTCGACGTACATGTGCTGGACGTGGTCGCGGACGGGCCGAAGCCGGCGGCGGTGGCGGCGCTCGGCGCGACCTACCACCACGCGCCCGTCCCCGAGGTCACCGAGAAGATCCAACCCGACGTCGTGGTGGAGGCCACCGGCGTTGGACGGGTTGTCTTCGACGCCATCGCCGGCACCGCGCCCTACGGCATCGTCTGCCTCACCGGGGTCTCCTCCGGTGGTCGTCGGATCCCGGTCGACGCTGGTGCCACGAACCGAGAGATTGTCCTGGAGAACGACGTGGTGATCGGCTCGGTCAACGCGAACCTGCGCCACTATTCCGCCGCCGCACAGGCATTGGCCGCCGCCGACCGGGACTGGCTGGAACGACTCATCAGCCGGCGGGTGCCGCTGAGCCGCTTCGCCGACGCTCTACACGCCCAACCGGACGACATCAAAGTCGTACTGACCTTCGAGTGAGGAACCTGCGTGCCCGCACCGATCGAGGACTACGCCGTCATCGGCGATCTGCAGACCGCCGCCCTCGTCGCGCGTGACGGGTCGGTGGACTGGCTGTGCCTGCCCCGGTTCGACTCACCGGCCTGCTTCGCCGCCCTCCTGCACGACGACAGCGCCGGCCACTGGCGGTTGGGCCCGGCCGAGGGCGGCCCGGCCACCCGTCGGCGGTACCGTGAGGACAGCCTCGTACTGGAGAGCCAGTGGGAGACGCCGGACGGCACCGTCCGGGTCGTGGACTGCATGCCGCCCAGGGGTGAGGCGGCCGACCTGGTACGCGTCGTCGAGGGCGTCTCCGGGCGGGTGCCCATGGCCATGCGGTTGCGGCTGCGCTTCGACTACGGCCACATCACCCCGTGGATCCGTCAGCGCGGGCACGACCTGGCGGCGGTGGCCGGTCCGGACGCCGCCTGGCTGCACGCCGAGGTGCCCCTCTCCACCAGCGACGGCACGACGACGGCCGAGTTCACGGTGGCGGCAGGAGAGTCTGTCGCCTTCGTGCTCACCCACCGACCCTCACACGAACCACCACCGAAGCCGGTCGACGCCCGCCGCGCGCTGCACGGCACCGAACGGTTCTGGCACGAGTGGATCGCCCGCTGCGACTACGAGGGGCGCTGGGCGGGCGAGGTCAGACGATCCCTGGTGTTGCTCAAGGCCCTCACGTACGCGCCGACCGGCGGCATCGTGGCCGCGGCCACCACCTCGCTGCCGGAGCAACCCGGCGGGCCCCGCAACTGGGACTACCGGTACTGCTGGCTGCGCGACTCCACCTTCACCCTGCAGGCACTGCTGGGCACCGGGTACGTGGACGAGGCGCGGGCCTGGCGGGACTGGCTGCTGCGAGCCGTCGCCGGAGATCCGGCGGATCTGCAGATCATGTACGGGCTGGACGGCACCCGCCGGCTACCGGAGAGCACACTGCCCTGGCTGGACGGCTACCAGGGGGCGGCGCCGGTCAGGGTGGGCAACGCCGCCGCCGACCAGCTTCAGGTGGACGTCTGGGGCGAGGTGCTCGACGGGCTGCACCTGAGCCGGGAGGCGGGCATCGCCGCGACTGAGGCCGGGTGGGACGTACAGCGGGCGCTGCTGGACCACCTGGAGGGTGCCTGGCACCAGCCGGACAACGGGCTCTGGGAGGTCCGCGGCCCACGGCGACACTTCGTCCATTCGAAGGTGATGGCCTGGGCCGGTTTCGACCGGGCGGTCCGGGCGGTCGAGGAGCACGGCCTGGACGGCCCTGTCGAACGGTGGCGGGCGGTCCGCGACGAGATCCACCAGGAGGTGTGCGAGCACGGTTTCGACAGCGTCCGCAACACCTTCACCCAGTCGTACGGCCAGCCCGCCCTGGACGCCGCGTTGCTGCTCATCCCGCGGGTCGGCTTCCTTGCCTGGGACGACCCGCGGGTGGTGGGCACCGTCGAGGCCGTGCAGCGGGACCTCTGCGACGACGGTCTCGTGCTGCGCTACCGCCCCGAGCACGGAAGCGACGACGGTCTCCCGGGCACTGAAGGAGCCTTCCTCGCGTGCAGTTTCTGGCTGGTCGACGCGCTGCACGGCATCGGCCGTACGGAAGCGGCGCAGCAGTTGTTCGTGCGACTACTCGCCCTGCGTAACGACGTTGGCCTGCTCGCCGAGGAGTGCGACCCGGTCACGGGACGCCACCTGGGCAACACTCCGCAGGCGTTCAGCCTGGTGGGGTTGGTCAACTCGGCTCGGCTGCTGACCGGCGCCACCACGCGTACCTCGGCCAGCGCCAACCGTCAGCGGATTCCTGGCCGGCGGATGCCACGTCCCCGGCGAAATGGAGACGTGCCATCCGCGGACCGGTCGTCGACCAGTTGAACCTCAGGTGTGGTCGACGGAGTGTCGGCTTCCACGTACAGCTCCACCAGGAATGGATGCACGGATACACGTAAAAGTCGGGTTGGGTCGCTCATGCAGGTGAGGACGGAAACGCTGACCGCCGAGCGGGCGGCGCGGTGGGAGCGGCTGCGGCGCTCCCGTCAGCTCGACCCGCAGGCCTCAACGTCGGATGACAGTGCGGATGGTTGCAGTCATGCGGTTCGATCCTCTGGCTGACCGCGCCGAACACACGACAACCCCCGCCGGCCCCGCTGTTCGCCGCGGCCGTCGAAACACCGCGCCGTACCACCGCGGTGTCGGCCACCGCGACCACGGCGGCGGTCGCGGCCGGGCTGCCCAGCGGGTTGCTCGGCAGCCTCGACCACCTGTTGCGGGTGGCAGTGGTGAGCACGATCATCATCATCGGCGACGTCTGCGGCAAGGGCGTCGCGGCCGTGCGGCTGGCCTCGGCGGTGACGGGGGCGTTCCGGCAGTCGGCGATCGTCCGGCCGGACCTGGCGCAGGTGGCGCGCGACCTGGACCAGTTCGTCGCGCGGGAGCCGATGCCCGCCAAGGGCTCGACGTTCGTCACCGCGGTTCTGGTCGAACTTCGTGGCGACGAGATTCGGACCGTCAACTGTGGCCACCCCGCCGTCAGCGGCGCTTCTTTCCGCTGCGCGCGCTACGCGCGTGTCTGGCCGAACCGTCAGTGGACGACTATCTGAACGCCGTTTGGGACGCCGTGCATCGACACGTCGGTGGCGAGCCGCACGACGACATCGCGCTCCTGCTTGTCGAGCGTCAGCCCGTGGTCAGGTAGCAACGAGCCCTCGCGCTCCCGTTCACTCCCCACGATGAGTTGAGCGTCGCCTTAATGAAGGCGCTTTCCGTGAGGCTGGGCCGCGATCGGGAGCCGCAGCACTATCCCGCAGAGCAGAATACGCGATCGGGCAGCCATGGAATATGACAGTTGCATGACAGTTCTTTGTCAGATCCGTCAAATTCTGGAACTGCTCTCCGATTAGGCGCCGAAACGCTGGTGAGGCGCGCTCCAGCGGGACGATCGGCGCAGCTCGTACGGAACCCGGGCGGTCGGACCCGTCCGTGCGATGCCTCGCGCAACATGTGCGGACGACCAATTCGGTACCGGTGCCTGCAAATTTTTGTGTGCATATCCACAACCTCCGGCGCCGACTGGATTTGTCGCGATGACGTAGGTAGGTTTCGCCGCCGGGCCTATGCGCCCGCTGAATGTGATCGATGCTGATATCGACGATGAGACGCGAAGAGGGCGCCCACTGGCGCGTTACGCCAACCGGTTTCCGTCTCGAAGGGGGGATCGTGTCCGCGCTCACAGTGCAGTCGCTCTACAAGATATTCGGCAGTCGAGCTGACGAAGCGGTAAGACGTCTGGCGGACGGGAGGCCCCGCAGCGAGGCCCTGGCCGGGCTACCGGCCACGGCCGCCGTGATCGACGCGAACTTCGAGGTGCGCCCAGGCGAGATCTTCGTCGTCATGGGCCTCTCCGGTTCCGGAAAGTCGACCCTGATCCGGATGCTCAACGGCCTTTTGCGGCCCACCAGGGGCAGTGTGCGGGTCGACGGGGTCGAGTTGACCACGCTCAAACCGGCGGCGCTGCGCAAGCTGCGCCGGGAGAAGATCAGCATGGTGTTCCAGCACTTCGCGCTCATGCCGCACCGGACGGTGCTGGAGAACGCCGGGTACGCGCTGGAGGTCGCCGGGCTGCCCAAGGCAGAGCGACGTGAGCGGGCCATGGACGCGCTGCGCATGGTGGGTCTGACGGAGTGGGCGGACAACCTGCCGCACGACCTGTCCGGCGGTATGCGGCAGCGGGTCGGGCTGGCCCGCGCGCTCGCGGCCGGCACCGAGATCCTGCTGATGGACGAGGCGTTCTCGGCACTGGACCCGCTGATCCGCCGGGAGATCCAGGACCAACTCCTGGAGCTGCAGGCCGAACTGGGCAAGACGATCATCTTCATCACCCACGACCTGAACGAGGCCATGCGGCTCGGCGACCGGATCGCGGTGATGCGGGACGGTCGGATCGTCCAGATCGGCACTGCCGAGGAGATCCTCACCGACCCGGCCAACGACTATGTGGCGCAGTTCGTCGCCGACGTCGACCGGACCCGGATCCTCACCGCCGCGTCGGTGATGGAGAAGCCCCAGCAGGTGCTGGACGTCAACGCCGGTCCCCGGGTCGCCGCGAAGGCGCTGCGGGAAAGCCAAACCTCGGTGGTCTACGTGACCGGTCCGATGAAGCGGTTCCTCGGCACGGTCACCGAGGACGAGGTGTTGCGGGCGCTCCGCGAGGGCCGCCCCCACCTCGACGGTTACGTATCGACCGAGCGAGTCCGCACGGTCACCGCGGACACCTCGGTGGCCGACCTCTTCGCCGACTGCGCGGAGAGTCAGCACCCGGTGGCCGTTCTCGACGAGCGCGACCGACTGATCGGGGTGATCCCACGGATCACCCTGCTCAGTGCGTTGGCCGCCGCGACCCCGGACCAGCCGACGCAGGACCAGGACCAGGTGGAACTGGTCGGGACGAAGGGAGAGCCGGCATGAGCCTGACTCAGTCACCGCTGGACAGTTGGCTGCCCCGGGTGCCGCTGGGCGCCTGGACCGAGTCCGCCGTCGACTGGGCCACCGCGACGCTCGGCCCGTTCTTCGACGGTGTCGCCGCAGTGGTCGAGGCGTTGGTGCGACCTCTCAACGACCTGCTCACCGGCGTGCCGGCGGTGGTGGTCGTACTGGTGCTCGCCGGGCTCGGCTGGTGGCTTCGCGGGTGGAAGTTCGCCCTCGGCACCGCGGTCGGCCTCGGCCTGGTGGCCGGAATGCCGTACTGGGAGGAGACCATGAGCACGCTCGCCCAGGTGCTCGTGGCCAGCATTCTGGCGTTGCTGATGGCTATCCCGCTGGGCGTGCTGGTCGCTGAGAACAAGCGGGCCTCCGCAGTGGCCCGGCCGGTGCTGGACCTGATGCAGACCATGCCCGCGTTCGTCTACCTCATTCCGGCGATCTTCTTCTTCGGCATCGGCACCGTGCCGGGCGTACTGGCCACCCTGGTCTTCAGTATGCCGCCCGGCGTCCGCCTGACCGAGCTGGGTCTGCGCCAGGTCGACAAGGAGATCGTCCAGGCCGCCGAGTCCTTCGGCGCGCCACCGTGGATGGTGCTGTTGCGGACCAAGCTGCCGCTGGCACTGCCCACCATCATGACCGGCGTCAACCAGGTCATCATGCTGGCCCTGTCCATGGTGGTGATCGCTGGCATGGTGGGTGCCGGCGGCCTCGGCGACGTGATCATGTTCGCGTTGTCCCAGGTCGAGGTGGGCAGCGGCTTCGAAGGTGGGATCGCCGTCGTGATCCTCGCCGTGGTACTCGACCGGCTCACCGACTCCGCGGGCGACCGCTTCCCGTCCGCCCGGGCGCAACGTCTCGCGCGGCAGGCCGCCTGACCCATCAATCTCCGCCGGCAACCCCTTTTTCCCGCGTACACGGGGTCCGCCGGCATACCCGAAAGAGGAAGGACAACCCTTTTGTTCACGACACTGAAGCGCACCCTCGCGCTCACAATGACCGCCGCCCTTGCCCTCGGCGGCGCTGCCGCCTGTGGCGAGCAGGACGACGCGTCCGACAACGGCAAGAAGATCACCATCGGTTACATGGCCTGGGACGAGGCGATCGCGGCGTCCCACCTGTGGCAGGACATCCTGCAGGACAAGGGCTACGAGGTCGAGCTCAAGAACCTGGAGGCCGGTCTCGTCTACGGCGGTCTCGCCAACGGCGACATCGACCTGTTCCTGGACAGTTGGCTGCCCCAGACGCACGCCTCCTACCTGGAGAAGTACGGCGACAAGTTGGAAAAGCTCGGCGTCTGGTACGACGACGCCAGCCTGAGCATCGCGGTGCCGAAATACGTCGAGGGCGTCGACTCGTTGGCCGACCTGGCCAGCAAGGCCGGCAGCTTCGACGGGGAAATCATCGGCATCGAGCCGGGCGCCGGCCTGACCAAGGCCACCCAGGAGAAGGTCATCCCCGAGTACGGCCTGGACGGCAAGCTGAAGCTGAAGACCTCCTCCACTCCGGCCATGCTGGCGGCCCTGGACGGCGCGATCGCCGACAAGAAGCCGATCGTGGTCACCCTCTGGCACCCGCACTGGGCCTACGCCAAGTACGAGCTGAAGGACCTCACCGATCCAAAGGGAACCCTCGGTCAGGCCGAGCAGATCAACACTCTCGCCCGGACCGGCTTCGGCGACGACTTCCCCGAGATCACCACGATGCTGAAGAAGTTCAAGATGGACGGTGAGCAGCTCGCGTCCCTGGAGGACCTGATGTTCAACACCCACAAGGGCGACGAGGAGAAGGCCGTCGAGGAGTGGCTGAAGGCCAACCCCGACTACCTGAACACGCTTTCCTGAGCCCTCTGTGACGAGGGGCCCTGCCGGACCGGCAGGGCCCCTCGTCGTTGGTCGCGAGGCCGCGGCCTGCACAACCCCGGCGAGATGGAAGCCCTGTGGGTCATGCACCGGCGCTGTTGATCTGAGCCCAGACCGGTCTTGTCGTCACCGAAGGCAACGAAGCCCCAGTCGTTCGCCAAAGCGCTGATGACGAGCGCCAATGGAGCGTCGGGACCGCCCTCGCTCAGCAGAGTGTTAGTGGCTCCGTTGTATTTCTGGGCGGGTGGCGCGGCTACCGTCCGCTGATACGGGTGGTCGATGACGGCGAGCCGGCGGTGCCCGAGGCCGGCATCCTCGTCGAGCCACACGCCCTCGGCGTCCGGCCCGCGCAGACTCATCGTCGCCGTCATCGCCCGCAGCACCGCGCCCTCGCGGCGCAGGTCACGGGCGAAGCCGACCTATCCGACAACTCCACACACAGTATGCCTCCCGTTGATCGATCAATCGTGGCGGTTACCGGTGCGAGCGCTCATGGCCTGGTGACCGCAGTGCCGAAGGTGGTGGCGAGCCAGGGCTTGCGACCGCCGGCCAGCAGTCTGCCGCGGGCGATCTGGCCCCACTGGCCGGTGCGACCGAAGCCGACCTTGAGGAACGCGGCGGGGTCGGCGGAGATCCAGCAGTCCGGCCTGGCCTGTGCGGTCGACCTGCCGGTCACCGCGGTCCCGTGGTCGATCTCCACCAGATAGCGCGGGCCGCCACGCAACCTGATCTCGATGCTCGCGCGGACGTTCGCGGCGCGTTTCCGGTTCAGGTATCGCGGCATCATCGTCAGTACGCCGTCGAGCACCAGCAACGCGTCCGACCGGTCGATGCGCCACGGCTGTCCGCTCGCCCGCGCGATGTCCAGCCCGTGCACGACCAGTTCGCCGAGCAGCGCCGAGCTCATCGTCGACCAGCTCAACGCGAGGCCGTTGCTGACGATCAGCGGTTGCGCCGGCGGCTCAACGGCCAGGAATCCCGTCACCGCCGGCAGCAGCCGATCGGCCAGCGAGGCGAGGTCACGATCGGGATCGGTACGCAACTGCGCGGCGTTCGCGTCGGTGTTGCGCCGCGACGGGTGGTCGCCCGCGGCGGGGTTGTTCCGTCCCTGCGCGTACGCGGTGTAGTCGACGAACTCGTTCACCAGGTGCGCCGCGGTCTCGCCGGCGGTCCAGCTCAGCCCGGGAACCATGGCGTCCGGAGACTTAGCGGCCCGGATCACCGCTGCCGCGCGAACAGCACCACTGCGGATCGCGTCGGACAATGCCGCTCGTCCGGCATCGGGCACAGCGTTGATCTCTGGCATGAGTCATCCCCATCGTTTCGTCGAGCGGACACCGATCGCCTGATCATCGACTGCTGCGGGTCTCACACCGCGACGGCCTCGATCGCGCTCTCGGCCCGCGGATCGTGCCGGGACGCCGGGTGTACGGCCATCACATCGAAGCCGCTGCGGCCGATCAGCTCCCGGTACTCGCTGTCGGTCCGGTTGCGCCCCTCCACCATGGCCAGCATGAGCAGATCGAAGATCTTGGCCTGGCTCGGTCCGGGGCCGTCCGGGACCACCTTCTCCAGCACCACCAGGCGCGCTCCGGGTCGCATCGCCTCGCGTACGGTCCGCAGGATGGCGAGGGACTTGTCGTCGCTCCAGTTGTGCAGGCAGCGCGCCAACAGGTAGAGATCGCCATCGCCGGGCACCCGGTCGAAGAAGCTGCCTTCCACCAGTGTCACCCGGTCCGCGACACCGGCCTCGGCGAAGCGGGTGCTCGCCTGCCGGATCGCCTCGGGCAGCTCGAGCAGGACACCGCGGGTCTCCGGCCGGCCGGTGAGGAGGGCGGCGAGCAGCGCGCCGTCGCCGCCACCGACATCGACCATGGTGCTGACCTCGCCGACGTCACACCGCGACAGGGCGGCGGGTACCGTCCGATGGCTGCCAAGGGCGGTGTGGAACGTACGCGCGACCTCGGGGTGAGTGGCGAGGTAGGTGTACATGGGCTGCCCGTACGCCTGGTCGAAGGCCGGGGTGCCGGTCCGGACCGCGTGCGGCAGCTCGGCGAAGGAGCGGAACACCTCCTCGCCCAGCATGATGGCGCTGGCCCGGGCGGATTCGGGCACGTCGCTCCGTAACAGCGAGCCAGCGCCGGTGAGCTCGAACGTCTCGCTGCCCCGCTGGGTGAAGAGTCCGACGGAAGCCAGTGCCCGCAGCAGGCGCAGCAGCGCGTCCGGATCGGCGCCGCACCGCGCGGCCAGGTTCGGCGCGGTCTCCGGACCGTCCGCCAGCAGGTCGGCGATGCCGAGCTTCGCGACCGTGTAGCAGGCCTGGCCCAGCCACGCTCCGGAGAGCAGGCTCTGTACCAGCGCGGCGTCACTCGGTCGTACCCGTGGCGGGGCCGCCGCCGCTGTGTGGTCCGGTTGAGCGTGGAAAGGCGACATCATTTCCTCCCGCGGGCAGACGTGGAGTGAGTGGGAGCCCCGCTCACAGGGCCGCTCCGACGGCGGACATGACGGCCACCGTGAGGCGCCGGTGCAGCGAGGCGTTGTCCCGGCGATCGGTGACCACCTCGATCAGCCGTGGACCGGGCTGGTCGAGCACCGCGAGCAGATCGGCCGTGCCGGCGGCCCGTGTGTACGGCCAGCCAGACGCTGCCGCCACCTGTTCGAAGGAGACGCCGTGCGGCGTACCGAAGAGCATCTCGAAGTCGTCGATCGGCCGCCGCACCGGGAGCAGCGAGAAGATGCCGCCGCCGTTGTTGTTGACCACGACGATGGTGAGGTCCGGACGCGGTGAGCCGAGGCCGGTGATGAGTCCGTTCTGGTCGTGCAGCAGCGACAGGTCGCCGAGCAGCGCGTAGGCTCGGCCGCCGCCCTGCGCCTGGTGCGCCAGCGCGGCACCGATCGCACTGGACACCGCTCCGTCGATGCCGTTGAGTCCCCGGTTGGCGAGGATCCGGACGTTCTGACGCGGTCGCATGGTCTGTTCCAGATCGCGAATAGGCATGCTGGAGCCGGCGAAGAGCAGCGACCCGTCCGGGATCGCCGCCACCAGGTCGCGGGCGATGCGCGGCTCGCTGAGATCGGTACGGTCCAGCATCACGTCGAGCGCGCCACCGGCGGCCTTGTCGGCGTCCTGCCACCGGCGCAACCAATCCGGATCCTGGTCAGGCAGCATCGGCGTACCGAGCCGGGACAGCACCTCGGTGGCGCCGCGGGTGGGGTCGGCCCAGTCAGCGGACGGATCGACGACGAGATGGTCGCGGGCCTGACCAAGGTAGTCGAGAACCGCGAGGTGGACGCCGGGCCGCCCCATGGTGATCACCATCTCCGGCTCGGCCCCCTTTCGGAACTCCCGATGGCTGAGCAGGTCGCCGTACGTCCGGATGGCGTTGGCACCGTAGCGCGCACCGGTCTGCGGCTCGGCGAGCAACGGCCACCCGGCCTGTTCGGCGAAGGTGACAGCGGCGTGCGGATCGCTCGCGCCGTCGCCGACGACGATCACCCCGTGGGCGGGCACGTCCAGCGTGCGCGGCGCCTCCGGAGCATGCCGGACCCGGGTCCAGGGTTCCCCCGGTGGGCGCGCCGACGCCAGGAGGGCAGCCTCGTCCGGCAGTGGGGCCGGTGCGTCGTACGGCTCGTGCAGGCCGATGTTGAGATGCACCGGCCCGTGGGCACAGCTGCCGAGGGCCCGGGACACCGCGGATCGCCAGTACCGCACCGTGGCCGTGGTGGGTGGCTCGGTGTTCAGTTCGGTGTAGTGGGGCGTCGCCGTCCCGTACAGCCGTACCTGGTCGGTCGCCTGGTTGGCTCCCGTGCCGCGCAGTGCGGGCAGCCGATCGGTGGTGATGACGACCAGCGACACGCGGCTGTGTCGGGCCTCCAGCACGGCGGGATGCAGGTTGGCTGCCGCCGTCCCCGACGTGCACACCACGGCGGCGGGGCGGCCGCTCGCCCGGGCGAGCCCCAGCGCGAGGAAGGCCGCGGACCGTTCGTCGATACGTACGTGCAGCCGCATGCCCGGGCACTGGTGGACGGCGTGCGCGAGCACTCCGGAGTGCAAGCCGGGCGAGGCGACCACGTCGGTGACACCGCACCGCGCCAGTTCGTCGGCGACGGTGCTGGTCAGGGGATCCGAGAAGTGCACGATGTCCTTTCCGGAGACGATCAGTCGTCGGCTTCGGGAGCCAGAGCCAGCGACGCCTGGCTCGGCGCCTCGTCCACGAACTCGACCACCGCCTGCACCACCTCACGGGCGATGAGAATGCGCTGGTGGCCCAGCCGGTCGGTGACGAGCAGCCGGGCCGGGCCGGCGTAGTCGGCGATGAGCCGGTTCGCGTGATCCATGCCGACCGTGGTGTCGGAGCCGTCGTGGATCACGAGCATCGGGACGGCGGCCTCGGCTCGCGCGCCGGGCGACCGCGGCCCGCCGCCCTGCCCGGCCGAGAAGACCTCCTGCTGGACGCGCCGGTGCAGGCTGCGCACGACCCGTTCGTTCACCCCCAGCCGCCGTTGGAACTCGTCGACCAGGAACCCGAGGTCCGCGACACCGCTGATGGCCACGAGTCTCCGGGTCCGCACGCCGTTGTGTACGGCGAGCAGGGCGCACTGCACGCCGTACGAATGGGCGACGATCGCCTCGAAGGTTCCGAAGCACCGCTGCACCTCGTCGATGACGCGGCCGTACTCCGCCACGGTGGTGGCCTCGCCGCCCGAGTGGCCGTGGCCGGGGGCGTCGAAACTCAGCGGGCTGTACCCGTGGGCGAGCAGTTGGGGTACGAAGGAAGCGAACCGTGACGCCCGCGAGCGCCACCCGTGCAGCAGCAGCACCGGCTTCACGCCGTCACCCCAGCGGTACGTGACGACCCGTTTTCCCCTGACCGCCACGACGTCCCGGATGGCCGACGCGTGCACCTCCTGTTCGGTGACCCGCAGGTTCGCCCGCTTCCAGGTCTTGCAGAAGGTGACGTACGCGCCGTGGCCGGCGAGCGCCGGCGCTATCCAGGACGCGATGTTGAGGCCCGTCCGGACGGACGAGGCGGTCAGTAGTCTGCTGGCCATCGTGACGGCTCCTTCAGGATGTCGGGCTTGGCGCGGGTCAGCCGTCGGTCACCGCGGTGCGATGACGGCGCGTGCTGGCCTCACCCATGAGCAGGCTCACGTTGTGGCCGCCGAAGGCGAAGGAGTTCGATATCGCGTTGCGCACCCGGCCGGTGCGCGGCTGCTTCCGTACGTGGTCCGCCTCGCACTCGGGGTCGACCTCGTCCAGGTTGTACGTCGGCGGCAGCACGCCCCGGGACACGGCCAGCGCCGTGATCGCGGCCTCCACCGCACCCGATCCGCCGAGCAGGTGACCGGTCACCGACTTGGTGCTGCTGACCGCCGGCGATACCGCGCCGAAGACCGTGCGCAGTGCCTTGACCTCGGCCACGTCACCCAGCTTGGTGCTGGTTCCGTGCGCGTTCACGTAGTCGACCTCGCCGGGTGGGAGGTCGGCGCGACGCAGGGCCGCCGCCATCGCCTTGGCCGCGCAGGCGCCGTCCGGAAGGGGCGTCGTCGGCCGGTACGCGTCGGTCGTGACACCCCAGCCCAGCAGGTCGGCGTATCCGGCCGCGCCCCGGGCGTCCACGTCGCTGGCTCGCTCGACCACCAGGATGCCCGCGCCCTCGGCGAGCACGAAACCGTTGCGGCGCACGTCGAAGGGACGGCTCGCGGCGGTGGGATCCGACCACCGCGTCGCCAGCGCGCCGCCGTGCCGGAAGCTCAGCGAGCCGGTCGGGTTCAGTGGCGCCTCGGACGCTCCGCAGATCACCATGTCGGCGTCCCCGTGTGCGATCAGGCGGAACGCCTCCACTATCGCGTGGGCGCCGGCCGAGCACGCCGTCGACATGGCGGAGCTGAAGCCGTGCGCTCCGTACTGGATGGCGATGCGGGCCGCTGCCATGTTCCCCAGGAAGCCCGGCAGCATGTACGGGCTCACCGCGGTACGGCCGCGGGCGGCGTACGCGTGGCTCTGCTCCTCGAAGATGTCCAGGCCGCCCGCACCGCTGCTGACGACCACGGCCACCCGGTCGGGATCCACGTCGGTGCCGACGGTCAGCCCGGCGTCGGCCATCGCGTCCGCGGCGGCGGCGAGAGCCATCAGCACGAACCGATCGACGAGCCGACCCTCGGCGGGGGGTAGCACCTCGGACGCGTCGATCTCCGGCGCGAAGCCGGCGTATTCGATGGCCGGGGCGAGCCGATGGTCGGCGGGCACCTGCCGGATGCCGGACCTGCCGGCGCAGACGGCATCCCACACCGTATCGACGGCACGCCCGACCGGGGTGAACAAACCGATGCCGGTGATGACGGGACGGGCGCTCATCACCGCACCACCGCCGCGGCTGTGCCGAGCAGTTCCCCGCTCAGAAGCCGGTCGCGCAGCAACGCCTTGCGCACCTTGCCGGTGGCACCGAACGGCAGCACGCCGTCGCCGGCCGTCAGTACGCCTGCCACGGTCGCCGCCACCGCGGGTTCGAGCGCCGCGGTCACCTTCGCCACCAGGTCCGGCTCCGGCTCGCCGCCGTCATGCAGCGTCAGCAGAATCACGGTACGGACCTCGCCGGGCTCACCGACGGCCACCACCGTGCACTCGAGCACCTCCGGGCAGGCGGCCAGGACGCGCTCCTCGGCGAGGGCGGTGTACACCCAGTTCCCGTCGCCGATGTCGACCGCGTCGACAAGCCGGTCGACGTGGAAGAAGTAGCCCGCCTCGTTGCGGAAGACCAGGTCCCCGGTGAGGAAGTAGCCGTTGCGGCGGGTCCGGTAGGTCAGCTCCGAGTCGTTCCAGTAGCCGAGCGAGAGGGTGGGCGCCTTGATGCCGAGCTGACCGACCTGCCCGGCCGGTAGCTCGCGGGCTTCGTCGTCGTACACCACGGCGTCCGTGTAGACGTGCGGCCGGCCGATGCAACGCCGGTACCGATCGGTGTCCGGGGTGTGCGTGATGAAGAACTGCGAATGACCCATCTCCGAGGAGCCGAGCCCGTCGATGAAGACCGAACCGGCCTTCTGGGTCACGCCCTCGCTCGTCATCACGTACCGCCGGCCGGCGCCGACGAGGTGACGGATGTGCGGTTCGTGCGCGCAGTCCCCGGTGTTCCACCAGGCCTGCACCGAGCTGAGGTCCCGGGTGGCGAGGTCAACGCCGGCCAGGTCCGACCACGTCGCCGAGAAGCCGAGCACGCTGATCGGGCGCCACTTTTCGATCACGTCGAGGACATACGCGCCGTTCTGCCGGGAGCACAACGCCAGCTCCACGTGATTGCACAGCGCCACGCTGAGCGCGATCACCATGGCCGCGTGCCCGGGCGGCAGGATCACCAGCATCCGGTCCAGCGCCGCCGCCTTCGGCAGGGTCAGGCGGTGCCGTACGGCCGCGAAGAGGCTGTGGTGCGAGTGGGCCACAGCCTTGGGCAGACCGGTGGTCCCGGACGAGTGGGTGATGACGACCGGATCGTCGGGGTGGTGCTGGAACGGCGGTGGCGCCAGCCGCGGGTCGCCGGCGCCGAGCGTCGCGACATCGACCATCGACTGGCTGGCGAGCCCTTCGTCGCGCAGTGCCTGCCGGTGCGCCGCGTCGGTGATGACCACGGGCGAGGCCAGCCGCTTTCGGATGTACTCGGCGGCGAGACCACTGCCGAGGTTGCCGTTGATCAGGGCCGGAACGGCGCCGATCCGGGCCAGCGCGAGGAAACACAGCGCCTGGTCGGCCGCGGCGCGGACGTAGACCGCCACCGGATCCCGCGGCCTGATGCCCAGCCGGTGCAGCTCGGCGGCTCGGGCGGTGACCCGATGCTCCAACTCGGTCAGCGACATCGGCTGCCAGGACGGGTGGTCGTCCACCGCGGTGTCGAAGGTCAGCGCCGGATCGTCCAGCCCTTCACCACGCGCGATCAGCGTGGTCAGCAGGTTTCCGGTGCCCAGCGCCGGATCCGCGGCGAGCTCGGTCCGCATTCTCTTAACGTCCATGTCTCGGCTCCCTGGAAGATGTCGTGGGGGCGTTCGTCAGCACGGCCGGACGCCTCGCGAGCAGCACGCCGGCACTCTGGTCGGGCTCCGCCCCGGCGGCCAGGAGACCGCCGGCGCCCCGGCGAAGGCAGCCGACGCCAGCGGTGGGACGCCCCGTCCGCAGGCGGTCATGACGTCCAGACCGGTGATCGATACCGGACGGCACCGGGGCGGCGCGACCGCTTCCGCCTTCCCTGAGGTCATCTCGATCATCCGTCCAGCGGCTGTCGGAGCAGACGGGCAACTCTGTCCACAGTGGATATCTGGAGCAACGTGTCGTCGGGGTGATATTCGGTGAGGATCTCGATGACGCCTTGCCGGTCCAGAGAGGCGGCAGCGGTCATTTCTGCTCCATGCGCACGGTGATCTCATCCGCCAGGTCACCCACGGTCATCATGGCCAGCCGCTCGGCCTCGTCCTCGTCGAACCGCACGCCGTAGGCGTCCTCCACCTGAATGGAGACCTCGGCGACCGCCAGGGACTCCAATTCCAGACCGTTGGCGCCCAACGCCGTTTCCCGAGTCACCGAGGAGGTGTCATAGTTCATGCTCTTGAGCGCGTCGACAAGAAACGCGAATACGTCGGCAGACATACGAATTCCCTTCGGTTGGCATGGCGCGACCGCTTGATTCGGCGTGCCATTTTCGGTGAACTTTCGGCTACCTCGGAGCGTGCGTTGCCCAAGCCCTCAGCGGACAGCGGCGTCCCGTGCCACGCTGCGCAATGCGGCTGGATTCTGGACGATCTTGCCGGTGGCGGTGCGGGGAAAATCGCCCAGAACATACAGCGGACGGGGCCGCTTGTAAGCGGCCAGACGCTCGCCGAGGTCCGCCTGGATCTCCTCGGCCGTCAGGTCGACCTTCAGGCCACTGATGGAAACCTGCGAGTCCAGCCGGCCGTTGATGGTCAGCAGGCCGGGCGCCGGCTGAACGGCGGGGGCATGCTGTCCGGACAGATCGGTGGCGATCGCCCCGCCTCCGTCATCCCGTACATGTTGCCGAAAAGCGTTGCCGGGTAGCGCTCCCGGAACGCATCCCGGAGGCCGCCGCGGAACACCCCGGCCTCGTCGGGGCCGGCCAGGAGGACGTCGTCTACCCACGGGCCGTCCGGCGGGACCGGCCCGTCGGCTAAGAGCCAAACGGTATTCATATATACCCCGTATTGTGATGACCTGCATGGATGCGACGGCTTCGTTGCCTCGCACTCGATCGCAGCAGCGTCGAGCGGCGCACCCACATTCGACCGCACTAGATCACATAGGCCAATCCGAATCGAAGGTAGCAGCGGCCGTCTGCGGGAGTCAACTGTGGACATACATGGGTCAAGTTCTGGACGCGCCATCGATCAATTAGGAAAGATCGCGATATAAAGGGGGCCTTCGGGGAGCGGGGCACCCGTGTAGCATCCGAGTCCACCCCCAGCGAAATGCAATGAGTCAGCGTCCCCGTGGGTGTTGCCGCACTCACGAGGACAGACAGGCCCGACCGCGAAGTGTCGGCCCGGCGGCTCAGGCCGGGCTGAACTGGATGAGGACAGACGCGATCGGCAGCTCGTCCGGAGCGGGTGGCTCCTCGGTGCGCCAGGCCAGCCGTACGCTCCATCGGCGGCCCGGCGGTAGGCGGTAGGCGTCGGCGATGCCGCCGGCCGTGCCGCTGGAGAACCCGAGGATGCCCGACTCGAAGACCACCTCGAGGACGTCGCTGCGGTCCCAGCCGGCCGGATCGAAGTCGGCCGGCCCGTCCCAGGTCTCCAGCCGGGTGTCGCTACCCAGCACCACGGCGTCGTCGATGTTCTCGACCACCACATAGCCCGGCGTCGAGCTGACCCATCGATCGAGCTCGTGCGGCGGGGGCGGCACGTTGCGCCGGTCGTTGCTGTCGTCGATCATCGCGAACAGTCGATAGTCGACATCGACGTACAGCTCGGTGTGCTCGACCAGCGCCGCCATGCTGACCCCTCCCCGCTCGGTCGACTACGAGGGTAGCGATCTCCCGCCGACCGCGTGTGTCCGCTTACCTACTCACCCTTGCATCGGCAGATGTCGTTGGCTGAACTACTCCTGCCACCAGCTATCCAACGGGGGAGTTGCGCTGATGCGACGATGGTTCCTGCCTGTCACAATCCTGATGTCGATGCTCGTGGGCCTGATCCCGGGTTCTCCGGCCCACGCCGAGCCGAGCCCGGACCAGACGACCCGCAAGCTCGTTCCGTACGTCATCTCCGACCCGGATCTCATCGACCATCCCGAGCGGGTGAGCGAGGAGTTCCGCAAGAACCTGAACCTCGATAACCTCGGCGTCAAGCCGGCGACCGCCGATGGGCCCTCGGAGTCGACCAGGGCGCGGCCGCGAGCCGCGGCGGCCGGTCCTGAGAGCTACGTGGTGGACTCCGGGCGTTTCCCGCGCGGGTCGCTGCCGGACGACGTGTACGACTACGCGACGCGCGAGCAGTGCGAGGAGCACAGCGACGAGGCCAAGCGCGAGCAGGGCTGGATCAAGAACCGGTATTCCTACTGCCAGAGCCACCTGGTGTACATCGGGGCGATCGAATGTGGGCTGTTCCCGCCGTCGTGCCGGTTGAGCGGTGAGTACCTCTCGCAGAACATGCTGCGCGGCGAGGGTAAGCAGGGCGGCCACATCAACGACCCGAGCAAGCTGCGGTGGGCAGGCTTCACCCTCGACGTCGAGGTGCTGTGGGCCCGGGGGGTGTTCTCGGCGCCGACGGCGAAAATGAAAGCCACCATGGAGTGCGACGGCGGCTATCGCGACCCCGTCTTCGACGTCGACGACGACAACGCGTGCTTCCCTGGGCCGGACGACGACACCGAGAAGACGATCCCGGGCTGGCGGGCCAACAACTACGCCTTCTTCGAGCTGATGTCCGATGCCCGTGAGCCGGCCGTGGCTAACGGCGAGCAGATCGCGACGGGCGTGTTCCACATCGAGTACGACTTCGACCTGCCGGGCTGGTACTTCCAGTTCGTCGACACGGAGAGCGAAGAAGGCGGGATGCGCTTCGACAGCGCGTGGTATCTGAGCAGCGCCCGTGCCCGGCAGCTCGGATCGGTCTTCGACCGCGCCGTCCCGGGCATCTTCCTCAGCACGACCGACCCGGCCGTCAAGGGCGCCGCCGTGCACATCGAGGAGGCCCGCGCGAACCCGCCGGCCAGTTGGCCGCCCAACCCGAACAAGGCCCTGCGTGGGGCGACCGCGAGCGACCCGCTGCACCGGATCCCGCGCGCCAAGAGCGCCGAGCACCGGTTCCGCGCGGACCGCAACCGGACCGTCTCCACCAACACCTGCGCCCGCACTTCGATGCCGCCACCGCCGGACGACCCGACCGTTCCCAAATGGGACTGCGACGAGTACCCAATCGCGGCCACGTACGAGGGCTCGGCTGGACCGGAGTTCCACGACGAGGACCTCGAGCGCGGTCGGCCGGTGCAACTGCCGGACAACTACTCCGTCCGGTTCGTCGCCTCCGCCGAGAACCAGGAGGCCGGTGGCCGCATCGGCATTTGGATGGAGAACGACCGGCTCGTGGACTACGACAACTTGTTCATCCCGGTCGGCGATGGCAACGTCAGCAACCCCCCGCCCGACGACCCCGATATTGACGACTCGCCGGTGGTCAGCGCCGGTCCCGACCGCCGCGGCAACGAGGGCAGCCCGGTCGGCTTGAACGGCTCCGCCCGCGACGACGGCGGCGCCCCGAGCACCCGGTGGTCATACACCGCCGGTTCCGACGTGGACGCGGGCGCTACCTGCGCCTTCGAGGACGCCGGCACGCCGGTCACGACGATCAGCTGCACCGACGACGGCACCTTCACCGTCACGCTTACCGCCGACGACGGCGTCAACGGAGCGGTCAGCGACAGCGCGACGGTCACGCTGAGCAACGTCGCTCCGTCGCTGCGGGAGACCCCCGAGCCGAGCCCGCTGCGCGCGGCCGCCGCGGCCGTCGCGCCCACCCAGTGGCCAGTTCATCGGGCCCGTACGGCGTTCGAGCTGAAGGTCCCGTTCAACGATCCCGGCACCAACGACACCCACACCTGCACCGTCGTCTGGGACGACGGCCGTACAGAATCAGTGACTGCCACCAACAACGTCTGCCAGGCCACGCACACCTTCACCGACGCTGGCATGTACACCATCGACGTCACCGTCCGCGACGACGACGCCGCCACCGACAAGTCCGGCAGCATGATCGTGGTCTACGACCCCGACGCTGGCACCGCGAACATCGACGGCTCCACCGCCACCCCGGCCGGCGCCCTGGTCAGCGTGCCGAACGCGGCCGGCCAGACGTGGCTGCACAACACCGCGCAGTACCAGACCAGCGCTGCCACCACCCCGGTCGGGCAGGGCAAGGCGTGGACGGACGGGACGAGCTTCCGGCTCGAACCCAGCACCCTGGAGTGGCTCGTGCTCACCAAGGACGGCAAGGTCGCCTCCCGTGGTGAGGGAACCCTCAACGGCCGGTCCGGCTACACCTGGGTGATCTACGGCTGGGACGCCTGTTCGTCGGGCCGCACCGACTGCGTCGGCATCCCCACCGACCGGGCCCGCCTGGTCGTCTTCGAAACCGCCACCGGGACGGTCGTCTACGACCATAGCCCCGGCAGCACCGAGTTCGACGTCGACCGGATCGCCCCACGCGATTTGACCTCCGGCGCCGTCCAGCTGCACCGCACCGGAACGCGCTGAACCGGTATCCGGCGCCGGCCGATCACGGCCGGCGCCGGGCCCGGACTGCGGGTGGGCAGCGGCGTGTTTCTTGAGCGCACAGATTTCGCAGCAGCTTGCCGGACGCCGGATCGCGTTCCAGGGCGGCGTAGAGGGGGTGAATCCTCATCGGCTGGTAGGCATGTGCCGAGGCGGGCCAGAGGCGAAGTGCTCGGTAGCGGAGCGGCTGGGAGAGCTCGCGCGAGTCCTTCATGTCGGCCGGTACGTCGAGCAGATCCCGGGTCGGCCATCCGGCGTCCAACCAATCGAGTGCCAGCGTCGGGCCAGTGCTCCCCCCAAGCGGTCAGGCGTTGCTGCTCCCGGATGGCTGGCGCCGGCCGGCATTTCAGTTCGCCTAAGGCCACGTCTGAAGGCGTCAGTGTTGGCGCCCCCGGCGGAGGCAGTAGTGCGGCGTCCGCATATGGCCGATGAGTAGATGTTTTCTTGGCGGGGACCTGGATACTTTCCGCGCATGTTTGACGGTTTCGAGGACGAGCGGGTCGATGTCGGGGAGGTGGAGCTCCGGGTCCGGTATGCGGGGCACGGGCCTGCGGTCCTCCTCATCCACGGACATCCGCGTACGGGGTCTACGTGGCATCGTGTCGCGCCGCAGCTGGTTGATCTCGGGTTCACCGTCGTCTGTCCCGACATGCGCGGCTATGGGCAGTCCGGCAAGGCGCAGATCCTCGCGGATCACTCGCAGCAGTCCAAGCGGATTGTTGCCGCGGACCTGGTCCGGCTGATGGAGAAACTGGGCCACCCGACGTTCGCGACGGTCGGACACGACCGTGGGTCGTACGTGGCGTTACGCCTGGCGCTGGACCACCCCGACACGGCCAGTCAGTTGGTGGTCATCGACGGTGTTCCCATCAGCGAGGCTCTTGCCAGGTGTGATGCGAAGTTTGCCCATGACTGGTACCACTGGTTCTTCTTTGCTCAGCCGGACAAGCCAGAGCGGGCCATCGCCGCCGACCCCGATGCGTGGTACGCCAGTAAGGCCCGGCCCGAGAGCATGGGAGCCGAGAACTACCAGGAGTTCCGGCAGGCCATCCACGACGCGGCCACCGTCCGGGCCATGCTGGAGGACTATCGGGCGGGCCTCGGCGTTGACCGAGTGCACGAGGAAGCCGACCGGCGTAACGGTCGTACTGTCCGCTGCCCCACTCTCGTGCTGTGGTCGACCCGGGACGACATGGAAGACCTGTACGGCGACCCGCTAACTGTCTGGCGCCCGTGGGCCCCCGATCTACGCGGGCACCCGATTGAGTCCGGCCACCATGTCGCCGAGGAGAACCCTGACGACTTGACCGCAGCCCTGCACCGCTTCTTGTCCTGAGCCTCCCGCCCCGCACGGCACCACCCGGGCCTTATCCAGGGGCACACTTCCCGGGTGTCGAGCTGGTCGCGCAGCCGACTGGCGCGTTGCGACGCGCGCACCCGCCGAATTTGAGTACGTATCCCGATTAGGTGGTCGGACTCCATACCCACGGAGTGGTGGTACTGATCGGGTGCAGACCTAGTCGTTGAAGAATCGGGCTGCTGTCCTTGGACGCGTCGACCATGAGGTACTTGATGCCCCGGTCGGCAGCCAGCTGTGCGCGACGGGCGACCAGCGCGCGGTAGATGCCCTTCCGGCGCCATTGCAGCAGGGTCGAGCCACCCCACAGCGCAGCGAACTCCGTGCCGGGAATGATCACCAGCCAGGCGGCCGACACGACCTCGTCCGCAGCCTCCGCGACGAGAACGACGATGTTCTCCGGGGCCGACTCGATACGGTCGCGTAGGTCACCAGCCAGCCACGACCAGTCGACGCCCCATACCTCGGACTCCATGGCCGCGATCCGGCCCAGGTCGGCAAGGTCCGTAGTTGCGCGGATGGCGATGCCGTCGGGGGCTTCGCTGGCGGCGGTCAAGTTGGTTGCCAGACCGATGACGACCGTTTCCTCATCCTCCGGCACGAAGCCGGCCAGCCGCAGCCGCTCAGTGAGATCTCGCCGGTCGTGGCCGTACGTCTTCCACTCGACCGCCTGGCCGCGCGCTGCGGAGCGGTCACGCACGCGACCGATGAGCGCGTCCAGCTCGATGCTGAGGCCGTCGAGATCCTGCGCGAAGGCACATCCTCGCGCGGGGGTGGCGATCTGCAGGACGGGGCCATCCCACGACGGCTTCCAGTTGTTCGGCAGACGCGAGGCGATGGTGCCCCGCACCTGCTGGTCGTGCAATGCCCGAAGCTCGCTCCGTGTAGTCATCGCGGCGGAGCGTGGCATTGGCGCCGCCTATCGGCAAGCTGTTTCCGTCATCCTCTTCTGCCGCCGACCGTGCGCCCTGCGCCTCGGCGCCCCGGTCGCGTTGGCCGAACGTCGGTCTCGCGCTGCTCGGTGAAGACCTGCCGACACGGAGACCCAAGGCGCCTGGGCGACGCCAGGGTCACGGGCCCGGGTGGGGGAGCACGGCGCTCAACTGCACCTGCCTCCGCCTGCGGCTTCTCGTTTCTGCAGGTCAGAGTCGGTGCGGCGTCCTGTTTCCCGCGGAGTGCTCCGCGGTTTGGCGATGCAGTCGACGACGCTCTATGTCGCCTGGTGGGGGAGTGTGCGCAGGTCAAAGCGGTAAGGAGCCGTTGGTAGGCCTGACCTTGCAACTGGGAGCAGATTGGGTGCAGGTTGGCGAAGTGGTCACCGCCCCCTGCTCTCCGCGTTGCTCGCGACACCCGATCACGGCTGGCTGATCGTCACCCAGACTGGTCTGCTGCACATCGATGTTCGAGCGCACAATCCCGCCGTGCCGGACCAGTAGCTGGTCCCGTTAGCTGAGACACCGATCCCACTCGCGATCCCGTGACCAGCGCATCCTCTGTGATGACCCCTTCGGTGAGCCCGAAGGCGTCAGCGTCAGCACTCTGCGGGGGCGGTAGGGCAGTGTCCGCTCATAGCCGATGACCGGATGTCGATCGGGTGCCGTGACGCGGGTGCCTTTCCGGCGAACGCAGAAGCTGTCCCAACCGCAGGCGTGAGCTGACGTCCGGCCCAGATGTGCGCCCTGCCGATGGGCTGACCGGCGGGCGCGGCGCCTCAAGCCATCGCGGGAAGGATGACCCGTTCCAGCACCGTGAGCGGGGTCCGCCACTGGTCGGGGTCGTCGTAGTTGCCGGCGGTGACCGCCACGGTGAGGTCCAGGTCGGGCAGGACGAACAGGCGCTGGCCGCCGTTGCCCATGCCGGCCAGCAGCCGATGGCCCTCGATGGATTCGATGTACCACTGGTAGCCGTACTGCGCGCCCCAACTGGTCTGCAGGCGTGGCTGGAGCATCGTGCGGATCCAGTCGGCGGGGACGATCCGCTGACCGTCCCAGGCGCCCTCGGCCAGCACCAGCTCACCGATCCTGGCCAGGTCGCGGGGCGCGAGTCGCAGCCCGGACGCGGCGGAGGCCACTCCGTCCGCGCCGGTCATCCACTCGAATCTGTCGATGCCCAGTGGTGCGAACAGGACGGCCTTCCCGTACTGCGGCAGCGACTGCCCGGTGCCCTCGGCGATCAGTCGGCCGAGCAGAGCTGTGGCACCGCCGCAGTAGGTCCATCGGGCGCCGGGCGGCTCGAGGATCGGCCGCTCCAGGATGTACCGGTATCGATCCGGCGCCAGCTCCATCGCGATCTCGGCGTTGGCCGGGCTGTTGTACGGGAGGTCTTCACGCCATTCCACCCCCAACGACATCGTCAGGGCGTGCTCGACGGTGAGCCGGGCACGGTGGGGGTCGGCCGCCAGGTCGGGGTACTGCGGGAACCGCTGCAGGAGCGGCTCAGCTGGCGGCGGGACCAGCCCTGCGCCGAGCGCGATGCCGTACAACAGGACGGTCACGCTCTTGGTGACGGACCGGATGTCGTGCAGGACCCCGGGCCCGAACTCGACGACGCCCAGCGAGTCGCCCCAGGCGAAATCTTCGCCGGCGCTGTAGCACTCCAGCAGGGTTTGACCACCGCGAACCGCCGCGACGGCGTGCAGACCGCCGACCTGGCCAGCTTGGAGTATTTGGTCGAGACGGTCACGCAACTGCGTCGTCATGGGCACTCCGGAGGGGCGATGTCGGCCAGCGGAACAGCATGCTCGTTATAGCGGAATTTTCGCTTCTGGAGCGACCCGGTTGGGATGAGATCGCTGTCGACGGTGCGCGGGGTGGTGCCGAGCACGAGCAGCACACGCGCCACACCCAGCGGGAGCGCATCTGCTTTCGGCGTGGCACCACGACGGGCAGCCTTACGAGGGCGATCTCGGCGAACAGTCCGGTTCTTCTCCTCAACCCGGCTAACCCGCACAGCGGACCGGAGCCCGCATGTGCTCTAGGTTGCGAAAGGTACCTTGCTCCGGCAAGGTAGTGCCATGCAGACCGATCCAAAGCTCGTTGCCTTGCGGCGCGGCCTGCTCGAACCACTCGTACTAGCTGCCGTCGAGTCCCAGCAGCGGTACGCGGCGGAGATCCTCGCCGCGCTGCAGGAGGCAGGCTTCCCTGCCCAGGAGGGCACGCTGTATCCGCTGCTGAGCAAACTCCGGCGAGACGGGCTCGTGCATTACGAGTGGCGGGAGTCGCCGTCAGGGCCGCCCCGGAAGTACTTCTCCCTCACGGATGCCGGCAGAGGCCAGCTCGCCGCGTTCCGGGAGTACTGGAACGAGCTGACCCACGTGATCGACACGATTGGACGATGACCGATGACTGAGCCGGTATCCATCCGCCTCACCGGGCATGTCGCGGCCTTCCCGGCCTCCGGCGAAGCGCGCGACGCCCTGCGGCAGTACCTCGATGATGCGCGACGCGCGTTGCGCTCCGACCCGGACGCTGACGAGATCGTCCGAGATCTCGAGTCCGCGGTTGGCGACCGGTTGAGTGCTCTCACAGGCTCGGGCGACGACTCGGTGACCGGTGCCCAGATGGCAGCGATCCTGGCTGAGCTCGGGCCGGTGGGTCCAGCACGCCCCACGCCGCCTTCCCCCGAGGGGAGGTTGCGTGGCCGGTTCTGGTCTCGGATCAACGAGGGCAAATGGTTCGGCGGCGTCTGCCTCGGCATCGCGGCGTACGGCGGGTTCCGCGTCGACTGGGTACGAACCGTCGTGCTGCTGCTGACCATGCTCACCGGTGGACTACTCGCCGTGCCGTACCTGGTCCTGCTGCTCGTCCTGCCCGTCGTCCCGACGGTCACCGACTATGAGCGCCAA
The DNA here is from genome assembly GCF_018070365.1 of Micromonospora sp. D93. Lineage (NCBI taxonomy): Bacteria > Bacillati > Actinomycetota > Actinomycetes > Micromonosporales > Micromonosporaceae > Micromonospora > Micromonospora sp. D93. The sequence continues at coordinate 133,396 of NZ_JAGPXW010000002.1, read as the reverse complement.
CGGGATGCCACCGCGATACTCTCTTCTCCGTGCGCTTTCGGGTCAGGTAGAGGGACTCCAAAGCACCGCTGTTGTCGATCAGCAGGCCACCTTGCCGCAGCCCCACCACGCCTCCCAGCGGAGCCCACCACCTGGCGAAGAGGAAGCCCGTGACGCGTTTATGGAACTCGCTGCCCGAGCTGATGTCCCATCGCATCTGGCCGACCAGTGGCTCGACGAGTGGCGTGACTTCTAACTGACTCCCTCGGGCAGCCTACTGCCGCGGTCGACCGGTGCAAGATCAGGCCAGAAGCCGAAGCTGATCCAGGTCAAGGCGCCCTGATTGTTCCCTGTGGGTTAAGGGGTCGAGCATGGGCGTGGGGAACCGCGGGCACTGTCAGTGAGGCACGCCGGCCGGGAACTCCTCGACCCCCAGCACGCGCAGCAGCTCAAGCTTCTCCCGGGCCTCGGCGTCGGCCGGGGTCAGCACCAGCAGCTGCTGGCCGAGGTCGGGGGTGACCAGGGTTTCGCAGTCCATCGTGATGCGGCCCACGCGCGGGTGCATGAACGTCTTGCGGTCGGCCCGGCGCATCGCAACCTCGTGCTCGGCCCACAGCCGCCGGAAGTCGTCGCTCGCAGCCCGCAACCGTTCGATCAGACCGGTCACGGCCGGGTCGCCGGCCCGCCGGCCGGCCACCGCGCGCAGGTCGGCGACCTGCTGGCGGGCGTGCCGCTGCCATTCCTCGGGGCCGTGGAGGTCGCGGATGACCGGGTCGGTGAAGTAGCGGTAGGCGACGTAGCGGCGGTCGCCGGTCAGCCCGGTGTGCTCGCCGGTGAGCAGGATCGACATGCGGTTCTGCGCCAGGATCTCGCCGAGGTCGGACAGGACCATGGCGGGGGTGTCGCCCACCAGGTCGAGCAGGCGGACCAGGCCGGCCCGGGCCAGGCGGGCGATGCCGTCGGCGGGCGGCGGCTGGTGGCCGGCCAGGTGGAACAGGTGGCTTCGCTCGTCGTCGGTCAGGCGCAGGGCTCGGGCCAGGGCACCGAGCAGCTGGGTCGACGGCTGGCTGCTGCGGCCCTGCTCAAGGCGGACGACGTAGTCGACGGACATGCCGGCGAGCATGGCGACCTCCTCGCGGCGCAGGCCGGCGGTGCGGCGGCGGGGGCCGTCGGCGATGCCGACCTCGGCGGGGCGGATGGCCTCGCGCCGGCGCCGCAGGAAGTCGGCGAGCTGCTCACGCTGCATGCCTCCATGCTGCCCCGGGACTGGGCATCGAGCCAGGGAGCGGCGCTCCCACGATAAGCGCTCCGCTGCCGGCGGGCCGAAAAGCGGCGCAGGGTGGACCCGAGATCGACCGATGAGGGAGAGTTTCGATGCAGACACGCACTCTGGGCAACACGGGTCCCAAGGTTTCCGCGGTGGGGCTGGGGGCGATGAGCATGTCGGGCGCGTACGGCCCGGCCGATCGCGAGGAGAGCATCACCACCGTGCGGGCCGCGCTGGATGCGGGGGTCACGCTGGTCGACACCGGTGACTTCTACGGCATGGGGCACAACGAGCTGCTGCTGTCGGAGGCGTTGCGGGGACGCGACCGGGACAGCTATTTGCTGAGTGTGAAGTTCGGGCAGCAGGTGGGGCCGGGCATGCGGTTCGCCGGTCAGGACTCCCGCCCGGCTTCGGTGCGGAACTTCCTGAGCTACTCGCTGACCCGGCTCGGCGTCGACTACGTGGACATCTACCGGCCGGCCCGGCTCGACCGGTCGGTGCCGATCGAGGACACGATCGGCGCGATCAAGGAGATGATCGACGCAGGTTACGTGCGGTATGTGGGGCTCTCCGAGGTTGACGCGGAGACCGTCCGGCGGGCGCACGCCGTACATCCGGTTGCTGATCTTCAGATTGAGTATTCGCTGCTGTCGCGGGCGGTCGAGGCCGACGTGCTGCCCACAGTGCGGGAGTTGGGCATCGGGCTGACCGCGTACGGGGTGCTGGGCCGTGGCCTGCTCTCGGGGAACTGGGTGCCGGGTCGGGCGGACGATCCGCGTAACCACAGTCCCCGCTTCTCCTCCGAGAACGCGTCGCACAACCTTGCCCTGGTGGAGGCGTTGCGCCGGGTCGCCGATGCGAAGGGGTGCACGGTGGCGCAGTTGGCGATCGCGTGGGTCGCGGCGCAGGACCGGTCCATCGTTTCGCTGGTCGGTGCGCGCACCCGGCAGCGGCTGGCCGAGGCGTTGCCGGCGCTGGACGTGAAGCTGTCGGCCGATGATCTCGAAGAGATCGAGGCGGCCGTGCCGAAGGGTGCCGCGCGCGGTGACCGTTACCCGGCGGCGTTCATGGCGAGCCTTGGCGTCGGTAACTAGTGCCTTGTCATCCAGCCTTGAACGGGTAGTTCAGCACCTGCATGGCGCTCTGGGGTGGACGTCGAGGTCGGTGAGCAGCCGCGCTGGCGTCCTCGACGAGGGCCAGAGTGGGACCGGGTGCCGACACGTCAACCGGACGTAACCCCGGAGTCTGAGAGACCGCGCGGCCACCCAATGACGCGCTCGGCGGTGACGCCTCGAAGGTCGGCGCCGTTCCACCGGGCCCCGGTAACATCCGTTCGTCCGTACTCCGGATCGTGCGTCACGACGTAGCTGAACCGCGCGTAGGACAGATCCGTGTCACGCAGGTCGGCATCCCGCAGATCGCAGCCAGAGAAGCTGGCACCCGTGAAGGAGGCGCGGCGGTGGGACTCGACGTGTATATCGAGAACCAGGTGCACGAGCAACGCTATGCCGGCGTGGAAGCAAGCTCCTCGCTGCAACGCCTGGTGGCGGCGAGCGACCGGGAGCGGCACCACCTGGTGTCGAGGATCGATTCCTACGGCGACACCATGATCAACCTGATCCAGCTGCCGCAGTTGACCGCGGAGCTGGACGAGATCGCGAGCCGCAAACCGGAGCTCCGGGTCGACGTGCAGGCGCTGGGGGCGCTCATCGAGGAGACGACCCGGGCTCGCGGATATCTCTGGATCTCAGGTGACTGAGGCCGGCCCCGGCCGGGACGGACAAGTTGGTCGCAGAAGGTGCAGGTCGCGGTCAGTCGGAGGGTTCGTCAACGGAAGGCCACAGGCGGCTAAGACGCCGATGGCGTGTCGTCTTAGCCGTAGCTGAGCGACACGCCCTGGAGCACGGCCCGGAGGGATGTAATCCCGGTACTCAGACGATGCCTCGTCCGACCGGCGGAACCACGCTCCGCCTCTGCCTCGCAGGCGTCCATGACTCGCACTCCGGGCCGCGCGGCAAGAAGGATATTCCGCCGAGGCCGAGCGCGCGAGGAGCGAGGCTGGGCGAGCTTGCCCGGAGTGAGGCGGAGCGGCCCGGTCCGCAAAACCCGGAATGTGTACGGAATGATCACGCCGGTCGGCGGCAAGCTATTGCCCGTACGCGCTGGTGGATGGCGGCTCTGCGCACTGAGCTACCGCCTTCCACTACAGCGACGGCTCCCGCAAGTGGATCCCACCGAACCCGGACTACGACCAGGAGGTCTGGGACGAACAGGTCCGCCAGCACAAGCACGGCCACCTCAGAAACGAGCGCCCGAAGGTCCGCATCCAACGCCTCGTCTGACGCCAGCAGTGCAACAGCGAAGTACAGCAACCGTGCGAGCCAAACCGGGCCGACAAGCTCGTTAGCAAGCTGTCTGACCTCGCATCAAGCCTGGCCCGACCGACTTGCCGAGACTTCACACCGAGGAGGTCACTGGTTTGGTACCGGCATCGTCCACTCTCAGTTTGTGCAGGTCAGAATCCCGTTACCGGATCAACCGGTAAGGGCTTCCACGCGTGTACGTCTCTTAACATCGAGAGCAGCGGTCAGTAGCGCGGGTGCGACGGTCGTCGCGATGACCGGGCGTGCAGTCCTCCGAAGAACTGGCACGGAGAGGGCGGGACAGTGGCGGTTGAGCAGTTCGGTTCACTGGTGGAGGCCGGTGTCACGATGCGGCGCTATGGGGGTGCCAGTGACATTGCCGGCGTCCAGGCCGTCCGTGCCGAGGTCTACCGGGCCGACGGCGATTTCTGGCTGCCCGGTCCCGACACCAGCGAGGACTCCAACGGCGTACACCCGTTCTGTCTGATCGCCCAAGCCGACTCGGGGCGAACTGTCGGCTTCACCTGGATGGACTGGTGGTCCGAAGCGGCCGATACCCGGGTCTACCTGCTGAGCGGATGTGTGGAACCAGCGTGGCGCCGACGGGGCATCGGCAGCGCCCTGCTGCGGTGGCAGGAGGCACATGCCATCGAGTTCGACGGCAGTAGGCCGGTCGGCGGCCGGAGCGTCTTCGGCGCGAACGTGGGCGAGCACCAACCGGGCAAGCTGGCACTGCTGACTGCTCACGGCTACCGGGTCGCGTTCACGGCCGTTGACATGGCCCACGACCTGAACGCTCTACCGGACGGCGACGTTCGGCTGCCCGAAGGGCTCACCCAACGTCCGGTCGAGGCTGCCCACCACCCCCAGATCCACCAGGTGATCGAGGAGTGCTTCGCGGGAGCACGCGACGGCTACCGGCCCAGGACCTACGAGGAGTACCTCCGCGACGTCCAGGACATCGACATCTGGTGCGTCGTGTGGGCGGGGGACGACATCGCGGCGGTCGTGGTGAACGAGTTGCAGGCCGACGGCACCGCCCGGACGCCGTGGGTTGCCGTAGGCACCGCGTGGCGCCGGCGGGGCGTCGGTCTTGCGGTGATGAGGCGCACGCTCCGTATCTTGGCGGAAGCGGGAGTCTCGACGACCCGACTCAGCACGGTCGCGGAGAATCCGAACAACAGCGTTCGGTTGTACGAGAAGGCGGGATACCGCGTGACCGCTTGGCAACCCCGATACCGCAAACCAGTCGAGGCGTGCTGAGCCGAGGCGGTCGTTGACCACACTGATGGCCGCCGTGGTCTTCGCTGTCGGCGAGTGGACGTGGCTCGGTCGCGCCTGGTAGGCAGGCGGTTGTGCGGATCATTTCCCTGTTGCCGGCGGCCACGGACATCGTGGCCATGCTTGGCCTGACCGGGCACCTGGTCGGGCGTACCCACGAGTGTGACTGGCCGCCGGGGGCCCTGGCCGACATCCCGGCGGTGACCGCGACGTCCCTGCCGGAGACCTTGACGAGCCGGGAGATCTCGGCGGCGATCGCCGGTGACGCGCACCGAGGATCGTCGTTGTACCAGCTCGACGTCGCCCTGCTGGAGGGGTTGAAGCCGGATCTGATCCTGACCCAGGATCTGTGCGACGTGTGTGCGGTCTCCTACCAGCGGGTCAACGACGCGGTTGGTCTGATCGATCTCGACACCAGTGTGATGTCCCTGGAGGCGAGGACCATCGGCGGGATCCTGGACACGGTCGACGCCGTGGCCGCGCTGACCGGCACCGAAGGCAGGGCGGCGGAGATCCGAGCCGACGCCGAGCGTCGCCTCGCCGCGTTGCCGGGGCCGGTGCCCGGCGCGCCGACGGTGTTGTTCGTCGAGTGGCTCGATCCGTTGATGCCTGGCGGGCACTGGGTTCCGGAGCAGATCACCCATGCGGGTGGGCGGTCGCTGCTGCTCGGGCCGGGTGCGCACAGCACCCCGCACCTGTGGTCGGTGGTCGCCGACCTGGCTCCCGACGTGGTGGTGTTCGGGCCGTGCGGGTTCACGCCTGAGCGAACCGTCGACGAGCTGTCCGTGGCGACCGCGCAACCTGGCTGGGCGGACCTACCCGCGGTGCGTGATGGGCAGGTGTGGGTGGTCGACGGGCCTGCCTACTTCAACCGCCCCGGCCCGAGGGTCGTCGACGGCGCGGAGATCCTCGCAGGCATCCTCGGCGGCCGTCCAGACCCGCGCGCTCGGCGGGTGCCCCTCGACGTCGGCTGACGCTGCCGCGCCCGAGTGGCGGAGGCGGACCTCCGATGCCGATCGCCCGTTGCCCCGGCATTCGCAACGCCCCGCACCGAGGGTCAGGCGTGTGCCCTCGCCGCACCGGTGAGGTCGACGATCCGGTCGCTCCAGCGGTCCAGCAGGGTCTGGTCGTGAGTGATGACCAGGACACCGGCGCCCTGGGTCCGCTGGTAGTCGCGGATGACGGCGGCGACGTGTGCCTGGGTGGAGGCGTCGAGCATCGCGGTGGCCTCGTCGCAGAGCAGGTAGTCGGGGCGGTGTACGAGGGCACGGGCGAGGCAGGCGCGTTGCAGTTGCCCGTCGGACACCGCGTGGGGACGCCGGCCGCGCAGATCTGCGGTGAGGCCGACGAGGTCGGCGAGTTCGGTCACCCGTTCGCGGACCACCGACTCGGGCGTCCGGGTGGCGCGCAGCGGTTCGGCGATCAGGTCGGTGAGGCTCAGTCGAGGGTCGGCGGCGGCGCGCGGGCTCTGGAAGAGGGCGGCGACGCGGGTCCGTAGGGCGACCGGCACCGCGTACCGGACGGCGTCGACAGCGGTGCCGTCGATGCTGACCCGGCCCTGATCGGGTTGGTGCAGCAGGGCCAGGACCCGGACCAGTGTCGACTTTCCACAGCCGGACGGCCCGCGCAGTCCGACAGTCTCGCCCCGGTCGACCCCCAGGGTGACGCCGTCGAGAACGACCTGGCGGCCGTACCCGACTGTCACCCGGTCGGCGAGGAGGTGCGTGCTGCTCACGTGACGGCTCCGAAAACGATCGGGTGGTGGCAGGCCACCGTGCCGCCACCGGTGACCGGTGTCAGCTGTGGTCGGTCCGCGCAGGTGTCGGTGCGGTGTGGGCAGCGGGGCGCGAACGCGCACCCGGGGGGCAGCGCGGTGAGCATCGGCGGGTCGCCCGGCACCGGCCGGAAGGCCCGGTCCGGCAGGGCGTCGAGCAGCGCCGAGGCGTACGGGTGGGTCGGCGCGGTGAAGAGTTCGTCGGTGTCGCGGTGTTCCACGATGCGGCTGGCGTACATCACGGCGACGGTGTCGGCGACCCGGCGTGCGGCGGCCAGGTCGTGCGTGATGAGCACGACGGCGGCGCCGTTGTCGCAGCGACGCCGCAGCAGGTCGAGGGTGTGGTCGACCAGCGGCCGGTCCAGCCCGGTGGTGGGCTCGTCGGCGATGAGCAGCGACGGGTCGGGTGCCAGCGCGAGCGCGGTGACAAGGCGCTGCGCCATGCCGCCGGACAGCTCGTGGGGGTAGCGGTCCAGGTCCGCTGGGTCGAGCCCGACGTCGACCGCGAGGTGGTCGGCGTCGGCGCGGTCACGGCCGTGCGCCCGCAGCGTCTCGGCGAGCAGCCGCCGTCCGGTGCGGACCGGGTTCAGGGCGGTGGCCGGGCTCTGCGGGACCAGCCCGACCCGACGCCCGCGTACCCGCCGGGCCAGCTGGCGCTGGCCGCAGGTGACCAGGTCGACCGGGTCGGCGCCGGGGTGGTGCAGCACGGCGTGGCCGGTGGTCGTGGCGTTGCCGGGCAGGAGGCCGAGCAGGGCGTGGGCCAGGACGGACTTGCCGCAGCCGGACTCGCCCACGATGGCCAACAGTTCGCCGGCCCGGATGGTGAGGCTGAGATCGCTGACGGCGCGCACGCGTGCGTTCCGGAGCCGGAACTCGACGCCGAGGCCGTCGACGGCGAGCAGCGGCCGAGTCACCACGGCCCGGGAAGGCGCCGAAGCGGGAACGGATTCGGTGGTGGTCACAGGTGCAGCTCCGCTCGGACCCGGGGATCGAGGCGGTCGCGCCAACGGGCGGCGAGGACCGCGATGGCGAGGGTGATCACGACGATGACCGCGCCCGGCGCCAGGCTGGCCCACCAGGCGCCGGTGAGCAGCGACCCCTGACCGTCGTTGATCATGTTGCCCAGCGACGCGAGGTGCGGCGGCAGGCCGAGACCGAGGAACGACAGGGCGGTCTCGTGCCACACCGCGTGCGGGATCATCAGGGTGGTGGCCAGCGCCAGCCGGGGTAGGACGTGCGGCAGCAGGTGCCGGGTGAGGACCCGGAGCCGGCCGGCCCCGCCGCTGATGGCGGCGTCGACGAACGGTCGGGTCCGAAGGCTCAACAACTCGGATCGGACGATGCGGGCGGTGGAGAGCCAGTGGGTGAGCCCGACGGAGGCGATCACCGCACCGAGGCTGGGACGCAGCATGGCGACGATGAAGATGCCCAGCAGCAGGTGCGGCATCGCGGCGATGGTGTCCACGATCCGCATCAGGATCCGGTCCACCCGGCCGCCGAGCGTGCCGGCGATCCCGCCGACCACGCCCCCGAGGACGGTGGCGACGAGCGCGGCGACCGCGCCGACGAGCAGCGACACCCGCAGTCCGTAGATGGCACGGTGCGCCACGTCGCGGCCCAGGTCGTCGGTGCCGGCGAGGTGGGTCCAGGACGGCGCCAACCGGGTCTGGTCCAGTGCGACAGCGCTCTGGTCGAGCGGCCAGACGAGCGGGGCGAGCAGCGAGCCGGCGACGGCCACGAGCAGGACCAGACCGGCCGCGACGGCGCCGGCCTGGCCGGGCCGCAGCCGCAGCCGCGACCGGGCCACTCGGAGCAGCGGCGGTCGGGCGGCGAGGTCAGCCATCGAGTCGTACCCTCGGGTCGGCGGCGGCATAGGCGAGGTCGGTCGCGAGGTTCGCGGCCAGCACCACAGCTGTGGTGACCAGCGTGATCGCCGCCAGCAGCGGGAAGTCGCTGCCCAGCGCGGCGGCGACAGTGACGGCGCCGAGGCCCGGCAGCGAGAAGACCGTCTCGACCAGCACCGCCCCGCCGACCAGTTCGGGCAGGTGGGTGCCGACCAGGGTGAGGAACGGCAGCAGCGCGGTCCGCAGCGCGTGCCCGAACAGCACCGTCCGACCGGGCAACCCGCGTGCCCGCGCCGCGAGCACGTGGTCGTCGCGCAGGCTCTCCGCGACGGCGTCCCGGACGAACAGCACGAACCACGGCGCCTGGGACACGGCCAGCACCGCGACCGGCAGGATCAGGTGGTGCGCCACGTCGCCCCAGGAGGTGCTGGTCGCTGTGACGTCGGTGAGCCCGCCCGCCGGCAACCAGCCCAGGGCCAGCGCGAACACGGCGATCGCGGCCAGGCCCAGCCAGAACACCGGCATCGACTCGACCGCGTAGGCCGCCGTCCGCAACGCGCGGTCGAACAGCCCACCCCGGCGGTACGCGGCCAGCGCGCCCAGCAGCAGGCTCGCGACCAGGACCAGGGCGAGGGTCACGCCGATCAGGAGCAGCGTCCAGCCGGCCCGGGCGGCGAGCACCGAGGCGACCGGCTCGTGGCGGCTGGTCGACCAACCCAGGTCGCCCTGCACCAGGTTGCCGATCCAGCGCAGGTACTGCACCGGAAGGGGGTCGTCGACGCCCCAGTTGGCGCGCAGCTGGGCCAGGTTCTCCTCGCTCGCGGTGAAGGCCGCCGCGCCCGCGTACTGCTTCGCGGGGTCGACCGGCGAGGCGGCGCCGAGGGCGAACATCCCGATGCTCGTCGCGACGAGCACCGGCACGGCGACGAGGAGCCGACGCCGGACCACCGCGCCGGCCCCGGCCAGGCGACCGGAGCGGCTCACGACCGGGTCCAGGTGTCGATGTTCCACCAGAGACTGTTCGCCACCCCGTGCTCGTGCGCCTCGACCCGCGGGGCCACACCCCGCACCGAGGACTTCAGCACGTAGGTGTGCCGCAGATAGGTGAGGAACAGCCACGGTACGTCGGTGGCGAGCTGCTTCTGGAACTGCGCGTACGCGGCCTTGCGAAGGGCCGGGTCGATCTGGTCGCGACCCTCCTGGAGGGCACTGTCGGTCACCTCGGAGCGGTACGAGCCGGGGTTGAAGTAGCCCTGCCCCGCGAACCGCGAGCCGAACAGCTTGTACGAGACGAAATCCGGGTCGTACGGGGTGCCGTAGCCCATCAGCAGGGCGTCGGACTTCATCCGCGGGTCGATGGCGTCCCAGGTGAGCCCCGCCGGAGTGACCTCGATGCCGATTTTCTTCGCGTCGGCGGTGACGGCGAGGGCAAGATCCTTGCGCAGCGTGTCGCTCGCCGGGTACATCAGCGTGAACCGGGCCGGTCGGCCGTCCTTGACGCGTACCCCGCCGGGACCCGGGGTCCAGCCGGCAGCGTCGAGCAGCGCTCCCGCCGCCGTCGGGTCGGCGGTGGGCTTGCCGACGATCGCCGGGTCGGCGAACTCGGAGGTCGGCGGGATCGGGCCGAACGCCGGTTCGCCGGCCCCACCGAGGAGCCCGGACACCATCGCGGCCCGGTCGACGGCCAGGTTGAGCGCCCGGCGGACCGCCGGGTCGGCGAGGACCGGGTTGCCCGTCGGCAGCATCACGCCGCGGTAGTCGGCGGTCGGCACCCGCTGCACCCGGTACGTGGCGTCGGTGTCGAAGCCGGAGGCCAGCTTCGGCGGCAACTCGGCGGCGTCGAACTCGCCGGCGCGCATCCGCTGGGCGCGGACGTTGTCGTCGGCGACGAACGCGACCACCACCCGGTTGTTCTTCGGCCGGCCGCCGAAGTAGCTCTCGTTGGCCGTGAGCACCAGGCGGTCGCCCGGCGTCCAGGACTCGACCCGGTACGGCCCGGTCCCGATCGGCTCGCGATTGAACCCGGCGGTGTTGATGTCCTGCCCGCTGAGCAGCTTGGCCGGCACGATGCCGAGGGTGAGTCGCTGCAGGAATGGCGCGTACGGGTAGCGCAGCCGGAACACGACGGTGGCGGCGTCGGGCGCGGTCACCGACTCCACCATGTCCAGGTCGGAGCGGAGCGTCGAGTCGACACTCGGATCCAGGACGGCCTGGTACGTGGACAGCTCCGGCAACGCCGTGGCCAGACCGGCGACGAGGCGGTTGTCGTCGTCCCGGGTGACGAGGCCGTCGAAGATCAGCGAGGCGCCGTCGACGCCGTAGTTGAGCACCGGGTTCAACGCGTCCGGCTCGTCGGAGGTGGCGACGACGAGCGTCGCGCCGCCGGATGTGCCGTCGGGGGTGGCCGGGGCCGAGCATCCGGCGAGGACGAGCATCCCCGCCGCCGCGGTCGACGCCACGAGGCGTCGGAAGGTCGGACGCATCCGGGTCACGAGGGCTCCTGTGGTGTGGGGAGGATCGTTGATCGGGTGGGCGCGGTGCCGCAACCGTTGATCATTACGGTGGCACAGTTGCCACTCCTTGGCAATTACCAAAGACTTGCATCATGATGGTGGGTCAGGAGCAACCGTCGGTGTTGCGGTCACCCCGGACCAGTTAGGGTTCCGGGATGTTCCGCGCCGTCGTGTTGATCGCTGCCGTGGTGCTCGCCGCCGACCAGCTCACCAAGTACTGGGCCGAATCCGCGCTCTCCGGCGGGCAGACCATCACGGTTCTCGGTGACCTGCTGCAACTGCGACTCGTGTACAACCCGGGTGCCGCCTTCTCGATCGGCTCCGCGTACACCTGGATCTTCGCGGTGTTCGCGGCGGCGGCGGTGGTCGCGGTGACTGTCGTGGCGTGGCGGGTCACGTCGCGCGCCTGGGCGGTGGCGTTGGGCCTGGTGCTCGGCGGCGCGGCGACGCACCTGCTGGACCGCCTCTTCCGGGAGCCGGGGTTCGCTCGCGGGCACGTGGTGGACTTCATCGACTACGCCGGGTTCTTCGTCGGCAATGTCGCCGACATCGCCCTGGTGGTCGGCGTGGGCATCGTCATGCTGCTCAACGTGCGCGGCGTTCCGCTGCGCGCGACGGCCGGGCGGGGCGATACCCGCAGCGACGAGCAGGTGTCGTCGTCAGGCGCCTGAGCTGCCCGGCGGGCTGATCAGGACGACCTCCAGCCGGCGCGGCCCGTGCACTCCCTCGACACGGTTGAGCTCGATGTCGCTTGTCGCGGACGGGCCGGAGATCCAGGTCAGCGGGGCGCGCGGGTCCAGTCGGGTGAACGCCTCCGGCAGCAGACCGACGACCTGGTCGGTGCGGACGACGCAGATGTGCCGGTCGGGCACCAGGGTGAGCGCACGCCGCCCCTGCGCCGGGCCGGCGTCGAGGATGATCGTCCCCGTGTCGGCGACCGCGACGGCGCAGCCGGTCAGGACCGCGTCCAGGTCGTCGAGGGCGGCCGGTGACAGCGGGGGAGCGTCGCGGTGCAGCTGCCCGGCGTAGCCGGCCAGCCAGTCGGCGGGGACGTCAGTGGGGACGGCGAGCCGGTCGACCTCGCCGAGCAGCCGGGGTAGGGCGTCGATGCCGTGGTGGACGACCGCCCGGTAGTCCTCCAGGCGGTCGACGAGGGCTGCGATCAGGTCGGGTCGGTCGTCGACCCGGCGGTACCCGCGGGGCACCTGCACCGGCGGCGGGCTGTCGGCCAGGGCCGTCCGGAGCCGCGCCAGGATCTCGTCACGTGCGCTCACTGCTTTCCCCACCATTCCCGGAAGGTCTGCGGCGCGGGCAGCGGCAGGTCGCGCGACCGGGTCCACGCCGAGGCGGGCCAGGGCAGTCGCCGCAGCGTCCGGGCGCCGGTGCGTCGCTCACGGTACGCCCCGAGCGGCCCCGCACCGGCCCGGGCCAGCCGCAGGGCGACGGCCCAGCGTCGGGGGCTGCGCATCACCCAGGACAGGACGCGCATGGTGGCCCGTTCGGCCGGCGGGTGCGGTGCCTGCTGGCGGAGGTGGACCAGGATCTCCGGAATGTTGATCTTCACGGGGCACACGTCGTAGCAGGCGCCGCAGAGGGTCGACGCGTACGGCAGCGAGGCGTTGTCGGCCACGCCGGTCAGCTGCGGCGACAGGATCGCGCCGATCGGCCCCGGGTACACCGATCCGTACGCGTGCCCGCCGGCCCGCTCGTACACCGGGCAGACGTTGAGGCACGCGGAGCAGCGGATGCAGGACAGCGCGGGCCGCCCGACCGGGTCGGCGAGCACCGCGGACCGGCCATTGTCGACGAGGACGACGTGCACGTCCTGCGGGCCGTCGCCGGGGGTGACGCCGGTCCACATCGAGGTGTACGGGTTCATCCGTTCGCCGGTCGAGGATCGCGGCAGCAGTTGCAGGAAGACCTCCAGGTCGGTGAAGGTCGGCAGCAGCTTCTCGACGCCGACGACGCTGATCAGCGTCTCGGGGAGGGTGAGGCACATGCGCCCGTTGCCCTCGGACTCCACCACCACGAGGGTGCCGGTGTCGGCGACGGCGAAGTTGGCGCCGGAGACGGCGACCCGGGCGGAGAGGAAACGTCGTCGCAGGTGGACGCGGGCGGCCTCGGCCAGCGCGGCCGGTTCGTCGCTCAGGTCGGCCGGCGCGTCGGACATGCGACGCTGGAAGATCTCCCGGATCTGGGCCCGGTTGTAGTGGATCGCCGGCACCAGGATGTGCGAGGGGGTGTCCTCGCCGAGCTGCACGATCAGCTCCGCGAGATCGGTCTCGTACGCGGCGATCCCGGCGGCCTCCAGCGCCTCGTTGAGTTCGATCTCCTGGGTCGCCATCGACTTGACCTTCACGACCTCGTCGGCCCCGGCGGCCCGGGTCAACGCGACAACGATCCGGCACGCCTCGGCCGCGTCGCGGGCCCAGTGCACTGTGGCGCCGGCAGCGGTGGCGGACGCCTCGAACTGTTCCAGCAACTCCGGCAACCGACGTTGGACGTCCGCCTTGATCGCCGAGCCGGCGTCCCGCAGGGCCTCCCAGTCGGGTACCTCGTCGACCACCCGCGCTCGCTTGGCGCGGATGGTGCGGGTGGCCCGGTGCAGGTTGGCCCGGAGTTGCGTGTCGGCGACGGCCGGCTTGGCGGCGGTGGGGAAGGGCAGCGGCGTGCGGATCCGCCCGCTCCCGGTGGCGGGTGCGACCGGATGGCTCATGAGGTGGCTCCCGTCTCGGCGAGAATCTCGGCGTAGTGCACCGCCCGTACGCCCGACCGGTGGCGGTCGAGGCCGCCGCCGATGTGCGCCAGGCAGGAGTTGTCGGCCGCGGCGAGCACCCGTGCGCCGGTGTCGCGGACCCGGGCGCACTTGTCGGTGAGCATCGCTGTGGAGACGTCCGGGTTCTTCAGGGCGAACGTGCCGCCGAAACCACAGCACTCCTCGGCGTCGCCCAGCTCGACCAGCGTGATCCCGCGTACCTGGCGCAGCAGGGTCAGTGGCCGGTCGCCGAGGCGCAACATGCGCAGACCGTGGCAGGTGGGGTGGTAGGTGACAGTCTCCGGGAACTCGGCGCCGACGTCGGTGACGCCGAGAACGTCGACGAGCAACTCGGACAGCTCGTACGTGCGGGCGGCCACCGAGGTGGCGGGCGGGTGCAGACGCGGGTACTGGTCGCGGATCATCGCGGTGCACGACCCGGACGGCGCGACGATGGCGTCGTAGGAGTCGAAGACGTCGACGTAGTTGCGCACCATCGGCATGGCCTCGGCCCGGTAACCCGTGTTGGCGTGCATCTGCCCGCAGCAGGTCTGGTCGGCGGGGAAGTCGACGGTGTGGCCGAGTCGCCGCAGGATGCGGGTGACCGCGATGCCGGTGGCCGGGAACGCGAGGTCGTTGACGCAGGTGATGAAGAGGGCGATCCGCACGGCGGCTCCTCGGATGTGTGGGGGTGGGTCACGCCGAGTCGCGCGGTGTTCCGGGGGTGGGCGGCTGGTCGAAGGCGGGCAGGTGGCGCTCCCGGGCGGCGCAGAGGTGGGCGCGCATCGCCTCGGTGGCGGCTGCCGTGTCGCCGGCGACGATGGCGGCGGCGATGCGCTGGTGCTCGGTGTTGGTGTCCGGGGCGCCGGCGACCGGAAAGTACAGCCGGTGCAGGTGCAGGTGTGAGTGCAGCCGCGTGATGGTGTCCCGCAGCAGTGGGCTGCCGGACACCTCGGCGATGAGGTCGTGGAATCTCGCGTCCAGCGCGGTGAAGGCGGCGTGCCGGCGATATCCGTCGCCGGCCTCCACGTCGATGCTCGCCGCCGCCTCGGCGCTGATCCGGTGGCGTGCTTCGGCGGAGGCGTGCGTGGCGGCCCGTCCTGCGGTGGCGCCCTCCAACAGGTGGCGGACGTCGAACAGGTCGTCGAACTCGGCGCGGCTCAGCAGCGGCGTGGTGGTGTAGCCGGAGAGCGGGCGTTTACGGACCAGGCCGTCGGCCTCCAGCCGGGCGAGGGCCTCGCGGACCGGGGTGGGGGAGACGTCCAGCTCCCGGGCGAGCGCGTCGATGTTGACCCGCTCGCCGGGGGGAAGGATGTGGTCCATGACCAGCGTCTTTATCGACTCGTAGACGTCCTCGGTGAGGGTGAGCCGACGGGCGGGACGGAGCCGACCCTCGCGAGGTTCCTGCTGGGCCATCTCGTCTCCTCAGCCACCTCTTGACTGTGCCGGTGTGAGCGAGTACACACTAGCAAGGCAACATCCTATAGGAAATAGGGGCTTTGCGTCCTATGCACTGGAGGTCGGGTTCGTGAGATTCATGCGCGTCGGGCCGGTGGGGCGGGAACGCCCCGTGCTGTACGTCGACGGTCGGCACTTCGACCTCTCGTCGCTCACCGCCGACATCGACGGCGAGTTCCTCGCCGGCGACGGCGTCCGGCGGGCCCGCGAAGCCACCGACCTGCCCGACATCGACGTCAGCGGTCAGCGGGTCGGCGCACCGATCGCCCGGCCCGGGGTGGTGCTCTGCGTGGGGCAGAACTACGCGGCGCACGCCGCCGAGTCGGGTGCCACGCCGCCCACCGACCCGATCATCTTCTACAAGGCGCCCAACACCGTCGTCGGCCCGTACGACGAGGTCCTGATCCCGCGCGGATCGACGAAGACCGACTGGGAGGTCGAGTTGGCGGTGGTGATCGACCGACCGGCCCGCTACCTCGCCTCGCCGGCCGACGCCCTCGGGCACATCGCCGGGTACGTGCTCTCCAACGACGTCTCCGAACGGGACTTCCAACTCGCCGTCTCCGGCGGCCAGTGGTCGAAGGGCAAGTCCTGCGAGACGTTCCAACCGCTCGGCCCGTGGCTGGTCACCGCCGACGAGATCGGCGACCCGCAGGCGCTGCGGCTGCGCTCCTGGGTCAACGGCGAGCCCCGCCAGGACTCCAGCACCAAAGACATGATCTTCGACGTGGCGTACCTGGTCTGGCACCTGTCCCAGTTCACAGTCCTGGACCCGGGCGACGTCATCAACACCGGCACCCCGCAGGGAGTGGCGCTCTCCGGCCGATTCCCGTACCTCACCGCGGGCGACGTGATGGAGGTCGAGATCGACGGCCTCGGCCGGCAGCGCAACCCGCTCCGGGACGCCTGATGCGGTGTGACGGTCTCGTGGCGGTGGTGACCGGCGGCGGATCGGGGATCGGTCTCGCCTGCGTGCGGGCGTTCACCGCCGCCGGCGCCCGAGTGGGTGTCCTGGACCTGGAGTTGGCCGGTCTGCCGGAGCATTCCGGCGTACTCGGCGTCCGGGCGGACGTGGCCGACAGGTCCTCCCTCAGCGCGGCCGTCGCCTCGGTCGCGCAGGCGTTCGGCGGCATCGACATCCTGGTGAACAACGCAGGCATCTCGGCCGTGGGCACTGTGGAGGAGGACGACGACGAGCGGTGGAGCAGGGTGCTCGACGTCAACGTCTCCGGCGTGGCCCGAACCAGCGCCGTCGCCCTGCCGTACCTGCGCCGGTCGTCGTCCGCGGCGATCGTCAACATCTCCTCGATCGCGGCGACCGTCGGCCTGCCCCGACGCGCCCTGTACTCGGCGTCGAAGGGCGCCGTGCACGCCCTCACCCTCGCCATGGCCGCCGACCTGGTGACGGAGGGCGTCCGGGTCAACTGTGTCGCCCCCGGCACCGTCGACACGCCCTGGGTGGCCCGCCTGCTCGCCAGCGCGGCCGACCCGACGGCGGAGAAGCGGCAGTTGGCGTCTCGGCAGCCGACCGGCCGCCTGGTGACCGCCGACGAGGTGGCCGCCGCCGTCGTCTACCTCGCGTCGCCCGCGACCAGGTCGGTGACCGGTTCGTCGCTGCCGGTGGACGGCGGCATGTCCGGCCTGCGCCTACCCGCCCGGGTCCCGCCCGCGGCCGATCCTGGCGAACCGGGCGCGTGACATGATTGCGCCATGGGGAAACAGCAGGACGTCGGCGCGGCCGACAGTCACAGCGAGTCCGGCACCACCGCCCACCGTCCGATCGGTGGCGGCGATGACGCTCGGCTCGCCCTCGCACAGGACCCCACAACGCCACAAATGACCCTTATCGACCTGGCCTCCGACCCCTCGGCCCTGGTCCGCAAGGCGGTCGCCGCTCGGGCCGACGCCCCCGCGCAGGCCCTGCGCCCCCTGACCCGCGACCACGATCGTCAGGTCCGTGAGGCCGTGGCGAGGAACCCCTCCACCTCGATCGCCAACCTGATGCGCCTGGTCAAGGACGCCGACCGGTGGGTCCGCTGGGCGGTCGCCGGCAACCCGGCCTGTGACGAGTCGATCCGCCAGGTCATGTCGGAGACCTCGGACAAGGAGCTTCGTGGTCTCCTCGCGGAGAGTCGGGAGCTGGAGCCGGAGCTGGCCGCCAGGCTGATCGACGACGTCTCACCCGAGGTACGGGAACGACTCGCCACCCACACCCACGACCCCGACGTGATCACCGCCCTGCTGGCCGATCGCACCGCTCGCGTACGCAAGGGGGTTGCCCGCAACCCGCGGACCACCGCCGAGCAGCGCAGCGCGCTCGCCGCGGACCCGGTGGTCGACGTCCGTGCCGCGCTCGTGCGGGCCGTCGAGCTGAGCGAGGCGGACCTGACCCGCCTGGTCGACGACCGCGCGGTGCAGGTTCGCATGGCGATGGCGACGTCCGAGTTCGTTCCGCCGCGCATCCGGCAGGCGCTCGCCCGCGATGCCGACGAGATGGTGGCCAGCGCGGCACGGGACTACCGCCCGGGGTCGGGCAACGCCTCAGCCGTGCGGGCACCCCGCATCGCGCACCGGCCCTCCGCCGCCGGCGCGAATCGATCGGGTGGCGGCACCGCCCGGTAGGACCGCGCCGCGTCCCGGGCCGTGCAGAACGGAACGTACAGCTCGGGTACTCAGGCTGGTCTCGAAGCATTCACATGCGTCGTCCCGATCCTCTCTACGCTGCGAATGCCCAGCTTGTGGGCAGATGTCGGCAAGGGAGGATCAGCAGTGCGCATCAGGAGATCCAGGTCCAGGTTCGTGGCGACGGCCGCGGCGCTGATGGTCGCGGTGGCTGGCGGAACACTCACCGGGGGTACGGCGAGCGCTGCCGAGCCCTCCCAGTTCACAGTCGTGGACGGGGCGATCCGTACGGCGACCGGCACCCCAGTGCCTTCCTCCGGCACACACGCCTCGCTCTGGGGCAACTCCAGCTACGCCACCACCAGCATCAGCGGCTCCGGGCGTGTGCTGATCGGAGCCATCGGGGACAACTGCCAGGGCTGGCCGACTGTCCTTGTGACGGTCGACGGTGTCGCCGTCGGCCAGACCGCCATCGTCAGCGCGACCAGCTACGGCACGTACCCGGTCGGCGCGGCGGTCGGCGGCGGGCAGCACACCGTGCGAATCCAGCTCATCAACGACTTCCGGGCCGACCCCTGCGACCGCAACGTCCACATCGCCTACGCGCGGATGGAAACCGCGAGCGCCACCGACACGAAGTTCAGCTTCGCCGTCCTGCCGGACACCCAGCAGGAGGTGCTCAACAGCTCGGACACCCGGTTCCGCAACCGCACCAACTGGCTGGTGCAGAACCGTTCCGCGCTGGACCTGCGCTACGTGACGCACTCGGGTGACGTGGTCAACTGGGACACCCCCGACCACTCCCAGTACGTCATCGCCCGCGACGCGATGCGTCCGATCGAGACCGCTGGCCTCCCGTACTCGCTGGCGATCGGCAACCATGACACCCAGGCGACCGGCGAGGGTGGTTCCGCCCGGGACCCCGCCCACACCCGGGAACTCGTCCGCGACACCACCGTCTTCAACCGGTACTTCACCGCTGGCCAGTACGGCGCGGTGAAGGGCCAGTTCGAGACCGGCAAGGTCGACAACTCGTACTCCACCTTCACGGCCGGCGGGGTCCAGTGGATGGTGCTGACCCTGGAACTCTGGCCCCGGGTAGCGGCCGTGAACTGGGCCAGGAGCGTCGTCGCCGCCAACCCCCGGCACAACGTCATCGTGGTCACCCACGACTACATCGACGGCAGCGGCAACATCGAGCAGAGTGCCGGGTACGGCGCGACGAGCCCGCAGTACCTCTTCGACAACCTGGTCAAGCGGTACGCCAACATCCGGTTCGTCTTCTCCGGTCACACGGGCATCGCCGCCAACCGGGTCGACACCGGGGTCAACGGAAACAGGATCTACTCGTTCCTCCAGACGTTCCACTCCAACAGCACCAACCCGGTACGCCTGGTCGAGGTCGACACCGCCGCCAACTCGCTGCGGACCTGGATCTACGCCCCGTACAACAACCAGTCGTTCACCGAGTACGACAGGTCCTTCACAGGGCTCGGGGTGGTCCGCTGACGCTGAGGTGGCGCTCCGCCGAGCGGCGGATGCGCCCGCGAGCGTGATGACTCACGGGCATCATGACGCCCGTGAGTCATCACGCTGGTCGGGGCGTCCGCCCCACGACGACGACCGTGCGGGTTGGTGATCCCAGCACCACTCACCACCTCGATCAGACCCGGGTGATGAGTCGTCGCGTCCGCGCCCGTCATACCTACGACAGGACATGACGAGGCGGAAGGATGACGTGATGAGTGCGGACACGCGGCTGGAGGAGCTGGGCGTGAGCGGTCTGGGCGAGGTCGACGAGCCGGCGTTCTCGGGGTTGGCGCAGGGGCACCGACGGGAGCTGCACGTGCACTGCTACCGGATGCTCGGGTCGTTCGAGGACGCCGAGGACACCGTGCAGGAGACGTTCCTGCGGGCCTGGCGGCGGCGGGAGACGTTCGAGGGGCGGTCGACGTTCCGGGCCTGGCTGTACCGGATCGCCACCAACGCCTGCCTGGACCTGCTCGCCAAGCGCCGCCCGGAGCCGGCGACCGGCGGCGAGGTGCTGTGGTTGCAGCCCTACCCGGACCGGCTGCTCGACGAACTGCCCGCTGGCGACGCGGACGAGCCGGAGACCCTGGCCGTCGCGCGGGAGACGATCGAGCTGGCGTACCTGGTCGCTGTGCAGCACCTCGCGCCGCGCCCGCGGGCCGTGCTGATCCTGCGGGACGTGCTCGGCTGGCCGGCGAAGGACGTCGCGGAACTGCTCGGAGACTCGGTCAACTCGGTCAACAGTGCTCTGCAGCGGGCTCGTGCCGGCATGCGGGAGCACCTGCCCGCCGAACGGCAGGACTGGACCGGCGGCGAAGAGGACGCCGGGACGCGCGAGCTGGTGCGCCGCTTCACCGACGCCAGCGTGGCCACGAACGTCGACGCGCTCGCTGGCATGCTGCGCGACGACGTCCGCTACTCGATGCCGCCCACGCCGGGCCTGTACGTCGGCCGCGACGCGGTGGTGAACAGCTGGGTCGAGGATGGCTTCGACGGCATGACGGGCCTGCGCGCGGTCCCCACCTCGGTGAACCGGCAGCCCGCCGTCGCCTTCTACCACTGGCGGGAGCAGGAGGGCGCGTACCTGCCGCTGACGCTCGACGTTCTGCGCATCACCGACGGCGCGATCACCGAGGTCTTCATCTTCCACGACGACCAGTTCCCGCGGCTCGGGCTGCCGGAGCGCCTGCCGGCGGACGGCACGGAGTAGTCCCGCGGCACCGGCGTCCGCGCGCTGCGCAACCCCGGCCGCCGCACCGCGAGGGTGCGTGTCGTCACGCCCCGGGCCGGCACATGCCAGTCAACACATCCGGTACGCCAGCCTCGAGATGAGGGAGACGACATGAACAGCACGAAGGACACCGAGATCGTCGCCGGCCCGGCATCGGGCCAACCTGGCCACACCCACCGAGTCCGTGGGCTCGCCGGCACCGGTTTGATCGCCACGCTCGCGGCGATGGTGACCACCACCCTCGCCGCCGCGCTGGCCCGGGCCGTTGGCGTCGACTTCGAGATCCCCGATGGTGGCGAGACGATTCCGTTGTCGGGGATCGCAGTGGTGACCGGCTTCTTCTCGGTCGTGGGCGTCGTCATCGCCGTGGCTCTGCTCCGGTGGAGCGCTCGGCCGGCCGCCCGGTTCGTGTGGACCGCTGTGGCGCTGACCGCGCTCTCACTGGTCCCGCCCCTCATCTCCGGGGCGACCATCGCCACCAGCACCGCCCTCGTCGGGCTGCACCTCGTCGCCGCAGCGGTGATGATCCCCGTCCTGGCTCGGAGCCTGCGTACCCGGACCGACTGACGACACTTCGGGCTGGCGGTTGCGCCCACCGAAACGGCAGGAGGGCCGGCCCGACGGGCCGGCCCTCCTGGGAAAACTATGACCGGGTGACGACCCCCAGGTCTGGTTCGAGGGTGATGGCGTCGACGTTGACGTTGCCGTTGTCGGTGGGGCCGAAGACGAGGTCGACCGAGTCGCCCCGGGCGATCGGGAGCTTGACGGTCTGCTCCGACCAGGTCGGCCAGGTCGGAAGGGTCGGCATCTGGACCTGCACCGATGCCGTTCCGCTGCGCAGGGTCATCGTCTGGGTGGCGCCCATGGCGTTGCCGTACCGCAGCCGGACCAGGTAGTCGCCGTCGCCGGAGACCGGGGCGGTGAACCGTACCCCGCTGTTCTGGGTCTTGAGGCAGGCCACGAAGCCGCTGCCGGTGTATCCGGCGTGGTTGGTTCGCAGGCAGGCCTCACCGAGCAGTTGCGCGGCCTCCGCCTGGAGGGTGTTCGGCCCGGCGGTGAGCGCGGCCGTGGAGGCGAGCAGCGTCGCCGCCACCTCCGGGGTGATCTGTCCCGCCGGAGCGGCGGTCACGAGGGCACCGAACCGGTCGAGAGCGTCCCGCATCGAGGCGGTGTCGTTCGCCGACGCGGACCGGGTCGCGGTGGCGATCTCGCCCAGCAGCCGCCTGGACAGCGCGGGGTCGATGCTTCGCAGGTCCGCGGCCAGTCGCACGTTCCTCGCGATGGAGAGCATCCCGCGCGGAGGCCCGAGTCGAACGCTGAGCAGGTCGTCGATCGCGGTGCGCGCCGTCACTGTCACCTCCGTCAGCGGCTGACGATAGAGATCCAGGCGCAGGTTCTGCAGCGCGCGCAGTCGCCCGGTCACGTCGCCGCTGCTCAGCTCGGCCTCGGCCTGGGTCGCCCGCTGCTGCAACGTGTCGAGCGCCGCCGGGGTCACGTCGTCGGACCTGTGCAGCTGTTGGAGGAGCCGCTGCATGGAACGGGTCTGCGGCACCCGGACCTGCTTGCCGTGCTCGCCGGTCGGGGCGCCGACGGCAACCTTGAAGTCCTGGTCGGGAACCTGGGTCGCCGGCAGAGTCAGCTCGACGGTGGTGCTCGCGCCTCCGGCGACGCGGACGGTCCGGGTCTCGCCGACGGCGCGACCGTCGACGATCAGCTGAGCGGGGAGGGCCGCCACGGTACTTCCGGTGTTGGTGAGCGGCGCGGTCACGGTCAGCCGCTGGGTGGTCTCGTCCAACGTCGCCTCGGCGGCGCCGACCTTCGCACGCGGCGCGGCATACCAGTCGAGGTCCCGCACGTCCTCGTCGGAGGCGGGCCGGATCCGGACCGCCTGGCCGCCGCCGGCGACCAGCGACATGCTGAGATCCGTCGATGGTCGCACGAGGACCTTGCGGATCTCGACGGGCAGTGGGTTTCCGCGCCAGGTCGTCTCGGCGGCGTCGGCGTAGATCTCCGCCACGTACGAGCCGCGGGACAGGAACGACATCGGCATCGTGAGGGTCCTGTCGTTCTCGTCGGTGATGGCACCGACGTACCAGGTGTCGCCGTGCCGGCGGGCCGTCGTGGTGTAGTCGCCAATGACGCTGTCGAGCACTCGGCTCTCGTCCCAGGTGGTGGGCAGATCCTTCAGGTACGCGAAGCCGGGGTGCGCGGCGTAGTTCTCCGGGGTGTCCGCGAGCATCTGCAGCGGGCTGTAGAAGATCGTGGAGAGTGCCAGCTGGGCGGTGGACGTGGTCTGGACGCGGGTGCCGAGCTTGGCCGGGTCCCAGGTCACGTTCAGCACGCCGGGGGTGTAGTCGGCCGGGCCGCCCATGAATCGGGTGAACGGCAGGATGGTCGCCTGCGCCGGTGGGTTGCCGTTCGCGCCCTTGTAGTTCTGCTGCTCCATGCCGGCGACGCCTTCGCCGCTCATCATGTTGGGGTAGGTGCGGGCCAGCCCGGTCGGCTTGATCGACTCGTGGGCGTTGATCGTGATCTGGTGCCGGGCCGCGGCGTCGATCACCCGCTGGTAGTGGCGGACCGCCTCGTGGTCGAAGTGGCTGCGGTTGACCCCGCCCAGCAGGAACTTGGTGGCGTAACCGGTCTTGATCGCGTGGATGCCGAGCGCCTCGTACCGGGAGAAGATCTCCTCAAGGTGCTGGTCGTAGTAGTCCACATCGCCGCGGGTTTCGTTGTGCGCGATGTACTCGACGCCGTTCTGCTTGGCGTAGTCGAGCACTGCCGGCAGGTCGAAGTCGGGCTGCGGGGTGAGGAAGTCCTGGTTCGTCCAGTTGCCACCGGCGTTCGTGTTCCAGCCCTCGGCCAGCACGAACTTGGCGCCGGCCTGCTTGGCCAGGTCGATGTACTGCTTGAGGCGAGCCGTGGTGGCGCCGTGGGTCGGGCCGTACGTCCAGGTGGTCTGCCGGCGCTGTAGCTCCCACCACACGCCGACGTAGCTGGCCGGCTTGATCCACGACGTGTCGTCGGCGCAGATCGCGCACGGGTCGTTGAGGTTTTCGATGAGGTGGGACTCAGCCAGGTCGCCGGGTCGTTCGCCGATGGTCAGGGTGCGCCACGGGGTGGAGAAGTCTCCGCGCAGCTTCGCCTTCGTGCCGTCCGGCAGGCTGATCAGTTCGCTGGAGAACCGTCCCGGCTGACCCGGCACCGCCTTCAGCGTCATGCTCGGGTAGTCGGTGAGATCGGCCTCGTGCATCACCAGGTACGTCTTCCCGGACGACACAGTGATGGGGGTCTGCGCCGTCGGCACCGTCGACAGGGGCTGGTCGCGGTAGTGCTGCTCGTCGGCGTTCCAGTCCTTGCCGGCGGCGATGGACCAGCTTCGCGCCGCCGGGTCCAGGGTGAACTCGGTGCGCTCGGCGGTCACCGTGTAGTCGTCGAGCCCTGGCTGGGCCGGGATGTGGTAGCGGATGCCGACGCCGTCGTCGAAGACCCGTACAACGACGTCCAGGCGGAAGCCCGTGCCCGCCTGCACGGCGTGGACCGTGAGTTCACGAGCGTGGTCGCGGACGGTGCCGTCCGTGCCCCAGAGCGGCTTCCACGTCTCGTCGATGGTGCGGCGTTGCACAGAGACCACGCTCATCGCCTCGGTGAGGCTGGGGCGTCCGGCGAGGTCGAGGCCGAGACCGGAGGCGCCGACGATCGTCTTCCCGCGGTTGGTCACGCTGTACGCGAGCCGTCCACCGTCATCGCTCACGGCGACGCCCAACGTCCCGTCGGGAGAGCGGACGGTCGGCCCGCCGTCCAGCGCGGCGACCACCGGTTCGGCGGCGTGCGCAGGTGCCCCGAGCAGCCCGGATGAGATCGCGAGCGCCGCTGTCACCAGCAGGCCCAATCTCCGTGTCAACCCTCGACCAGCTTGTGCACGTCTGTCCCCATCCTTGCCCGTGGCCGTGATCCGGCCGCAATACCTGGGGACCCTAGATCCGAATGATCATGCTCCGGTCATCGGGTGGTCGTTGCACCCGATAGCCGGATGGTGAAGAGCGTGCCTCGGCCCGGCTCGCTCTCCACCTCGACCGTGCCGCAGGATTGCTGCGAGGTATTCACCTGTGTCGTGCCCATTCCTCCTAGGCTACGAATGCCCAGCTTCTGGGTGTACGTCGTCAAAGGAGGATCAGCGGTGCGAATCAGGAGATCAGGGTCAAGGATCGTTGCGATGGCCGTGGCGACCGTGGTCGTCAGCGCGGGGGGAGCGTTCGCCGGCAGCACGGCGAGCGCCGCCGAGGCGCGGATGGAGACCGCGGGCACCACCGACACGAAGTTCAGCTTCGCCGTCCTGCCGGACACCCAACAGGAGGTGCTCAACAGCTCGGACACCCGGTTCCGCAACCGCACCAACTGGCTGGTGCAGAACCGTTCCGCGCTGGACCTGCGCTACGTGACCTCCTCCGGTGACGTGGTCAACTGGGACACCCCGGACCACGCGCAGTACGTCATCGCCCGCAACGCGATGCGGCCGATCGAGAACGCCGCCATCCCGTACGCGCTGGCTCTCGGCAACCACGACACCCAGGCGGCCGGCGTCGGTGGCGCCCCCCGAGACCCCGCCCGCACCCGCGAGCTCATCCGCGACACCAGCGTGTTCAACCAGTACTTCACCGTGAGCCGGTACCGCGCGGTCAGGGGGCAGTTCGAGACCGGCAAGGTCGACAACTCGTACTCCACCTTCACGGCCGGTGGCGTGCAGTGGATGGTGCTGACCCTGGAACTCTGGCCCCGGGTAGCGGCCGTGAACTGGGCCAGGAGCGTCGTCGCCGCCAACCCCCGGCACAACGTCATCGTGGTCACCCACGACTACATCGACGGCAGCGGCAACATCGAGCAGAGTGCCGGGTACGGCGCGACGAGCCCGCAGTACCTCTTCGACAACCTGGTCAAGCGGTACGCCAACATCCGGTTCGTCTTCTCCGGTCACACGGGCATCGCCGCCAACCGGGTCGACACCGGGGTCAACGGAAACAGGATCTACTCGTTCCTCCAGACGTTCCACTCCAACAGCACCAACCCGGTACGCCTGGTCGAGGTCGACACCGCCGCCAACTCGCTGCGGACCTGGATCTACGCCCCGTACAACAACCAGTCGTTCACCCAGTACGACAGGTCGTTCACGGGCATCGGCGTGGTCCGCTGAGGCGATCGAGGCGCCAGGTCAGCGAGTGGTCGCCCCGCGGTCGGGCTCACCGGTCTGCTCCCACAGTGACTTCATCTCGTCGAAGGCCTGTTCCATCAGCTGCACCATGGCCTGCCGGGCACGATCACCGTCGCGCCGCTGGATCGCCTGGGCGACGTCGGCGTGCATCTGGAGGGCCTGCTGATGAGGGTGGTGCGGCATGAGGTGGTGCTTGTGCCGGCCGGTGAGCACCTCCGCGACCAGCTCCTGCAGCCGGACGAACATCTCGTTGCCGGAGGCTAGCAGGACGCGCCTGTGAAACTCGATGTCGAGGTGCAGGAAGCGCTCCTCGTCGCCGGCCTCGCCGGCGGCCCACATCTTCGCCGCCAGCCCGACGAGGTCGCTCGCCTCGTCACGGCCGATCCGGCTGGCGGCCAGGAAGGCCGCGTGCGGCTCGACGGCGGTGCGTAGCTCGGTGATCGAGCGGAGCTGGGCCATCCGGCCGGCCGAGGCGAGACGCCAGCGGATCACCTGCGGGTCGAAGACGTTCCACGCACTCGCCGGTCGGATCATCACTCCCACCCGTCGGCGCGCCTCGATGAATCCCATCGAGGCCAGCACCCGCAACACCTCGCGGACGACCGAGCGGGACACGGCGTACCTGTCGACCAGCTCGTCGATGTTGAGGACCGATCCGGGTGCCAGCTCTCCGCCGCAGATGGCGGTGCCGAGGTGTTCGAGGACGCGCGCGTGCAGCCCGGACTCGGCGGGGAGGGCCGGAACGGCTGCAACCTCTGTTGAGGACGGTTCCACCCAAAGATCATATCATTTGTATGTACCTCTTGAGGTAGTCGGCTTTATCGGCCTAGCATCCCGATGTTAAGCGGATGTAACGCCGAGGTAGCGGCTCCCTCGGGGGGCGGCGGCCACGACAGAAGGAGAGACAAGCGTGCGACGTCGATCGATAATCGGCACTTCTCTGGCCGTGGTCACCGCCATGAGCCTGGCCGCCTGCGGCGGCGACGGCAGCGGCGAGGACTCCAAGACCGTTCGCGTGACACTTGTCAACCACGTGTGGACCGAGAACATCAGGAAGGCCCTGCCGGAGTTCGAGAAGCAGTCCGGCCTCACTGTCGACGTCACCCAGCTCGGTGAGGACCAGCTCTCCGACCAGTACAACGTCAAGCTGAACGCCGGGTCCGACGACCTCGACGTGATGATGTACCGGCCCCTGCAGGAGGGGAAGCTGTTCGCCAAGAACAAGTACCTCGCCGACCTGAGCGAGAGGGTCAAGTCCGACAGCGCCTTCGAGATCGGCGACTTCCAGGCCGGGCCGATGCAGGCGACGACCTATGAGGACAACATCGTCGGGCTGCCGATCATCACCGAGCAGGAGGTCCTCTACTACCGCAAGGACCTGCTGACGAAGTCCGGCTTCACCGCGCCGCCCAAGACCCTCGACGAACTCAAGGCACAGGCCGCGAAGATCGAGGCCGACAACCCGGGCGTCGCCGGCTTCGTCGCGCGCACCGGCAAGGCCGCCGCCGTCACGCAGTTCTCCAGCTTCCTCTTCAGCTTCGGCGGCGACTTCGTGGACTCCAGCGGAAAGGCCACAGTCAACACCGAGCAGGCCAAGCAGGCGTACGCCTACTACGGCGGGCTGCTCAGGGACCACGGCCCGGAGAACATCAGCACCGACATGAGCTGGTCGGAGGCGATGGCGATCTTCACGCAGGGCAAGGCCGCCTTCTACACCGAGGCCAACTCGCTCTACAAGAACGCCACCGACCCGACCAAGTCCAAGGTCGTCGACTCCGTCGGCTTCGCCGCCTTCCCGGCCGGCCCGGCCGGATCGAAGCCGTACAACATCCCGTCCTGGGCGCTCGGCGTGAACGACAGCTCGGAGAACAAGGACAACGCCTGGAAGTTCATCCAGTGGGCCGCCGGCAAGGAGCAGGCGCTGGCGCAGCAGACGGCCGGCGTACCCGGTGCCCGCGCCTCGGTCTGGGCGAACCCGGCGGGTACCGCCTCCTACCCGAAGGACCTTGCCGAGGCCAACACGGTCAGCACCGCCAACGGCGTCGGGCACGACCGTCCGCTGGTGGTCAAGGTGGCCCAGGCGCGGGAGATCGTCGGCCAGCCGATCGTCGACGCGATCACCGGCAAGGACGCCGCCAGCTCGGCGGACACGGCGAACGCGGCGTTCCAGAAGTTCCTCGACGACGAGGCGAAGTAACCCACGCGCTGGGCGGCGGTGCCGGCGGGTGCCGCCGCCTCGCCGGGACCTGACCCTCCAACCCGGAGATCCCAATGTCAGCCGTTCTCACCCCCCGTACCGACTCGCCCGAGACCCCCGCGGCGTCAGTGGATACGACGTCGGCCTTGTCGCGTTGGGCCAACGAGCACCGCAAGTGGCTCTTCGCGGCACCCGCCATGGCGTTCGTCGCCGTGCTGATCATCTTTCCGGTGGCGTGGACCGGGTACCTGAGCCTGACCGACGCCGAGGGCTCGGTACGCGCCGAGTCCGAGTTCATCGGCTTCCAGAACTACCTCGACGTGCTCACCGACACCGACAGGTTCTGGCCGGCGGTCTGGCGCACGGTCCTCTTCACAGGCGTCGTGCTGCTCTTCGAGGTCGTCCTCGGCATGGCGATCGCCCTGCTGCTGTGGCGGCCCTTCCGCGGCGAGAAGTGGGTACGCGTCGCGATCCTCCTGCCGCTGGTGGCCACCCCGGTGGCGGTCGGCATGATGTGGCGCCTGATCTTCGACCCCAACATCGGGATGGCGAACCAGCTGCTCGGCTGGATCGGGATCGGCCCACAGCCCTGGCTGGCCGGGCAGCACTCGGCTCTGCCGACGACGATGTTCATCGACATCTGGCAGTGGACCCCGATGGTCGTGCTGATCCTGCTCGCCGGGCTCACCTCGCTCTCCGACGAGCCCCAGGAGGCCGCCCGGATCGACGGCGCCAGCAGCTGGCAGCGGTTCCGGCACGTCACGCTGCCGCTGCTGATGCCCACGGTGATCGTCGCCATCCTGCTGCGCGGCATCGACGCGCTCAAGACGTTCGACATCCTCTACGCCACGAAGGGTCGCGGCGGTGGTTCCTTCCACGAGGTCGAGACCCTCAACGTGTACGCGTACGGCCTCAGCTTCGACTACAACGACTACGGCGTCTCGTCGACAGTCCTCATCATCTTCTTCCTGATCATCATCGGGGTGATGTGGGCCCTCACGTATCGCAAGAAGGGGCTGGGCCGATGAAGCCGAGCAAGCCGTACCGGGTGTTCCGCAACTCGGCTCTCCTCGTCGTGGTGTTCGCGCTGATGGCGCCCCTGCTGTGGATGATCGCCGCGTCGTTCAAGACCAACGTGGACATCTACGACACGGCCAAGACGTTCGTCTTCTCGCCCAGCCTGAAGAACTACGAGACAGTTCTCCAGCAGGCGAACTATCTCGAGTTCATCGGCAACAGCCTCTGGGTAGCGTTCGTGGCCACCACGCTCTCGCTCCTGCTCGGGGTGCCCGCCGCGTACTCGATGAGCCGGTTCAGCATGAAGAAGTCCGCGCTCGTCGTGCTCATGGCCCGGGTGATCCCCGGCGTCTCGCTCCTGGTGCCCTGGTACTACGTCTTCTCGAACCTGAAGATGGTCGGCGGCTTCACAGTGCTGATCCTCAGCCACATGTTCGTGTCGCTGCCGCTGATCGTCTATATCATGATGGGCTACTTCGACGGGCTGCCGGCCGAGTTGGAAGAGGCCGCGCTCGTCGACGGGCTGACCCACATCGGCGCGTTCCGGCGGATCACCCTGCCGCTGTCGGTGCCCGGCGTCGCAACCGCCGGCATCCTCTCCTTCATCTTCTCCTGGAACAACTTCATGTTCGCCCTGGTGCTCTCCGGCTCCGACACGAAGACGCTCCCCGTCGCGATCTTCGACTTCGTCGGCTACGCCAGCATCGACTGGGGCGGCCTGATGGCCGCCGCGACAGTGGTCACCCTGCCGATCATGCTGATCGCCCTGTTCGTGCAGAAGTACGTCGTCTCCGGCCTCACCGCCGGTGCCACGAAGGGCTGACCGGGTCATGACGACCATCGCAACTGTGGAGACCTTCCTGGTCGCGCCCCGCTGGCTGTTCGTCCGGATCGAGACCGACTCCGGCATCGTCGGCTGGGGCGAGGCGACCTGCGAGGGCCAGTCCGAGACCGTGCGCACGGCCGTCCACCAACTCAGCGAGGTGCTCGTCGGGCGAGACGCGCTGCGCATTGAGGACCACTGGCAGGTGCTCACCAAGGGGTCCTTCTACCGGGGCGGTCCGATCCTGGCCAGCGCGGTGTCCGGCCTGGACCAGGCGCTCTGGGACATCGCCGGCAAGCACTACGGCGCCCCGGTGCACCAGCTCCTCGGCGGACCGGTCCGGGACCGGATCCGGGTCTACGGCTGGATCGGTGGTGACGAACCCGCCGAGATCCGCGACCAGATCAGCGCCCGGATCGAGGCGGGCCTGACCGCTGTGAAGATGAACGCGTCCGGGCGGATGGGTGCGCTCGCCTCGGTCGCCGACCTCGACGCTGTGGTGCAGCGGGTGGCCGTCGCCCGCGAGGTCCTCGGCGACGACCGCGACGTCGCCGTCGACTTCCACGGCCGGTTCACCCTCGCCAACGTCCGGCGGGTCGCCCCACTGCTGGAGCCCTACCGGCCGTTCTTCCTGGAAGAACCGGTGGTGCCGGAAAACTCGCACCTGATCGGTGAGGTCGTCCGCTGCACGACCACCCCCATCTCGACCGGGGAGCGGCTCTACAACCGGCAGGAGTTCCTGCCCGTGTTGCAGGCCGGCATCGCCGTGGCCCAACCGGACCTCGCGCACGCCGGCGGCATCACCGAGGTCCGCAAGATCGCCACGCTGGCCGAGGTGTACGACGTGCAACTCGCCCCGCACTGCCCGCTCGGGCCGATCGCCCTCGCCGCCTGCCTCCAGGTCGGCTTCGCCACGCCCAACTTCCTGATCCAGGAGCAGAGCATCGGCATCCACTACAACCAGGGCGCCGAGGTGCTCGACTACTGCCTCGACCAGACCCCGCTCACCTTCGTCGACGGGTACGTGCAGCGGCTGACCGCTCCCGGTCTCGGCATCGAGATCGACGAACACGCGGTACGGACCGCGGACAAGCGCGGGCACGCCTGGCGCAGCCCGACCTGGCGGCACCCCGACGGCTCCTACGCGGAGTGGTGAGACCCCGACCGGCACTAACGAAAGGCACCCCGTGAAGATCGTCGCAGCGGACATCATCGTGTCCAGCCCCGACCGGAACTTCGTCACCCTCAAGATCACCACTGATGAGGGCCTCACCGGTCTGGGCGACGCCACCCTCAACGGCCGTGAGCTCTCCGTCGCCTCGTACCTGCGCGACCACGTCGCCCCACTGCTGATGGGGCGGGACCCGCACCGGATCGAGGACACCTGGCAGTTCCTGTACCGGTCGGCGTACTGGCGGCGTGGCCCGGTCACCATGGCGGCCATCGCCGCGGTGGACGTGGCGCTCTGGGACATCAAGGCCAAGGCCGCCGGCATGCCGCTGTACCAACTGCTGGGCGGCGCGTCCCGCACCGGCATCATGGCGTACGGGCACGCGTCGGGACGGGACATCCCCGAGCTGTTCGACTCGATCCGCCGCCACCTCGACGAGGGCTTCCGGTCGATCCGGGTGCAGACCTCGGTGCCGGGGATCAACGCGGTCTACGGCGTGGCCGCGCAGCCCAGCTCCACCGGCCAGCGCTACGACTACGAGCCCGCGCAGCGCACCCCGCTGCCCGCCGAGGAGGACTGGGACACCCGCGCGTACCTGCGCCACCTGCCGTCGGTCTTCGAGGCGGTGCGCGGCGAGTTCGGCCCGGAGTTGCCGCTGCTGCACGACGGTCACCACCGGATGACCCCGATCCAGGCCGCCAAGCTCGGCAAGGCCCTCGAACCGTACGACCTGTTCTGGCTGGAGGACTGCACCCCGGCCGAGAACCAGGAGGCGCTGCGGTTGGTCCGCCAGCACACCACCACCCCGCTGGCCATCGGCGAGGTCTTCAACACGGTCTGGGACTACCAGACCCTGATCCGGGAGCAGTTGATCGACTACGTCCGGTCCGCGGTCACCCACACCGGCGGCATCACCGCCATGCGCAAGCTGCTCGACTTCGCCGCCCAGTACCAGATCAAGTCCGGTATCCACGGCCCCACCGACATCTCCCCGGTGGGTATGGCCGCGGCGCTGCACCTGGACCTGGCCATCCACAACTTCGGGATCCAGGAGTACATGAAGCACACCCCGCTGGCCAACGAGGTGTTCCGGCAGTCGTTCACCTTCACCGACGGCTACCTGCACCCGGGCGACCAGCCGGGGATCGGGGTGGAGCTGGACGAGGAGGCGGCGGCCCGGTTCCCGTACGAGCCGGCGTACCTGCCGTTCAACCGGCTCAAGGACGGCACGGTCCATGACTGGTGAGCGACGCGGCGCCCGGCCGACCCGGCACGTCGTGGTGATGGGCGTCTCCGGGGCCGGCAAGACCACCGTGGCGCGCGGGATCAGCGCGGCGAGCGGGCTGACCTTCGCCGAGGCGGACGAGTTCCACTCCCCGGAGAACGTGGCGCGGATGCGCTCCGGCGTACCGCTGGACGACACCACCCGGTGGCCCTGGCTGCGGGACATCGCGGCGTGGATCGCCGAGCGTGGCGCGGAGGGCCGGTCCACGGTGCTGGCCTGTTCGGCGTTGAAGCGGTCATACCGGGATGTGCTGCGCCAGGGCCCGCTCCGAGTGGACTTTGTGCACCTGGACGGGCCAGCGGAGGTCATCCGAGCCCGCTTGGCCCGACGTCAGGGGCACTACATGCCGGCGAGTCTGCTGGAGTCGCAGCTCGCCACGCTGGAACCTGCCGCGCCGGACGAGTCGGTGCTCGTACTCGATGTCTCGCTGGCCCCGGAGGCACTGGTCGCGGCGGCCGTCAAGGGCCTCGGCCTGCCCGGCCCGGTGCCGGTGGGGGAGCACCAGGACGGCGCATCCTGAGCGGTCCCGTCGGCATCGTTCCCGTCACCTCGGACATCCGCGAGATCAGCCGAAAGTGGGAAGCCCGGGAACTTTTCCGGCCCGGCCGGCGACCACCAGAGTGCGCGGCCGACCGGCGGCGTTCCGACGACGGCATCTCGGCATGAAGGAGCGCCCGTGGCACACAGGACGGTGGTCTGTGCGGAACGGCGTCGCTGACGACGACCAGGTGACCCGGTGGGCACGGGAGGCAGGCCAGGGTGACCGGCAGGCCGCCACGGCGTTCATCCGGGCACTACAGGACCAGGTCTGGCGGTTCCTGTCGCACCTGGCCGGGCCGGGGGAGGCCGACGACCTGACCCAGGAGACGTTCCTGCGGGCATTTCGCAACCTGCCTGGCTTCGCCGGCCGCTCGTCGGCCCGTACCTGGGTGTTCACGATCGCCCGGCGCGTTGCCGTTGATCATGTCCGGACGGCGGTGGCCCGGCCGAGGATGGCGTCGGTGCCAGACTGGCAGACGGCGGCCGAGGCCGCCGGTGCGATCACGGTCGGCGCCGACGAGAGCGTGACCCTGCAACAGTTGATCGCCGGCCTGACCCGGGAGCGCCGGGAGGCGTTCGTCGCCACCCAGGTGCTCGGCCTGTCCTACGCCGAGGCGGCGGAGGTCTGCCAGTGCCCCGTCGGCACGATCCGTTCCCGGGTCGCCCGGGCACGCGAGGATCTCGTCGCCGCCTGGCAGGCCGACACCGATCCGAGCCACGAGCAACGAACCGGCTGAGGACAAACGCTTCCCGCTGCCGACGGTGGTCAGCACCACCGGTCGACGACCGGTGGTGCTGACCTGGTGCGGGCGTGCCGGCCGCGCTAACCCAGCCGGGTCTCGATGGCCTCGATGATGCGCGGACGCAGCTCGGCGGCGCGGATGACGGCGTCCACCGAGCCGACCTCGACGGCGCGGTGAATGTTGTGCACCCGGTCGAACTCCGCGGCCACCTCACTGAGCTTCTCCGCGCGCACCGACGAGCGCAGCTCGTCGAGCTCCGCGGTCAGCGCGGCGCGTTCGGTGCCGGCCGAGGCGGCGGTGCGGGCCTCCAGGTCCCGCACCCGCGAGTCGGCAGCGGTACGGGCGTTGACGTCGGCGGAGAACACCACGGCGGCGGCGGGTGCGCCACCGAGCACCGAGGCGAACGAGCCCTCCAGCGCCAGCACCGTCATGTTCGGGTTCAGCGCCTTCGAGAACACCACGAACGCACCGCCGTGGTAGCGCGAGATCACACAGAAGACGATGGGTCCCCGGAAGTTCACGATCGCCCGGCCGATCTCGGCGCCGTACTCCAGTTGCAGCTTGCGCATCGACTCCGGCGAACCGTCGAAGCCGGACAGGTTCGCCAGCACGACGAGCGGCCGGTTGCCGCTGGCCGCGTTGATCGCCCGCGCGGCCTTCTTCGACGAGCGGGGGAACAGCGTGCCCGCCGTGTAGGTGTCCGGACCGTCGGTGGGCGGGAAGCCGTGCCGCGGCACCGACCGGGACTCGATGCCGAGCAGGCAGACCGGGATGCCACCGAGGTGGACGTCCTGCACGACCGCGGTGTCCGCGTCCGCCATGCCGGCCCAGCGCTCCAGCACCGGGTGGTCCTGGTCGGAGAGGGCCCGCATCACCGTACGGATGTCGAACGGCTTCTTGCGGTCCGGGTTGGTCTCGACGGAGAAGATCTCCCCGACGGTGGTGAAGGCGCTGTCCGCCACGTCGTGCGGGAAGGTGGAGATGTCGCGGTCGGCCGGGTCGGTGGTGACGGCCCGTCGGGGCGCGTCCTCGCCGGGCGCGACGTACGTGTGGTCGTAGTGCGCCATCACCACGTCCCGTGCGGCCGTCAGGTTCGGCGCCCAGTACTGCGCCTGCCCGTTCGGCCCCATCACCCGGTCGTAGCCGCCGATGCCGAAGTTGTCCTCGGCCGACACACCACCGGAGAAGTCGAGGGACTGCTTGCCGGTGAGCACCATCGCCGAGTCGGGCGTCATCACCAGGATGCCCTTGGTGTGCATGAGCATCGTCGCCTCGGCGTTCCAGTACGGCTGCGCGCCGACGTTGATGCCCGCGACGACGATGTTGATCTCACCGCCGGCCTGGGTGAACTCGACGATCCGCTTCAGCGCCGCCGCCACCCAGTCCATGTTCTCCGTACCGGAGGTCATCGAGATCCGCGCCCCGGCGGACAGCGCCCACCACTCCAGCGGCACCTGCATCCGCTCGGCCAGGTCCAGTGCGGCGATCACGCGCCGGCACTCCGGCTCGGACAGGGCGCCCAGCGACTTCGTCGGGTCGCCGAGCAGCACCACCCGGGTGACACCCTGCGGGTAACGCTCCGTCGGGGTCGTGACCACCCCGGCCACGATGGCGGCGCTGTTGCGCCCCTTCGGCCGCTGCACCGGTACCAGCGACGGAGCGCAGTCGGAGCCGGTTTTGGGCGGAGACGAGCACCGTCCATCCTGCACGGCGTGGGCGTCGTCGAGGTCGTGCTCGACGAAGTCACCGAGCCGACCGGTCAGCTCGTACGGGTAGACGGTGTTGCGGCTGCTGGCCCGCAGCACCTTGAGCCGGTACTCGTCGAGCGGTTCGATCGGCTCGACCGGCGGCTCCCCGACGGCCAGCTCGGCCCCGCCCGCGGCGTCGAACGAGATCCGTACGGCGATCTTGGTCAGCTCGCCGGTCCGGCGGTCGCGCTGCCGCGCGATGAACAGGATCTCCTCCAGGCCGGCGCCCGCGGTCGTCGGGCGGACGCGCCCGGCGATCATCTCCATCTCCTCGCGGGTCAGCTCGCTCGGCGGCCACACGTAGACCACGATCCGGTTGGTGTTGAAGCGCGTCTTCGACGGCCGCCGCGACTGGGCGCGGCGGATCGAGTCGAGGCAGGTGGCGATGGCGTCCTCGGCCGTCGGCAGCGCGACCAGGCGGCCGTCCTGCTCGCGAAGCTCGGTCAGGTCACGCACCTGCGCGAACGCCACGAGGCGCTCGTCGGCCCGGTTCTCCCGCGCCACGCACTGGAAGAGGTAGACCTCCTCGTCCGACGACGGCAGCCGGGTCAGGTCGAACTTGTGCAGCCGCTCCAGCTGCATCCGCTGCGCGATGTACGGGTGCAGCCCGCGGATCAGCCGGTCCTCGGTCAGCTGGGCGCCGGACGGGCGGAACGTGAAGTGGTGGTGCATCACCGACCCGCCGCGGCCCGCGACGGTGGTGGTCACCCGACGGACCTGGGACGGCAGCGGGTGCGCGGCGATGACCTCGGCCAGCGCGTCCGCCATCGCGTCGAAGTCCTCCGGCTGGTTCTCCCAGCCGAGGTAGATGTCAGCGTCCACGGAGTCCTCGCCGGTGGCCAGCTCGGCCAGCCCACGCAGGGCGCTGCCCAGCGCGTCGAAGCTCACCGCGGCGGAGACCACGCTCGAGTCGGCGCGCTCGGCGACCACGAACGTGCAGTCCGCGACCTGGTGGGTACGCACGCTGGTGAGCGCCCGGTTGCCGTAGTACCGCCGGGTCAGCACCTCCAACATGACCGCGTTGTCGAGGTGGTCGCGGACGAGCCGCTGGCCGAGCAGCCGGACCAGAGGCTCGGTGCTGCGCACCATCTCGGCGATGCGCTCGGCGCGGTCCGCCGCGTCCGGGTGCGCGTCCAGGTGCCGCAGGTGCCCGCGGACCTCGGCGTAGACGCGGGCGCGGTTGCGGCGCAGCAGCGGCTGGGCGAACCAGGCGAACACCACGCCACGGGCAAGGTCCGCGACCACGGGGAAGCGCACCTGCGTCGCGGCGATCAGCCGCTCCAGCGCGAGGCCGGCCGGCTCGCGCAGCGTCTCGTCCGGCGGGGTCTCCTGCAGCCAGGCGCGCAGCAGCGTCGCGATGACCTGCGCGTCCGCGGACGCGCGCTGCTGGGCGAGGAAGATCCGGAAGACGGCGGCTTCGAGGGCGGGGGAGCGCTCCAGGTCGGTGACGCCGTACCGGCCGAGCGCCTTGCCGAGCCTGGTCTGGAAGGCGTCCGGCAGCCCGGCCCGCTCGACGTCGAGGCTCTGCAGGTAGGTGTGGAAGTACTCCCGGGCGCTGTGCACGTGCGCGGCGCCGCCGTCCTCGCCCGTCGGCCGGTTGCGACTCAGCTCGGCGAGATCGGCGAACACGTCGATGAGGTCGAGCTCGGCGGCGAGCGGCCGCTGACCGTCCTCGATGGCCGCCCGCCGTGCGGTGAGGTAGCCGTCGAGCACCCGACTGTCGTCGTGCGGGTCGACGTCGAAGCCGAGCAGCAGACCGCGCAGGTCCTCCTGACCGCGCCTGCTGCGCTCGTACGCCGGGATGTCCGCGGCGGCGGTGGGCAGGTCCAGTTCGACGGTCTCGGCGGTCGGGTCGTCAGCGGTCTCCTCGGCGTCGTCCGCGAGCGGCTCCAGGCGCAGCAGCGGCGCACCCGCCTCCACCTGGCTACCCACCGAGACGGCGCACTCCTTCAGCCGCGCCTTGAACGGCGCCCGCAGCACCGTCTCCATCTTCATCGCTTCCAGCACCAGCACCGGCGCGCCCGCCTCGACCTCTGCGCCGACCCCCAGTGGCGTGGCGACGACGAGCGCGGGCATCGGGGAGCGCAGGACGCCGCCCTCGTCCCGGCTGACCCGGTGCGTCACGCCGTCCACCTCGACCAGGTGGGTCGGCCCGTACGTGCCGGTGAGTAGGCGGTAGCGGATGCCGTTGACGACGATCTGACCGGTGTGCCGGTCGAAGCGGTCGAGTTCGACGTCGGCGGTGCGCACGACGGGGCCGGTCTCGATGCCGACCCGGAACCGGTGCGCGCCGACGCGTGCCACCCGCGTGCGGTAACCGACGCCGCGCAGCTTGAGGTCCAACGGTCGGCCGCTGGCGTGCTGCACCTGCGGACGTCCACCGGCCGCCGTCGACAGCAGCCGCTGCCGCTCGACGCGCTCCTCCTCCTCGTACGCCTCGATGGCGGCGGCCGCCAGGGCGACCGCGGAGTGGCGGTGTGTGACGAGCCGGCCCTCGCCGCGGACGCGGTCGATCCAGCCGGTGTCCGCGCTGGCGTCGATCACCTCGGGCTGGTCGAGCAGGTCGAGCACGAAGCTCTTGTTCGTCGCCCCACCCTCGATGATCACGGTGGTGTTCGCCATCGCCCGGCGCAGCTTGCCGAGCGCCTCGTCGCGGTCACGGCCGTACGCGATGATCTTCGCGATCATCGAGTCGAAGTCGGCCGGGATGGTGTCGCCCTCGCTGACGCCGGTGTCCACCCGGATGCCGGGGCCACTGGGCAGGTCCAGCCGGGCGATGCGGCCGGGCGACGGCGCGAAGTCGCGGTCGGGGTCCTCGGCGTTGAGCCGTGCCTCGATGGCGTGCCCGCGTTCGGCCGGCGGCGCACCTTCGAGGCGCCCGCCGGAGGCGACGTGCAGCTGGGCCTTGACCAGGTCGAACCCGGTGGTCAGCTCGGTGATCGGGTGCTCGACCTGGAGGCGGGTGTTGACCTCAAGGAACGCGAACAGCCGGTCGCCGGGGTGGTAGAGGAACTCGACGGTCGCCGCGCCGCGGTAGCCGACCGCGATGGCCAGCCGCTCGGCCGACGTCTTCAGCTCGGCGGCCTGCGCCGCGTCGAGCACCGGCGACGCCGACTCCTCGATGACCTTCTGGTTGCGTCGCTGCACCGAGCAGTCGCGGACGCCGAGCGCCCACGCGGTGCCCTGCCCGTCGGCGATCACCTGGACCTCGACGTGCCGGGCCCCGGTGACCAGGCGCTCCAGGAACACGATGCCGCTGCCGAACGCCCGTGCGGCCTCCTGGCTGGTGCGCTCGTACGCGTCGACCAGCTCGGCTTCGTTCCTGACCACGCGGATGCCGCGCCCGCCGCCGCCCGCGGTCGCCTTCAGCATCAGCGGGTAGCCGACCTCGGCCGCCGAGACCCTGGCGGCGTCCAGGGTTTCGACGGCGCCGCGGCTCCACGGCGCGACCGGCACGCCGACCTTCTCGGCGATCAGTTTCGAGCCGATCTTGTCACCGAGTTGGCGCATGGCGTCCGGGCTCGGCCCGACGAAGGTGACGCCGATCTTCTCGCACAGCTCCGCGAACGCCGGATCCTCGGCGACGAAGCCCCAGCCGACCCACGCGGCGTCGGCCCCGGTCTCGGTCAGGGCGCGCTCCAGCACGGCCAGGTTGAGGTACGGGCGGGCGGATGCCGGGCCGAGATCGTAGGCGATGTCCGCTTCTCGGACGAATGTGGCGTTGCGGTCGACATCGGTGTAGAGAGCCACGGTTTCGAGCTGGATGCCGGTCTCCGCGGCCAGCTCGCGGACCGCGTGGATGAGCCGCATGGCGGCTTCACCACGGTTGACGATGGCGACACGGTTGAACAC
Source organism: Micromonospora sp. D93 (assembly GCF_018070365.1). Classification (NCBI taxonomy): domain Bacteria; kingdom Bacillati; phylum Actinomycetota; class Actinomycetes; order Micromonosporales; family Micromonosporaceae; genus Micromonospora; species Micromonospora sp. D93. The sequence goes on along the minus strand of NZ_JAGPXW010000002.1, from coordinate 94,197 downwards.
CCGAAAAACCCCTTAGCTAGACCTCGACCTGCGTGCCGAGAGACGACGGCTCCCAGCAGTGATCACCTTTCCGCGTGGCGGCGGCCAGCGCTATGGCGCAACCACCGAACCCACCGTCCCTCAGTTGTAGGAAGTGCACAAAACTTTTTGGCGCCCCGAGGGCGGCGCCGCTCCGGCAGTTGATCAAGACGGTGCGGGCGGTTCACGTCCGCAGCCTTCCGCGTTCACCCCCGGGTGATCGGCTGGCCAGGTAGATCATCGCTGGTCCGGTCAAGCGCCGGCCCGGCTCGACCATCCCGGCCCAGGCCAGGAACGCATCAGGAAGGGAGCGGCAATGAGGTCACCGCACCTCGTACGCCCACGTCTGGCGCTGCTGCTCGCGGCGGCGCTGACCACACTCGTGACGCCGGCCGGCGTCGCCCACGCCGCGACCGCCACGGTACCCGCGACGGACACCCCGATCACCATCACCTCGACCGAGCAACTCGCCCCGGGCGTCACCTACGGCTCCTTCGAGGTGCCCACGCCCCGGGGCGTCACCGTCGGTTACCTGCTCACGGCCGACCTCAAGAAGAACAAGGTCTCCCTGGACCTGCTGCACCCCGACGCGGTGGCGCAGCGCACTGTCGTCTCGGCGATGACGAACGAGCAGGGTGCCGTCGCCGGCGTCAACGGCGACTTCTTCAACAACAGTGAGACGCACGTCGGCGTCACCCCGACCTACTCGTCGTCCGGTCCCGAGATCGCCGACGGCGAGGAGCTGAAGTTCGCGGTGCCGACCGCTCAGCGTTTCGGCCCCGGCCTCGCCCCCGGCACCTCGACCCGGGACGTGTTCGGCGTCGGCGTGAACGGCAAGGCGCGCGTCGACACCCTGAGCCTCGACGGCGAGGTGCGTAGCAGGAAGGGCACGATCGCGCTGGGCGGCCTCAACCAGTACGCGCTGCCGGTGGACGGCGTCGGCCTGTTCACCGCCGACTGGGGGACCGCCTCCCGGGTCCGGTCCACCTGCGGCACCGACACGAACCGCAGCGACCCGTGCAGCACCCACACCTACGAGGTGACCGTCCGCGACGGCGTGGTAACCACCGTGGGCCAGACGCCCGGTGCGGGAGCGATCCCGGCCGACACCCAGGTGCTGGTCGGCCGGGAAAGCGGCGCGGACGCGCTCGACGACCTCGCCGTCGGCGACCGGGTGCAGGTGCGCGAGAAGCTCGTCTCCGCCGGCAAGCCGAAGCTGACCTTCGCGGTCGGTGGCGCGCCGATCCTGCGCGACGGTGCGCCGCTGGCCGGCCTGGACGCCAAGACCGCCGCGGTACGCAGCGCGGCCGGTGTCAGCCCCGACGGTCGGACCGTGTACCTGGTCGCCCTGGCCGGCCGCGCCCCGGCCAGCGCCGGGTTCACGATCGCCGAACTGGCCGACCTGATGCGCTCGCTCGGCGCGGAGGCCGCCGTGAACCTCGACGGCGGCGGCTCGAGCACTGTCGCCGTCCGCGAGCCGGGCCAGGCCGCAGCCACCGCCCGCAACAGCCCATCCGACGGTACGGAGCGAATGGTCGCCAACGGCATCGGGATCTTCCTGGGCAAACACTGATCGGTACACGCCGCTCCACTTCGTCCCGCCCGGCACTGCCGGACGGGGCGAAGTCGCGTACCGCCCGGAGGGGCGATCCGCTCGCGTCCGAGACTGTCACTCCCCGGTCGGACACGCGCCGCGCCCCGACCCGGAGACACCCGCCCCGGTGCGGTTCCTGCCGGCTTTCGACAACGCGATCCTCGGCTACGACGACCGTAGCCGGATCATCGACGACGGCCACCGTGGCCTCTCGGTGGCCGGCGAACGCGTGGTGCTCGTCGACGGCCGGGTCGCGGCGACCTGGACCGTCGAGTCGGGCACCGTGACCGTCAGCCCACTGCGTGGATTCTCCGCAGCCGACCGGGCCGCCGTGACCGAGCAGGGGCAGGCGCTGGCGTCCTTCCTCTCCGACAACGAGAGCGACCGGGTGCGGGTGGAGTCGTCTCCCCGGTGACGGACCAGGACGGTCCGACCCCGGGGAGACGAAGAGATCAGTCGACGGTCGGCGGAGCCGTCCTCGCCGCCTCGGCGAGCGCCGCCGCCGCGCCGGCGTACGGGTTGTAGCTGTAGGTGCGTGCCAGGCCGGTCGGCACCGTGAAGTACGCGGCCGAGAGTTTCGCCGGGTCGCTGGCGATCTCGCCCCGCGCGGGGGTGTCGTTGCCGTCGTCCCAGCCCCAGGGCGCGTTGGCCGAGTTGGTCGAACAGCTCCAGGTGCCGACGCCGCAGTCGCCGGACGTGTCACCGGCGAACGTGCCCAGACTGGCGAACAGGCTCGCGTTGGAGCGCTGCGCCCACAGGCCGCCAGTGGCGAAGATGTCGATCAGCTGATACCGCACGTCGCGGTCGTTGCCGCTGCTCGGCGTCTCGGCGACGGTCGAGGGGTAGTAGACCAGGCCGTCGCCGTTGATGTCGTACTGCGGGTGTGCCTTGAGGCCGTGGCCCTGCGCCTCCTGCGCCGTCACCGGGTGCTGGAAGGTGTCGTGCGGTGACGCCTGGAACCGCAGGGTGCCGTCGATGCTCTCCCCGCCGCTGGTCCAGGTGCTGCCGGTCGGCGTGTAGGAGAAGAAGTCACTGTGCGCGACCGTGACGGCTGAGCGGAGAACCCCGTACGTGGAGCCGTCGCGCTCGATCGCGAACAGCGCGCCCTCACCGTCGTTCTCGTGTTCGGTCTCGAAGAAGGGGTGGTCCGTCCAGTCGCGAGGGTGGAAGAAGAAGTACGTGATGTACCAGTGGGTGCTCGTCTCCACGACGGAGTAGTACACGTGCGCGGCGAGCGCGGTTCCTGCCTGGCCAGCCCGCTCCCAATTGTTGCGTCCCTCCAGGTCGCCGTCGAGGTCGACCCGGGTGAGGTAGTCCGACTGGCCGCTCAGGGCGTGGCTGCCGGTGGCGTCGACGTCCTGGTAGTGGATGGGCGCCCAGCGGAGGGCCAGCTCGGCCCGGCTGACGGCGGCGTCGGCGGAGGTCGGTGCGGCCAGCGCGGCAGTCGCCAGCGCCGCCGCAGCGCCTGCCGCGATAAGTGCCCTCACCACCCGGGGTCGCCGGGTCCTGCTGCTTGCGTCGAGCATGGTGTGCTCCCGTGTCCGAATGAATAGACCGTAATAAATCATTCGGGGCTCGGACGCCCGGCGGGTGTCCCTGCGGCGACGAGAAAACGGACGATGTTCGACGGGATCAGGATCGGGTTGTATCGATGCGCATCGAATGCCATGCTGTGGTTCGGTCGTGCTCGGGGAGCCAGCGCGCACCAGATCTCCTCCGGTCCACGGGGCGCGAGGTGACGATGTCACCCGTGCCGGGCAGCCTCGTCGGCGACCGGAACCCGAGCGCGGCACCGGCCACCACCTCGGTCATCGGTGCCCGGTAACCACGGAGGCACCAATGCTTCGCATGTTCCTCGCTGTCACGACCATGGCGCTGGCGGCCTGGACCGGGACGGCCACCGCCACCGAGGCGACGCCCACCCCCACCCTGTCGGCCACGCCGTCGCCGTCGCCGACCCTCACCTGCCCGCCGGCTCTGCCGATCACCGGGAGCGTCGCCGGGGTCACCACTACGAGCGTGACCATCTCGTACTCGATCTTCTTCCGGCCGCCCTGCGGTTACGACCCGCCGATGACCGTCAGCCTCTTTGCCAGCCGCGAGGACGCCCAACAGTGGCGGACGCCGGTGGCCGAGGCCGTCTCGGGGCCGGAGCGCAGCGGCACGGTGACCATCGGGGGTCTGACACCCGACACGGAGTACTGGTACCGGTTCAGCGACCCCGACGGTAAGCGCGACCCATACATGATCTGGTCGGCGCGGACCGCCTCGCTGACTTCCTGCCGCGCGACGGCCACGATCGACGCCCGCTGGGGCGGCGGCTTCGTCGCGACGGTCACGGTCCGCAACACCGGGACGCTGCCGCTGGACCAGTGGCGCGTCTCCTGGCGGTGGTCCGGTGACGAGCGGGTCCAGACGGCCTGGGGTGGGGTGGCCGAGACGGCCGGCGCCGACGTCACCGTCCGCAACGCCTCCTACAACGGGACGCTGGCGCTGGACGGGGCGACAACGTTCGGTCTGCTCGTGGCGGGCAGCGCGGTGCCCGACGGCCTGACCCTGGCGTGCGAGCGGTGAACGACGTCCGCCCCGCTCCGGCGCGACAACGGGAGCGGGGCGGACGTCGTGTCGGTCAGGGCTTGCGGGCCACCGCTCCGTAGGCGTCGATCCCGACGGCGTCGGGATCCTCCGGTCGCCACAGGGGGATCGGCACCAGGCCCGGCTCCACCATCGTCAGCCCGTCGAAGCAACTCTCGAGCTCTTCCGGGCTGCGCAGGATGTACGGGACCCCGCCGCTCTGCGCCAGCCGGTCGGCACCGGAGACCACCGCCGGGCTGGTGTCGGTGCCGTCCCAGAGCACCAGGTGGGAGCCGGACGGCACCGCGTCCATCGTGTGTCCGACGATCGAGCGGACCACGTCCAGGTCGGGCTCGTAGCCCATCACGCCCATGTACATGACGGCGATGGGCTGGTCGAAGTCGAGCGTCTGCGCCGCCTCGGCGAGGATCTTCTCCGGGTCGTGGTAGTCGGCCGGGACGTAGGTGGTGACACCCTCCGACGTCGTGCTGGCCAGCAGTGCCCGCGCGTGCACCAGCACCATCGGGTCGTTGTCCACGTAGACGATCCGCGAGTCGGGCGCGATGCCCTGGGCGACCGCGTGCGTGTTCTGCATGGTGGGCAGGCCGGTGCCGATGTCCAGGAACTGCCGGATGCCCGCCTCGGCCGCGAGGTAACGCACGGCCCGCACCAGGAACACGCGTGACTGCTGTGCCATGAGGACGATCTCCGGGTAGACCTCGGCGACAGCGTCGCCGGCCGCCCGGTCGGACTGGAAGTTGTCCTTGCCGCCCATCCAGTAGTTCCAGATCCGTGCCGCGTGCGGCACGTCGGGCTGAAGCTTCGCGGCGAGTTCGGCGTCCGGGCCGGCCATGCCAGGCTCCTATCGAGGGGTCGTCAGCAGGAGGTCACCACAGCGGTACGCCCGGGATCGTACTCCGGGGTTGTCCACTCTCGACTGGGGGTGGACCCACCGCCGTGCAGGGGATCGGGGTCGCTGTCACGGTGAGCCCGTCGCCGGAGGCGCCCACGGCGAGGACGACACAGCGGTCGCCAGCACCGCGCCGAGTCGGACGACCGGCCGGGCGGGTCGGGGTGAACCGGGCCCGAGAAGGGGAAGAGAGCGCATGGTCTGCCGGCGCCTTTCCTGGCGAACGGGTGTCCGGAGCAGGTCCGTACGGCGTCACCCGATGCCTTGGGACAAGCCTGTTCGAGTGATCACCCCGAGCCATCTGGCGTGAGACGGCGATGCGCATACGACTTGAGGAGGAGGGGCGGGTGCACCGATGGTGGGCAGAAGTGCCACCCCGGTCGTGTGAACCACCGCCCGTACCGGTGCATCAAACCCTGTGACAGACCCCGTGGAGGAAGGACCACCCATGCGCGGCAACCTGCTCGTCGGTGCGATGCTCACCCTTACGTTCATCGCCGGTTGCACGTCACCGGTGAAACGGGTCGGCGGCGACGCCGGGCCCGCCGGCTCTCCGTCCACCAGCGCGAGCCCGCCGAGCCCGTCGGCGTCGAGCGCTCCGGCGACCGGCAGCGCGGGCCCGAGTGCTCCGGCCACCCGCAGCGCCACCCCGGGTGCTCCGGCCACCCGCACCTCCGGCCCGGCCACGCCGCTGAGCGAGATCAGGCGGACCGACTGGCCCAACGCGGTGATCCGCGATCTGAAGTTCTGCGGCGAGTCCGACAACTCCGTGGTGTTCCGGAACGGGTCGAACGGCTTCGACGTGCCCTGCCGGATCCTGCCGGGTGGCGCCCGGCCGGTGTACGCCGAATTCCTCACCGAGGAGCCGGCGAACGCGCCGTCGACCGAGGACGCGCTCGTCCTCGTCGAACTTGGCAACTCCAACGCCGCGCGTCGGCAGGCTCTCGTGCCGGTTCAGCTCGACTACACCGGCCGAGAGCGGTGGGCGCGCCCGATCATTCTGGGAGACAACTCCAGTCCGAGCGGCGACCGGGTCATGACGTTCGTCTCGTACCGGGTGGTGGGCGAGACCGTGCAGGCCACCGTCCGCAAGTTGGACGGCGGCACCGAGACGCGTCGGTGGCGCACGGTCGACTTCGCCGGAAACTGGGAACGGTACTAGCGTTGCGTGACCCTCGACGTGTCCACCCGCAACGTCCCGAGGATCTCGTCGGTGCGGTCCACGCCGTCGGTCTGCCTGACCTGGACGTACACGCCGAAGGTGCCGGCGTCCGCGACCAGGGTGACCTCGCTGAACGACGTATGGGCGCCACCGCATCGCGCCCAGTGCCGGACGGTCCCAGTGAGCGCGGCGACGGTGACCGCCCGACCGGCGGTGGGCGTGCATCCGCTGTGATCGGGCAGTGCCGGCCGTTCCGCTCCGCGCAGAGCACGGCTCACTCCCACAAAGACCCCCGGTGTCTCGCTGTCGACATCGGACCAATCGGTGAGGTCCTCCCCGACGAGCAGGCCGGGGCCGCGCCCTTCGGCGAGACCGATCACCGCCGGGTCCCAGCCGCCGTCGCGCAGTTGCCTCGCCCAGCCGTTCGGAACGGCCACCGAGACAGTGCTGGTCGTGTCGCCAACCCGGGTCCAGCCGTGCGGCGCGGTGGCGGCGGTGGCGGATCCGGCCATGACCAGCGTCGCGGTCACGGTGCCGACGGCGGCGAGGAACCGGCGGATGCGCCGCGGCGGCGGGCGGGCCGCCAACTGCCGGCTGGCGAGCAGACCCTCCAACGCGGTGGCGTACGCGGCCGCTGTGGGCCAGCGGCGGTCCGGATCGCGATGCAGCGCCCGGCGGACGGCGCGCTCGACGGCGGCGGGTGCGCGGGGTGCCGCCGTCACCGGCTGCCCGGGCGGCGAACCGGTCAACATGTGGTGCGTCAGCGCGCCGATCGCGTACACGTCGGCGCGCACGTCGATCCCTCCGCCGGGGACGAGCTGCTCGGGCGCCATGTAGGCGGGCGTGCCGGCGACCACTGTGAACCCGGACGCGTGCGCGAGCGTCTTGGCCAGCCCCAGGTCGGCAACCAACACCCGGTCGCCGGCCGGGCTGGGGTCGAACAGCACGTTGGACGGTTTGAGGTCGCGGTGCAGCACGCCGCTGTCGTGCAGGATCGACACCGCCCTGGCGATGTCGGCGGCGATCCGCAGCGCCGAGCGCACCGGCATCGGCCCGCCGCTCAGCCGGTCGGCGAGCGTGCCACCGGCGGCGTACGTCATCACCAGGTACGGCCGGCCGTCGGGCAACTCACCGATGTCCAACACCCGGACCAGGTGATCGGAGTCGACCTGCCGCATGAACCGGGCCTCCTGGCGGAAGCGCCCCCGGATGTCGGCCCGCTGTGACCAGTTGTCGGCGAGCACCTTCACTGCCACCGGCGAGTGCAGCTCGTCGTCGTACGCCAGCCACACGGTGGCGAACGCACCGGCGCCGACGGGGCGTGCGATGCGGTACCGGCCAACCTGCGGCGGGATGGACACGATCGTATTATCCGGCGACCGGGACTCCGGTGACGCCCACGAGCGGGGGAGCGCGGGTGGCGAAGGAATCTGACACCGAAGAGCTGGCGAGGCGGGCGGCGGCCGGCGACAGCCGCGCACTCGACGCGCTGCTGGCCGCGATCGGTCCACGGGTGCTGGAGCAGTGCGGGCGGTTCCTGCCCTGTCGGCAGGACGCGGAGGAGGCGGCGCAGGACGCGTTGTTGCAGGTGGCCCGGCACATCCAACGGTTCGAGGGGCGGTCGCTCTTCTCCACCTGGTTGCACACGGTGGTCGCCAACTGCGCCCGCCAGACCTACCGGTCACTGCGGCGACGAGCGGCCGAGTGGCCCAGCACGCTGCTGCCCGTCGAGGTGGCCGACCCCCGTACGACGAGCGTCATCGCCGGATCGCGCCTCGATCTGCTGGACGCGCTGGATCGGCTGGAGGCGCACCGGCCGGAGCTGGCGACGGCCCTCGTGCTCCGCGACCTGTGTCAGCTCGACTATCAGGAGATCGCCGGGCAGCTGGGCATCCCGATCGGCACGCTGAAGTCCCGGATCCATCACGCCCGTCGGTACGTTCGGGAGACGTTGCAGGGAACCTGAGCGGTGCGTACGCCGATCCATGGTTTTGCCCCTGATCGGCGGACATCGTTTGACATGTGCGGCGATCGCATCTTTGATGGTCGATGTGCACGTTCGGTTGGTCGGGCGCTTGGTCGTCTGGGTGGGCCGGTCGATGCCCTGAGCCTGGAGGACGGATGCGAGTCATCGCGCGGAGCAACCCACGCCACCGTCGACGTCGGCTGTTGCCGGTGGCGATGGCGGCGGTGACGCTGCTGAGCCTGGCGGTCGGCGTGCCCGCAGCCGCCGTGGCACCGTCGACAGTGGTCGGCGTGGCCAGCGGTCGCTGCCTGGACGTGGTCGGCAACGTCAGGACCGCCGGCGCCGGCATCAACATCTACGACTGCAATGGCCAGGCCAACCAGGCGTGGACCTTGACCTCGGCCGGGGAACTGCGGGTCTACGACGAGACGATGTGCCTCGACGTGATCGGCCAGGACACCACCGCTCCCGCCGCGGCGCAGATCAGTGGCTGCACCGGCGGCGCCAACCAACGCTGGCGGATCACCACCTCCGGGACCATCGTCGGCGTCCAGTCCGGCCTGTGCCTGGACGTGTCCGGCGCCAGCACCGCCAACAGCACCACCGTCGGTCTCTGGACCTGCAACGGGCAGTCCAACCAGCGGTGGACGACGTCTCTCGGCAACGCCGACAGTCAGCCGCCGTCCGCGCCGGGCAGCCCACGGGTGAGCGGCCTGACCTGCAACTCGGTGACCTTCGCGTGGAACGCCTCGACGGACAACGTGGCTGTGGCGTTCTACGACATCTACCACGACGGCCAGCTGATGACGTCGGTGAGCGGCACGACGCTGTCCACCAACCTGACGGTGGTGGCCGGCGCGACCTGGGGCCTGTACGTCAACGCCCGCGACGCCGCCGGCAACGTGTCCCAGGCGAGCACCACCGTGTCGATCACCCCGCCGGCCTGTCAGGCGGACACCCAGGCACCGACCGCGCCGCAACAGCTCACCGGCACCGCCTCGGGCACCACTGTGACGCTGCGCTGGACGGCGTCGACCGACAACATCGGAGTCCGGGCGTACGACATCTTTCGCGGCGGCGTGAAGGTCGGCACGGTCACCGGCGCACCGCCGGCGACCACGTTCACCGACAGCGGTCTGGCGGGAAACACCTCCTACCAGTACTACGTTGTGGCTCGGGACGCGCAGGACAACGCCTCGTCGCGCAGCGGCACCGCGACGGTGACCACCGGCGCGGCCTGCGCCAACCCGGTGTGCGGGGTGCGGCAGGTCACCACCGACACCGACATCCCGTGGGGTCTGGTGACGTTGCCGGACGGCAGCGTCCTCTACAACCGCCGCGACGCGCACGACATCATCCAGCTCAACCCGACCACCGGCGCCAAGACCAACCTGGGCACGGTGCCGAACGTGCAGAGCACCGACGGTGAGGGCGGCCTGCTGGGGCTCGCCGTCTCGGCCAGCTACTCCAGCGACCGCTGGCTGTACATCATGCACACCTCGCCGAGCGACAACCGCATCGTCCGGATCAGGCTGGAGAACGGGCGACTCAACACCGCCAGCGAGCAGGTGCTCCTCAGCGGTATCCGGCGGAACAAGTACCACGACGGTGGTCGCCTGCGGTTCGGCCCGGACGGCAAGCTGTACGCCAGCACCGGCGACGCCCAGAACGGCAACTACGCCCAGGACCGGTCGAGCCTCGAAGGCAAGATCCTGCGACTCAACCCGGACGGCACAGTCCCCTCGGACAACCCGTTCGGCAACTACGTGTGGAGCTACGGCCACCGCAACCCGCAGGGGCTGGCGTTCGACTCGCAGGGCCGGCTGTGGGAGCAGGAGTTCGGCAACTCGGTCATGGACGAGACCAACCTGATCACCAAGGGCGGGAACTACGGTTGGCCGGCCTGCGAGGGCACGAGTGGCACCTGCGGCACGGCCGGATTCATCGCGCCGGCGCGCACCTATCCGACCGCCGAAGGGTCCTGCTCCGGCATCACGATCGTGCGCGACGCGCTGTACGTGGCCTGCGCCCGAGGCGCTCGGATGTACCGCGCGGTGATCAGCGGCAGCAGCCTGACGAACGTGCAGACCTACTTCAGTGGCACCTACGGTCGGTTGCGGACGGTGGAGCCGGCTCCCGACGGAGGGCTGTGGCTGACCACCACCAACGTTGGTGACAAGGACAGCACCCCGAACAACAGCAACGAGAAGATCCTCCATGTCACGCTCGGCAACTAGTTCCGACGTCTCCGCAGGGCCACCCCGTGCTGGCCCTGCGGAAACAGCCTCTGGGTCTACCCGGCCCGGCGATTCACGCCGGCTCTACCGAGAGACTGACGCGGCGATCTGACCAAACCCTTACCAGACCAGGGCGGCCCGGTGAGTCAGGCCGGATCGGTCTGGCTGTGGTGCCCGGCCCGCGCGAGGGCGGCAGCGGGATACTCGGCGTCGCCACTGCCGATGTCGGTCATCAACCCGAAAGACTCCTGCCAACTGTCGACCGCCTCCTCCGAGGCCCCGAGGCCGTCGAGACCGACACCGAGCCAGTAGAGCCCGCGCGCGGTGCTGAGATGATCGCCGAGGTGTCGCAGGGCCACCGCTGCCCGGGCGTGCCGAACCGTGGATTCGTACCGCGCGAGGTTCGCGTTCTGGTGCGCGAGGTGCACCTCGAGCGGTGGGATCTGCTGCCGAATGTCGTGGTCGACGGCGATCCGCAGCGCCTCTTCGAGGAGGGCGAGCGACTCCTGCGCCCGCCCCTGCTCGGTATAGAGCCACCCGAGATTGCTCAGGCAGACACACAGGATGAAGACGTCGTCCAACTGCCGAGCCCCGGCCAGGGCGAGGCGCAGGTGCCTCTCGGACTCGCCCCAGTCGCCCTTCTGCCCGTAGGCGTTGCCAATGTTCATCCGGCTGACGACCTCGTCGCGTGGGGAAATCTGCTCCAGGTTGACCTGCGCGGCAATCTCCATCCACCGAATGGCCTTGTCGAAATTCCGCCCCAGCGCGTAGGCGACCCCGAGGCCGTTCGCCATCAGCCGCTCACCGTCCGGCCGGTCGTCGAGGCGCGCCGCGACCACCCCCAGCTCGTGAGTCTCCCGCAGCGTGGTCAGGGCGTGGGTTCGCACCAGGAAGCTGTACTGGCAATCGGCGAGCTGCCAGGTTTCTCGCGCCAGTCCAAGGTTGTCGCAGATCCTGACCAACGCCACCAGGTTGCCGCCCTCCACCTGGAACCACGCGCTGGCGGCACCCATCGAGTCGAAGGTGGGCACCTGCGCGAGTGGATGCGCGATGCGCATGGGCACCGACGTACGAAGGCGCTGGAACACGCTCTGGGCGGCGACACCCTGCTGGACATACGCGTCGGTGAGCCGCCCCACCGCCAGGAGTCGATCGTGATCGGAGTCCTCCCGCTCAGCCCGCTCAGCGCCGTAGAGCCGGAGCAGGTCGTGCATCTGGTAGCGGCCCGTGCCATCGTCGTCGAGGAGGTGGCGGTCCACCAGCGCGTCGATGTGCTCCTGGATCTGGCTCTCGGCCTGGCCCGCGAGGACCGCCGTGGCCGCGGCCGACAGTGCCGTGTTCGGCACGAGGCCCAACAGCCGGAACACGCGCGCCGCGGCGGCCGGCAGGGCGCGATAGGACACCGCGAAGACGCCGCGCACCGCGCTGTCGCCCTCGACAGCCAGCCCGGACAGCCGCTCTCGCGCGTCAGCCAGCTCCAGCAGCAGATCCGGGACGGTCAGACGTTCGTCCACGACGATCCGTGCGGCGGCGACGCGCAGGGCCAGTGGCAGGTTTCCGCAGAGCGCCGCCAGTCGGAGGATCTCGTCCCGGCCCGACGCCGCACGATCCGCGCCGATCATCGTCGCCACGAGCCGGTACGCCTCGTCGTCGGACAACAGGCCCAGCCTCAGGCTCTGTGCCCCCTCGTGGGCCACCAGCCCATCGAGGCGATTGCGGCTGGTGATGACCGTCAGGCAGTACGCCGACGCCGGGAGCAGCGGACGCACCTGTTCGGAGGAGACGGCGTTGTCGAGCAGGACCAACACCCGCCGCTCCGCGAGCGTCGACCGGTACAGGGCCGCCGCCTCGTCGACGTCGAGGGGTATGCGCTCCGGTGGCACGCTCAGCGCCCGCAACAGCTGGCCGAGTGCGTCGATCGGACGGGTCGGCGAATCGGTTCCGTGGCCCCGCAGATTGACGAACACCTGGCCGTCCGGGTAACGCGAGGCCACCCGATGCGCCCAGTGCACGGCCAACGCCGTCTTGCCGAGCCCGCCGATTCCGCCGATCGTGCAGATCGGGGCGACACCGGAGGACGCCCCGTCGTCGCTGGCGGCGTTGTCGAGGGTCACGAGATCCGCGTCGCGGCCGATGAATCCCGGAATGTCGCGCGGCAGGTGCCGCGGCGCGGCCGAGGTGTTGTCGGCATGGCTGAGCGTCGGAAACGCGAGATCCGGGTCGTCGGCGAGAATCCGTTGGTGCAGGCGCTGGAGATCCTGGCCGGGCTCGACACCGAACTCCTCGACAAGCGTCCGGCGCGCGTCACGGTAGACCTCGAGGGCTTCGGCACGCCGACCGGCACGAGTCAGCGCCACCATGAACAGCTCGATCCCGTGTTCCCTGGTGGGGAACTCCCGCACCAGGTCGGCCAGCAGCCCCACCACCCGGACATGCTCACCGGCCGCCAGTTCGGCCTCCACCCGTCGCTCGAACGCGGCCAACCGGCGCTCCTCAAGACCACGCCCGAGCCGCTGACGTAGTGCCTCGTCCGCCACACCGACCAGCAGCGGGCCACGCCACAGGTCGAGGGCCGCAGCCAGGGCCTGAGCACGGACCGCAGGATCGGCGATCGTGCGCGTCCGGTCCACCTCTGCCGTGAACCGGTGCAGGTCGACCGTCGCGGGGTCCACATCGATCAGGTAGCCCGCGCCGCGCGTGACGATGCGAACGCCGTACGGGGCGAGTCTCCGTCGCAGCCGTGCCACGTAGGTGTGCAGGGTAGCGCGACGATCCGCCGCGTCGACGTCACTCCAGAGCAACTCGATCAGACGTTCCGTCAGCAGCACCCGGCGGGGCTCCAGCAACAGCAACCCCAGCAGGCAGCGCTCCTGTCGGCGACCCAGCTCGACCGGGCTGCCCCGGTGGCTGGCCGCGACATCCCCGAGCACCTGGAACTCCACAGGGCGCAGCGTATCGGGTATCGATCGCCCTCAACGGCGGCGCAAACCCCCAGCCCTGGTGACGATGCGGGTCGGGCTGGGTGCCACCGTGTTCGCCCTGGCCGGACGGCGTGATCCGTGCCCTCAGCCACTGGCAAGGAGCACGAGTTGCTGGGTGGCCCGGGTCATCGCGACGTAGCGGTCGACAGCCCCTTCGATGCCGGTGCCGAACGTTTCCGGGTCCACGAGGACGACCAGGTCGAACTCCAGGCCCTTGGCCTGCTCCGGGCTCAGTGACCGGACGCGGGCCGTGGGCGGGAACGCCGGGTCGCCGATCACGCAGGCGATCCCGTCGGCGTGCGCGGCGAGCCAGGTGTCGAGGATCGACACCAGGTCCGCGACCGATCCGTGGACGACGGGGAGCCCGTTGCCGCGGATCGAGGTCGGCACGTTGGCGCCGGGGAGCACGGCCCGGATGACCGGCTCGGCCTGCGCCATGACCTCCGCCGGCGTCCGGTAGTTGATGCTTAACGAGGCCACTGTGACCCGGTCCAGCCCGACCCGCTTGAGGCGTTCCTGCCACGACTCGGTGAACCCGTGCCGGGCCTGGGCGCGGTCGCCCACGATGGTGAAGCTGCGCGACGGGCAGCGCGCCAGCAGCATCTGCCAGTGGGCGTCGGTCAGCTCCTGCGCCTCGTCGACGACGATGTGCGCGAACGGGCCGGCCAGCAGGTCCGGGTCGGCGTCCGGCAGTCCGGACTCGTCGACCAGGGCGTCGCGCAGGTCGGGCTGACGCAACATCGTCAGCAGGCCCTCCCCGTCGTCGTAGGTGTCGGCCGCGAGCAGTTCGTCGACGACCCGGGCCATGTGCTCGCGTTCGACAGTGGCGGCCGGGTCACGCCGGCGGGTGCGCCCCGACCGCTCCGCGTCGCCGAGGCGCTGCCGGGCCGCGTCGAGCAGCGGCAGGTCGGACACGGTCCAGGCCCGGGGCTCGTCGCGTTGCAGCTTGCGGACCTCAGCCGGGCTGAGCCACGGCGCGCACCTGCGCAGGTACGCGGGCACCGACCACAGGTCACCCACGAGTTCGGCCGCGTCGAGCAACGGCCAGGCGCGGTTGACAGCCGCCCGCAGTTCCCGGTTACGCAGCAGCGAGTCGCGGAGCACGTCGTCCGGGTCGTCGCCGTCGTACCTGTCGACGAGGATGGTGAGCAGTTCCTCCCAGATCTCCTCGCGCGCCTCGTTGTGCGGCGTGCCCGGCCCGGGTGCCTGGAACGCGTCGGCCCAGTCGTCGGCGCTCAGCCGTACGTCGGAGTCGCCGACCGTGATCGTCATCGGGGCGACCGGCGGGTCCTCGTAGAACCGGACGGCCGCGTCGACCGCCCGGACCAGCTCGGCCGAGGACTTCAGCCGGGCCGCCTCCGGGTCGGTGTCGGCCGTTGCCGTGGCCCCCTCGGGCACGAGGTCGCGCAGGGTGCAGGTCTGCACGTCCTCCTCGCCGAGGCTGGGCAGGACGTCGGCGACGTACGCCAGGTAGGGCTGGTGCGGCCCCACGAAGAGCACCCCACCCCGGCGCTGACCGAGGCGCGGGTCGGAGTAGAGCAGGTACGCGGTGCGGTGCAGGGCGACAACTGTCTTCCCGGTGCCCGGACCGCCGTCGACCACGAGGGCGCCGGCCGACTCCGCCCGGATGATGGCGTCCTGGTCCGCCTGGATCGTGCTGAGCACGTCGCGCATCCGGGCCGACCGGGCGCCGCCCAGACTGGCGATGAACGCGGACTGGTCGTCGAGCGCGACGGCGTGCCCCACGAGCCCGTCCGCTGTGAACACCTCGTCCCAGTAGTCGCTGATCCGGCCGCGGGTCCAGCGGTAGCGGCGGCGGCTCGCCAGGCCCATCGGGTTGGCGTGGGTCGCGCCGAAGAACGGCTCGGCGGCGGGTGAGCGCCAGTCGAGCAGGAGCCGCCGACCAGTGCTGTCGGTGAGGCCGCGACGCCCGATGTACACGGGCTCGGGGTTGTCCGCCGGGACCACGTGGCCCAGGCACAGGTCCAGCCCGTAGCGGCTCAGTGAGCGCAGGCGGGCGGTCAGCCGGCGGACCTCCTCGTCCCGGTCGACGGCCTGCCGGCCCTTGCCGCCGGGCGCCCGGCGCGCGGTGTCCAGACGGTCGGACAACTCGGCGCTCAGCTGCGCGAGAGCCTGCGCCATGGCGGTGAAGTGCCCCTCGTCGTGAGCGATGAGCGCCGGGTCGGCCTTGGGGGAGAGGTGATCGGGGAGTTCGAACACGGAGGTAGGCAAGGAATCCAATTCATGACTTCCATTTCGGCAGAATCTGGCCTCGGCCGACGATTCTGCGTCATAAATGGGGTCTTGCCGCAAGCCCCCCAGTGCGGTATAAGTTAGAAGTGGCGGGAGGCTGGGTGTCTCCCGTTTTCCGTGTTCAGGGCACGTCCACGACGTCGCGGCCGAGGGGCCAGAACGCGGCCGGAACGAGCTTGAAGTTGGCGATGCCGAACGGGATCCCGATGATCGTGACGCAGAGGGCGATGCCCGCGAGGATGTGGGAGAGCGCGAGCCACCAGCCGGCCAGCACCACCCAGAGGATGTTCGCCAGGCCGGAGCCGATGCCCGCGCCTGGCTTGGGCACCAGTGTGCGGCCGAAGGGCCACAGCGAGTAGACCGCGAGGCGCAGCGACGCGACGCCGAACGGGATGGTGATGACCAGGACGAAGCAGATCAGCGCGGCGATGCCGTAGCCGACCGCCAGCACGATGCCACCGCCGAGGACGAGCCACAGCACATTCAGTACGAAACGAATCACCACTCCAGCATGAAACATGCTCGCCACCCGGCCGGCCCGCCCGGTGCCCTCAGCGCGGAACGGCCACCGCGTGACCCTCGGCGGGTGTCCTCGCGCCACCGTCGGACAACTGGGCGAGGGCGTCGTCGCGGCTGTCGAAGATCGGGAAAGCCCCGTCCAGACGCATGGTGTGCAGGACGGTGCGGATGAATCGCGACGGAGCGGCGAGGCAGAGCGTGACACCGCGTTCGCGGGCCTCCCGGTGGGCGCGGACGAGCAGGCCGAGGCCTGTCGAGTCGATGATGTGCACCCGGCTCAGGTCGACGACCACATGCCCGCCCACCTCGGCCACGTGCCGGCCGCAGGTGTCGCAAATCAGGGTCATCAGGTGCTCGTCCGGGACGACGGTCATGCTGCTGGTCCTACCTCGCTCACGATCGGGAGCACCTGATCCAGGCGGGTGGTGTGCAGGATGCGCCGAACCCGAGGGTTCGGACTGCGGACGGTGAGGGCCGCGTCGGCGCGAGCCAGCCGCCGGTGCACGTCGAGAAGCAGCCCGATGGCGGCGGCGTCGAGGTGCCGGCAGTCGGACAGGTCGAGCACGATCTGTGCGGGGCGCAGCGCCAGCAGCCGATCGAACATCGCGCCGACCTCCGGCAGACAGCCCAGATCGAGTTCGGTGACGCGAACCTCGACCAGCGGCAGCGTGTACCTCGCGGGCAGCACCGGCGTCGCCATTGCCGTACCCCTCTCCGTCAGCTCTCGGTCCCTTCCCCCACCGTGCTGGGTGGGGTTGGCGATCACTGCAAGGCTCTGTGACAGTTGTGTGAAAAACCGCCGGCCGGGCCGCGTGGTTGGCCGCCCGACGGTCGGCCGAGCATGATTCCGGGATGACGGCCGTGCTGGTGATCGAGGACGACGACCGCATCCGGCTCGCGCTGCTGCTCGCACGTGGTCACCCTCGACCTGCTTCCGATCGGCGGCCTGTGCATGGCGTTGGCGCTGGCGCCGGCGCTGCCGTTGGTGCGAGAGCGGGGGGAGCGGACCGAGTCGCCCTTGGCCGTCCGCTGAGGACTCCGGATGGCGCTGGCCGACGGGCCAGCGCCACCCGGGATGCCGCTACTTCAGGGCGAGGGTGCGGGCGTCGGCGGCGATGACGCTTGCGATCTCGGCCGGCACCAGCTTGCCGGCCTGCCGGTCGGCGTAGGTGGCCAGCTCGGCGTACTGGGCGTGGGTCAGCTTGGTGGCCATCGCCGTGACGGCCGCCGAGTCCGCGCCGGAGGTGAGGATCAGGTAGCCGAGGCCGGCCTGGCTCACCGTCACGGTGAAGGTGCTGGTTGCGGTGGCGGTGCCCTCGGGCCCGGTCGCCTCGGTGGAGATGGTGTGTCGACCGGCGGTCAGCTTCGCCAGGTCGAGCTTGCGCCCGGCGGCCGACTTCTTACCGTCCAACGTGACGGTGACGGTGTCCGCGTTGGTCGCGGCGATCGCGATCACCGGGGACTGCGCCCGGTCCAGCCGAGCCCCGTCGGCCGGTGAGGTGATCCGCACGGTCGGGTCGGCGGAGGCCCGCTGGACGAACGCCGAGTTCCAGCCGACCAGCTCGGCCGCGCGGTTGGTGATGATCGCGTCGGCGCCGATCCGCTCCAACCGTTGCCACAGGCCGGCGGAGTCCATCGTCCAGGCCATCACGGCGACCCCGGCGGCGTGCAGCGGAGCGACGACCTCCGGCTTGGCCAGCAGCGCGTTGCCGTCCGGGTTGTACGCGGTCAGGTGCAGCTCCTTCGCGATCGCCGCCGGGTCGGCGTCGAGGGTGCTGCGAAGCAGGCCGAGTGGCAGCTCGGGGGCGATCTCGTAGGTGTACCTGAGGGCGTCGACCTCGAAGCTCTGAATGAAGACCCGGCCCATCATCTGCTCGTCCCGGATCACCTGGATGATCGTGGCGACCTCGTCGCGGGTGTGCTTGCCCTTGATCTCGACGAGCAGGTTGCCACCCCGGGTCCGTAGGTCGGCGAGCTGCTCGGCGAGGGTGGGCACCCGCTCGCCGACGTACTGCGGGCCGAACCAGGAGCCTGCGTCGAGCGCCTTGATCTGCGCGGCGGTCAGGTCCCGGATGTTGCCGGTGCCGTCGGTGGTCCGGTCGACGGTGCCGTCGTGCAGGATGAACGGGATGCCGTCCTTGCTCGGCTGGACGTCGTTCTCGATCCAGTCGGCGCCGCCCTTACGGGCGATCTCCTGGGCGACGAGGGTGTTCTCCGGTGCGGCTGCGGACGCGCCCCGGTGGGCGATCACGGTGAACGGGCTGCCCTCGGGGCGGAGGTAGCCGTTCGGCGCCAGCTCGGTGACTGTGACGTCGTCGTACGACACGGTCGCGCCGTTGACGAACAGCCCCTGGACGCCGTCGGCGGAGCGCTGGAGGCTGCTCGTCCGCATCGCCTCCCGCCCGTCGAAGATCCAGCGGGCCTGGTTGCCGTGCACCTCCACGGCGACGCGGACGTCCCGGCCGGTGCCTGCGGCGGACGCGGCGGAGGCGGTGTTCGTCACGACCCAGGCGTTGGCCGTGGTCCGCTGGGCGAATTCGAGCCCGTTGGCGGCGGTGGTGCCGCTGCGCATGGTGGCGATCCACCAGGGGGTCGCGCCACTGGCGGGGACGTCGATGCCGAGGGAGGCCCAGCGGGTGGCGGCCGAGACCGACTCGAAGCGCATGGTCGCCTCAAGGCGGAAGTCGTTCAGGTGCCGACCAAAGGTGATCTTGTTGTTCTCACTGGAGCTGGCGGAGGTTCCGTACAGCCGGCCGTTCTCAACCTTCCAGGTGCCGTCGACCGCGTTCCAGCCGGCGGGCAGCGACCCGGCCGAGAAGTTCTCCGAGACGACGACGTTGCCCGGCTCGGCGGTGGCGGGCGACGAGGTCGCGACGGCGACCGCGACGGCAGCGCCGGTGACGGCGAAGGCGGCGACGGAGGCGGCGACCCGGGTACGCCTGGCGCCGAGATGCGTTCCGGCGCGGCGAGGCGACGGTGGTGCGGGTAGGACAGTCATGGTCGGAACGGTACGAAGCACGCCCGAACTGATGATCAATCAAGCATGGCGGCCGCCGGAACGTCGGGTGTACCGCACCGGATCGGCCAGGTGCCGACCCCGCAACCCGATGGCGGAGTTTTGCCCGCCGCGGGAACGCCGCAATAATGCAACACCGGCTACCCGTCACACATCTCGGATGGCTGAACCTTCCCTCTGATCGCCCCGGCCGCGGAGGCCTCATGACCAACGTCCGTTCCACTGATCAACTGGTCATCGCCCGCGGTGAACCGACGTCACGACTGCGCGTCGGCCGCCTGCTCGCGCTGCTCCTTCCGGCCACGGCGGCCATGTACGCGCTGTTCAACGGCATCTCGGCGGTCATCCTCCCGGGCCAGGTGGAGGCGGTCGACCCGGCGTCAAAGGTCGGCAACCTCGCCCTGCTCACCACGCTTGCGGCCGTTGCGTCGATGGTCGCCATCCCCGCCGGTGGCGCGATCTCCGACCGCACCCGTTCCCGCTACGGGCGCCGAACGCCGTGGATCGCCGCGGCCGCGGTGGTCTCGGCCGTCGCCTGCATCCTCATGGGGCTGGCCGACAGTCTGCCGGGGCTGATCGCGACCACCGTGGTGCTGTGGTTCGCGGCGAACTTCTATTCGGGCGCGCTCACGGCAATCCTGCCCGACCGCATTCCTCAGGACCGTCGTGGCCTGGCGTCGGCGGTCATCGGGATGGGCACCCCGGTCGGCATTGTCTTCGGTGTCCAGGTGGCCAGCCGGTTGGGCCAGCTGAGCGCCTATGCCGTGATCGGCGCGGTTCTGCTGGTCACCACTGCACTACTGCTGCTCGGTGCCCGGGAGGGCTCGGCGCGCGACCTGCCGGTCGCTGTGCGGGATCGGAGGACCATGGGGGAGTCGTTCCGGGCGTTCTTCGCCGCGTTCGGCACCCGGGACTTCCGGCTGGCCTTCGTCAGCCGGTTCATGCTCTTCGCGTCCTACTTCGTGGTCAGCGGCTACGCCTTCTATACGCTGCAGGACTACATCGGCACCGGCAATGTGCCCAACGGCGACGTCGCGGCGGCCGTGAGCACGATGCTGACTCTGAGCATTCTGGTGTGGGTGGTCGTTGCCAACCTCGCGGGCTGGGTCGCGGACAAGGTGGACCGTCGCAAGCTGTTCGTCGGGGTGAGTGCCCTCGGCGTCGCCGCGTCGATGATGATCCCCCTCGCGATGCCCACCTGGACCGGGATGCTGGTCTACTCCGCGTGCCTGGGAGCCTCGATCGGCACCTACTTCGCCATCGACCTGGCGGTCATGTCCCTGGTGCTGCCGAACGCCGACAGCGAGGGCCGCGACTTGGGCATCCTGCAGGTGGCCACCGGCCTGCCTCAACTGCTCGCCGGACCGGTGGCTGGCGCGGTGATCACCTGGTTCGGTGGCTACCCCGCGCTGTTCGTCTTCGGTGCCTTGAGCGCGCTGGTGTCGGGCCTGCTGATGCTCCGCATCCGCAGCATCCGGTGACTCCGCCGGGCGGCACCGCCCGACCTGGACGTCGCCCGCGCCAGGTCGGTCTGACGGGGCCGGTGATACCATCCGTCGGTGCAGGGGGCCTCGTACCGGTTTGACGGGTTCGAGCTCAATACCTCCCTCTACGAGCTCCGCCTCGCAGGCCGACGCATCCCGCTCGAGCCCCGGGCGTTCGACGTCCTCCATTACCTGATCTCGCATCGCGACCGGGTCGTGTCCAAGGAGGAACTCCTCGACTCGGTGTGGGGCGATCGCTTCGTGAGCGAGGCGTCGGTCACCACGGTGCTCCGGACCATCCGAGTGGCGATCGGCGACGCCGGCAGGGAACACCGGTTGATCCGTACCGCATATCGCCGCGGCTACCAGTTCGTCGGGACGGTCATGCAGACGACGGCCGGGGCCGGCCCTGGATCAGAGCACGATGTCCGCCTACCTGACCGACTTGCGGTGTCCTCGGGTTTGGGGTTCGCGGGCCGGGAGCACGAGCGCGTGGTGCTCGCGGACCTGTGGAAGGAGGTGCTTGCCTCGGGACAGCGTCGGGTGGTGCTGGTGAGCGGAGAGGCGGGGATCGGCAAGACGACGCTGTGTGCGGTGTTCGCGGCGGCGGCGCATCGCGATTCGGTGGTGCTGTACGGGCGTTGTGACGAGGAATTGTCGATTCCGTATCAGCCCTGGCGGGAAGTGCTGACAAGCCTTGGCGACGACGCCCCTGACGTCCTCGCTGGCCGACACGAAGCGCTCGCGCCGTTGCTGGGTGGTGCGGGCGCGGTGGACCTGGAATCGGATTCGGCGCGGTTCGCGCTCTACAGTTCGGTCATCGACGTACTAGGCGCCGTCTCGAGACGGGGTAAGCCAGCGCTCCTCGTGCTCGACGATCTGCATTGGGCGGACGTGCAGACGCTCGCACTCCTGCGTCACCTTGTCGAGCGGGCCCTGACGACACCGGTGTTGGTGATCGCGACGTTTCGGGATTCCGACATCGACGCCTCGCATCCGCTGACCGCGTTGTTGGCCGCGACCCACCGTGAACCAGGCACGTCCCGGTTGGCGTTGCGTGGTCTCGACGACAACGAGATGCTCGGCCTCCTGGAGACAATCGCGGGCCACGAGATGGACCACGACGGACTCACGCTGAGGGACGCGTTGCGAGCCGAGACGGAGGGCAACCCGTTCTTCGTCACCGAGATCCTCCGCCATCTCGCCGAGACCGGAGCCATCAGCCAACACGACGACGGCCGCTGGGCGGCTCCGGCCCACCTGCAAACCCGAGGGCTGCCCGTCAGCGTGCGCGAGGTCGTGGGCCGCCGCGTCCAACGCCTAGGACCCGAAACGCGGAGAGCACTCGACATCGCGTCGGTCATCGGTCGGGACTTCGAGCTCGACCTGCTCTCCGACCTGCTCGGCGAAGACCCCCTCCGAACGTTTGAGCGCCTCGCGCCGGCTGTGGACAACGCACTCGTCACCGACACCGCCGGGCGGTTCGCGTTCACGCACGCCATCGTCGCCCACACCCTGTACGCGGAACTGAAGCCCACCGCGCGTGCGTTCGGTCACCAGGCGGTCGCGGTAGCGCTGGAGCGACGTGTCGGCGACGACGCGGGCGAACGGGCCGGCGAGATCGCCAACCATTGGATCCACGCCATCCCCCCGCATAATCGCGGCAAGGCCGCTGAGTACGCCCAGCGAGCGGGCGACTACGCGCTGACCCACCTCGCACCCGACGAAGCGGTCGCCTGGTATCGCCAAGCCCTCGATCTCGTCCCCGCCGACCAGACCACGCGGCGCTGTGAAGCCCTCGTCGGCCTCGGGACCGCCCTACGCCAAGCGGGCGACCCTGCGCACCGCGAAACCCTTCTTGAGGCCGGCCGCCTCGCCATCCGCCTACACCACGACGACCTCCTCGTACGTGCGGCGCTCGCCAACAACCGCGGTGACGTCAGCCAGTTCGGGACGATCGACGACGAACGGGTCCAGATCCTGCAGGGTGCGATCGCGGCGCAGCCCCGCACGGCCGACTGCGCACTTCTCCACGCGATTCTCTCCATCGAGATCCACGCTGGGCCCGTGGACCAGGTCGAAGAGGCTGCGTCGCGTGCGCTGACGCTCGCCCGCGAAGCGGGCGAAGACCACATCCTCGCGCATGTCGCCCGCCTCGCCGAAAGCGCGCTGCGCACCCTGGACGCGCTCGATCGCCGTGAGCAGTTGCTGCACGAAGGCATCGCCGCCGCGGAACGTACCGGCGACGCGCGGCTGCGCGGCCTGCTCTCGATGTCCCACCACGAGATCGCACTCGAACGAGGCGACCGCGACACGATGGACCGGGAGAAACACATCCGGGACTCGTTCGCCATGCGCAGCCCGGAGCCATTTGTTCGGTGGACCAACGCGCAGACACTGTCGATTCACCTCTTCCTGGACGGTGACCTGGAAGCAGCCGACGCCGCCGCCCACGCCGCATTCGAACTCGGCGTCGCAACTGGACAGCCCGAGGCGTTCTTCAGCTACGCCGGCCAGATCTTCCAGATCCGCCGAGCCCAGGACCGCCTGGCCGAAATGACCGAGGCCATGGAGCAACTCCTCGACGAGAACCCCACGCTGCAGGTTTTCCGGGCCGGCCTTGCCTACCTGTGGTGCGAACTCGGCCGCGAACAGGAGGCCCTAGCGCTCACCGACTCCCTCGATGTCTCGCCCGGTGGCGCACCGCAGTTCTGGTCGACGACCTTGCTGCTGTGGGCCGAGGTCTGCTACAGGCTGGCCCTTCCCGCACCGGCATCCCGACTCGTGCCGGTCCTCGGTCGTTGGCGAGACCAGGTCGCCAGCACCGGCGCGACAACCGAGGGTTCCATCGCCTATGGTCTCGGTCTCGCGCTCGCAACCCTCGGCCGCGTCGACGAAGCAGCCGCCGCGTACGACCTCGCGCTCACCGTCAACCGCCGCCTCCGAGCACCCCTGTTCGTCGCCCGTACCCAACTCGCCTATGCCGAACTGCTCGCCGGGGTCGACCCCGACCGGGCACGCGCCCTCGCCATCGAAGCGAGGGCGACCACCGATCAATTCGGCTTCGCACTCATCAGCCGGCGCAGCGAACAACTCCTCGAACGCCTCCCCTTGAGCCTCTGAACCGGCCTTGGCCGAAGCCTGCCCCGCATCGGCACGTGTCTTTCCGATGCGGGGCAGGCACCGACCAGCTCCGCGAGTCAGCGCCGGCCTCCGCATCACGCGCCCAGGCGGAACGCCTCGATGTGCCGCTGACGGGTCGGCACCCGCAGTGCACGCAGGCTGCGCTGTACGGTGGTAGCCATCGCGGCCGGCCCGCACAGGTAGACGTCGCGGTCGGCGATGTCCGGCACCAGGCCGCGCAGGCTCTCCGGGCTGAACGGTTGGCTGCCGTCGGTGGTACGGCCGGTCAGCAGGTGCAGCCGGGCTCCCCGGTCCTGCACCAGATTGCGCAGCTCGCCGATCAGCACCGCGTCGGCGGGCGTCCGCGCCCGGTAGAGGACCACGACGTCACCGGTCAGTTCCGGGTCCTCCAGTAGTGCCCGGATCGGGGTGATGCCGATGCCGCCGGCGATCAGCAGTGTGTTCTCCCGGGTGCGGCCGGCGGTGGTGAGTGCGCCGTAGGGCCCTTCGACGTAGACCCGTGTGCCCACTGGCAACTGCCTCAGCCCCGCGCTGGTCGAACCGATCGCCTTCGCGGTCAGCCGCAGGGTACGACCGTCCGGTGCGGCTGAGAGCGACCACGGGTTGACCTGCCACCAGGAGTTGTGGCCGGGAAAGCGCCACCAGAAGAACTGGCCCGGCCGGGCGCGCAGTCTGTCGAGCCGGTCGCCGCCCACGTACACGGAGACAGCCTGATCCGTCTCCGGGACGACGGCGACGACCCGCAGCCGGTGACGTGCGTTGCGCACCAGCGGCACGAACAGCCGGTTGACGAGCAGTGAACCGATTGCGAACGCCCACAGACCCCACCAGTACGCCTTGGTGAGAGTGCTGGAGGCGAACGCGCTGCCCTCGTAGACCTGGTGGATCACTGACAGCACGATCATCACGTACACCACCATGTGCGTGGCGTGCCAGGCCTCGTACGACATCCGGCGGCGGGCCATCCGCACCGAGGTGAACGCCATGACACCGACCAGGCCGGCGGCGATCATGCCAAGCAGCACGGGCATCTGCTTGGCCAGGTTCGGGATCTCGGCGAAGAACGAGATCTGCTCGAGCTGAGAATAGCCGAGCAGGACGAACGTCGGGTGCAGCACCACCAGCCAGAAGATCGCGAAGCCGGTCCAGCGGTGCCAGTTGGTGAGCTTGTCCATGCCGATTCGCCGTTCCAGGAACGGTATACGCCCGATCAGCATCAACTGAAGCGCCATCACGAAGCCCAGATGCAGGCCGAAGAACCGGCCGACCGAGGTCAGGGTGTTGTACGCCGGCCTGCTCGGATTGGCGAACATCAGCTCGACGATGATCAGGTTGACCAGGAGGAATGTCCAGAGCATCAGGTAGGCGGCTCTGGACTGGCCGGTGCGGCGCACCTGTGGCGGAGTTGCGGTGTACATCGCGAACCTTCCTGAGACGGCCCGGCCGAGGGCCGGTGGGAGAGCTGCCACAAGGGGCGGGGTGAGAGCCGACGATGGGTCTAGCGGGACGGTGCCGTCACCGTCACTCCGATCTCCGGGAGGCGAACCTTCCCGTCGGCTTCCGCGTTCCAGCGCCAACGTGCACCTGGCAGATCGCCGAGCACGATCGCGACCTGCCCGCTGCCCGGCCCGCACGCGGCGAGCAGGTGCGCCGCCTCGTCGGCCGAGGGCGTCTCGGGGATCACCGCCAGAGCGGTGAGGGTGCGTCGGCGGGCGGCCAGGCGCACCATCCCGTCGTCGGCACCGGAGCCGGGACCGGTCGCCCGTAGATCGGTCACCGACCGCATGCGAATCGCGGTGGATGGCAGACCCGGTGGTTCACCGCAGAGTCCCTGCACTGACAGCACCGGCAGGTCCGGGCGGAACCGCGTCAGATCGGCGAGCAGATTCGCCAGGACGTCGATGGCGACCCCGGCGGATCCGCCGATTGCGAGGACCCCGTCGAGCCAGGTGAGGTCCACGAAGAGCGTCCCGTCCTCGCCGCCGCCGATCCGGACCAGACATGGCGCGACCCCATCTCTCTGGGACGGCGGGTTGCCGGACGCTCCCGCGGTACGCGTCCACATGCCGTCCGTTTCGGCCTGCCATGGGCTGAGGGGCGGGTGATCGGCGGTCACCCAGGCGGTCACCGTATCCTCGCCCACGCGCAGGGCGTACGCCTCGACCTGCTCGGCCGTCAGTTCGGCGGCGGTGTGCCAGGCCAGCGAGGGCCGGGCCCGGTCCGCCGTGAACTCGTCGGAGAGTTGGGCGCGTACTCGCATCCGCTCCTGGATCTGACGGTGCCAGCGGGCGTTGTCGACGTATGCGTTGTAGCGGTCGCGTACCCGGCGCCCGATCCGACGACGGAAGATCACCAGCAGGCTGATCAACGCCAGGATCACCGCTCCGACCAGCGCGGACACGACCTTCCAGGTGAAGAAGGGTGTTCCGCCGGTCACCGCGGCCGACCCGACCCGGCCCGACCGGACGTCGGGGCCACTGGCGTCGGCTGGCAGCAGCAGGATCCACCCGGCGCGGACCTCGCCGGAGTCGGTGAGCGTGCCGCCGTCACTCTGCGGCCGTCCGCGGTTCAGGTCGAGGATCTCGGTGGCACGAGCCTGGTCGCCGAGGGTTCGCTGAGCGATCTGCGGCAGGGAGTCGTTGCGCCCGCCGTTCGCCTCCGGGGCGCGCACCACGGCGACCTTGACCACGTCGTCCGGAGCCGCCTGGGCGGCAACCGGTGCGACAAGGGCGACGGTGAACGCCGTGGCCAACAGCAGAAGGATCCGCCGGATCATCGGGCCGCGGTCCAGCCCTGAGCGGCGGCGCTGGCGATGATCGTGTCGGTGCTCTTGTCCGCGACGTTGCGGTAGAGCGGGGATCCATCCAGGGTCACCTGTTTGGTCCCGTCCTTGCGGCGCAACCACCAGACCCGGTCCTCGTCGATGCCCTCAAGCGTCACCTTGCCGCCGTTCTTGGCGACCACCGGCTGCCACAGCGCCGCACAGACGCCTTTGCAATTGCTGGCCGGAGGGTCGGTGTCGTCCTCGTTGAAGCGGTAGGTCGTCGCGCCGTCGTCGTCGACGATGATCGAACCTTCCCTGCCCTTCTTGGCGACAAGCGTCGTGGTTCGGTCCGGCTGCGCGGCCTTGACGACCGCCGTGGCGATCAGCGCATCGATCGCTTTCCCGTCGGGCGCGAACGCGAACCAGGCGTCGTCGGCGCCCTGACCATTGAGGTCACCGGGCACGGTGTCGCCGGCGAAACGGTAGGCCGGCCAGCCTCCGATGGTGACCTGCACGCCACCGTCCGGCCGCCGGATCGCACCGATGTCGTCGGTCTTCATCCCGTCGACGAAGACCCGGCCACCGGCCTGGATCAACACCGGCGGCCAACTCTTGGCGCATTCGCCGGTGCACTTCGAAGCCGGCGGTTCGGCCGAGTCGCCGGCAAAGCGGTAGAGGGTGAAACCGGTAACGTCGGTCACCGTCTCGCCGATGGGCGCCTTGTTCGTGGAGAGCTGGACCCACTTCACCGATGCCTGAGCATCGGACGTAGGGGGAGTGGGCACCGGGGACTTCGTGGTGGCCGCAGGGGCCACCGACTCCGCAGTGGCCGCGGGGTTCGTGGTGGCCGCTGGGGCCGCGTCGTCAGCACTGCCGTCACCGGTCAGGCCGACGGTCGAGGCCGGCGCGTCCACCAACTGGATCTCGCCGCCGGCGAGGACGGGCGCCGCCGGCGGGGCGCTGGAGTCGTTACCCGCGCAGGCGGCCGCGAAGAGCACTACCGCGGCAAGAGGGGCGGTCAGTGCGCTGGCCGGGGTCCGGGCCACGATGACACCTCCGGATTCGATCGGGGTCGACAGGTACGGTCTGCACGACCGACCGACCCATCCGGTTCGGTAGACATGATCTACGTCACATCGCCTGAACCGTTTCCGGGGCCTCGCCGTGACGCCCGCATGGCCAGATCAGACATCGTGATCCCGGGCGAGGATCTCCAGCAGGCGGCGGATGCGATGCGTCGGGTACTCCAGACCATCAGCGTGAAGCGGAGTTCCGCGGACTTCAACCGGGTTGTCGGCAGCCCCGTCCGGGACGCGGCGGAAAATTTCGAGGACCGCTGGGACGCCGGCCGCAAGCAGTTGCGTGCCGAGTGCGACGACATCGTGGAGGCGATCGGCTCGATCCTCGACGCCTTCACCTCAGTGGACAACCAGAGTGGGGACAGCCTGGGAGGTGTCAGGTGACCGTCCCCGTGCATACTCCCGGGTCGTTCACCTTCGAGGTGCCGGAAGGGTGGCTCGACTACGACCTGGCGGGGCAGGACTTCAGCAGGCAGCAGAGCGAACTGCGGGCGGCAGCGGCCACCCCCGAACAGCGCAGAGCCGTCGACGACGCGCTACGCCAGGCCCGCCGCCTGTTGCGCGCCGCCAGGCAGCAGGGGGCCACTTCGGCGGCCGGGATGATCGCCCGCGATGACGACGGCGGGCTACTCATGGCGTTCGTCGGGGTATTCGGGGTGACCGTGCCGGACGGGACGCAACTGTCGGTGGCCGACATCGCCGAGCAACTGTCCCGACCGGCCAGGGTCGACGGCCACGGTGACCGCACCGTCACCTCCGCGAACATCTTCGGCATCGGGGTCGTCGCCAGGATCATCGGCACCGAGATCGTCGAGCTGACCGAGACCACGTCCGCGGTGATGGTCGCGATGCACACGATCGTTCCAGTCCCGGCGCAGCCGGGGTCGTACCTGGTGGTGACCTGCATGAGCCCGAACCTGCCGCTCGCTGACGCCCTCTACGACGTCTTCGACGCGATCACCGGCACGCTTCGCTTCGCCTGATCCAGCACTGGGGCCGGTGGTGCCGAACGGCACCACCGGCCCCAGTGTGTTCAGTCCGCCTTCGGCACCTGCACGGCGGCCAGCACCCCGTCACCCAGGTGCAGGTAGGCACGCCCCGGCTGCGCGGCCTGCCCGACGATGCCCCGCGGGATCCGCATGCCGATCAGCTCACCGTCGGTGATGCTCTGCGGTGCGATCAGCAGACCGGCTCGGTTGCGCTTGAGCTGGGTCAGCCAGCCGGCCAGACCGAGGCTCAACGCCTCCGCGTTTCCGGCCACCACCAGACCCCACCCGTTGCCTGCCGCACCGCGGGCCAGCATGTTCAGGTCACCGTCGATGTCCGACTGGGCGAGCAGCTCGGCATCGTCGATCACCACCGCCCCGGTCTCCTCAGGAATGCTCTTCAGCAACTTCCGGAAGTCCACCGCTGCGACACCGGCATCGGTCACCACCGCGGCCACCCCCGGATACCCGGCCAGATCTCGCAACGGCGAGCGACGTGGCGCCACGACCAGCAACCCGGTGCCGTTCTCCAGCAGAGAACGGGCCACCGTCAACAACGCGGTGCTGCGGCCCGAACGCGGCGGGCCGCCGATGGCGAAGGTCGGGATGTCGACGAAGTCCGGCCCGAGAGGCATCACCTCGTCGCCGCCCACCCCGACGAACGCGGTGAGGGCACGGCCGTTCTCCGGTGCCATCCGGCGGACCTCGGCGTACCCGATCAGGTCGGGTAGCGCCGCGAACCGGCGTGGCCGAGCGGCCGCCGGCAACGCGGCGTCCCGAACGGTGATCTGCCGGGCACCCTCGGAAAGCGCCGCTGCCTGCCCCTGCCCGGTGATGTCCGGGCCGAGCACTGCGATCTGCGCCTCGGCGTGGTCGGCGAGCCGGATCGCCCGTCCCGGGGCCTGGTCCGGCGGCACGTCTCGGAGATTGAGGCCCAGCAGCGAGTAGTCGCTGCGATCGTTGAGGCGCAGTACCAACTTCTCCTCGGTGGCGCCGGCGAACCGGCCCGAGCCGAGGACCTTGTCGCCCGCCAGCACAACGTGGACGCCTACCCCGGCGCCGTCACGTAACAGCCGGGTGAGCCGCTCCAGATAGCTACCGTTGTCGTACGTCGCGAAGTCCCGCTCGAACACCTCGAAACGGTCCACCAACAGCATCAGATGTGGCAGCCGCTGCTCCGTCCGGGCGCTCCGGCGTTGCTCCGCCAGATCCGCCGCGCCCTGCTCTCCGAAGAGCGCCTGTCGCCGGGTCAACTCGGTGTTGAGCCAGGTCAGCATGCGATCCAGGCGCTCGGTCTGCAGCCGGTCCACCACCGCGCCGCAGTGCGGCAGGCCGGCCAGCGGCAGGAGCGCCCCATTGCCACAGTCAATGGCGTAGACGTGCACGTCGGCGGTGGAGTGCCGCACCGCCAGCGCGCCCGCCAGGGTACGCAGCGCCTGCGAGCGGCCGCTACGGCTGGAACCGATGAAGAAGACATGCCCCGCACGATCGGCGTCGAACAGCAGGGGTTCGCGGCTCTGCGAGGCCGGCAGGTCAACGATGCCGTACGCGACCGCGCCGAGATCACCCGGCACCACGGCCGCCGCGGGCTGCGGCAACTCCGCCCACTGCGCCACGTCGGACAGCGGCTGCAGCCAGGGGCTCGGTTGCCGTCGCACACCGAGCCGGTCGGTCGCCGCGACGATGGCATTGACCAGTTCCCGCAGGTCGGTATCGGCCGGGCCGCTGGACACGTCCCGGGACACCTGCCGGGCGGGCACCGGATCACCCAGTCGGGTCCAGTCGATGTGGGCGACCTCGATGCGTACCTCGTCGGCGCGCTCTCCCACCACCGGACGCTTTCCACCGATACGACCGGCCTGGAACGGCAGCAGCGCGGCGTACCCCAGGCGGGCGAAGGCCCGGCCCGGTGTACGCGGTGACAGCTCGCCCGCATCGGGTGCATCGATGATGTCCCGGCTCTCACCCTGATCTGTGGTACGCAACGCGATCCGCAGGTTCGTATTCGCCCGGATGTCCGGGGTCACAGCCCCGGACGGCCGCTGCGTCGCCAGCACCAGGTGGATACCGAGCGATCGGCCGCGCTGCGCGATGTTGACCAGACCGGTGACGAAGTCGGGCAACTCCCGCACCATCGAGGCGAACTCGTCGATCACCAGGATCAGACGTGGCATCGGTGGAATGGTCGTGTCTCGGGCGCGGCGTTCCTGGTAGCGAACGATGTCGGAGGCGCCGGCCTCGGCGAGCACATGCTCCCGACGGCGCAGCTCCGCGCCGAGCGAGGTCAGCGCCCGTTCCACAAGGTGAGTGTCCAGGTCGGTCACCATGCCGACGGTGTGCGGCAACTGCTCGCACTCGGCGAACGCGCTGCCGCCCTTGTAGTCGACCAGCACGAAGGTCATCTCGTCCGGCCGGTTCGCCACCGCCAGCGTCGCCACAAGCGTCTGCAGCAACTCCGACTTTCCCGCGCCGGTGGTTCCCGCTATGAGGGCATGCGGCCCGTCCCGCACCAGGTCGATCGCGAACCGGCCGTCCAACCCGGCGCCGAGCACCGCCTCCGTACTCCGTGGCCGGATCGCCCAACCCGCCTCGATCTTCTCCGGGGTCGGTGGTTCCAGATCCAGGATGTCGAGCAGTCGCGCCGACGGCGGCAGGACGGTCTCGTCGCCGTCACCGGAGATGCCCAACGGGGCCATGCGCCGGGCGGCGCGCTCGTACCATCCGGCATCGGGTTCGTCGGCACGGATGCCGGCGACCTGCGCAGCCTTCGCGGTCCGCACCGAGGCGCCGTCGGGACCGGACACCACCACGGCCCGGCACTCCTCCGGCAGTAACCGCTCCTCCGGCTCCAGGCAGAGCACATAGACACCGACCGCGGGGCCATCACGAAGCACGGTGACCGCACCCGGCATCGACCGTACGCGCCGTGCGCCGTCGAACACGACCAGGATGTCCGGCTCTCCGGCGGCTCCACCCCGCTCGGCGCCGTTCTGCCGATCGCCGGAGGACCTCGCTGCGATCACCCGATTCAGCTCGGCGATGCGCCGCGACACCGACTCGGCGCTGGTGCCGATCCGGACGTAAGCCTCCTCGCCGTCGGCCCGGACATGAGGCAACCAGCGCAACCACGACCAGCGGTGCTCGCCGGCTGCTTCGGTGAGCACACAGATACGCAGATCATCGGGACTGTGCAGGACCGCTGCCTGCGCCACCAGCCAGGGTGCCAGGCGTGCCAGACGGCTCCCGGCCACACCGACCACACCGCTGTCCCGTACGTCCACGGCCACCGGAACCTGCCCCAACTCGGGCACGGTGATCCGGCGATGCTCGTCGAGCGCCGGATCCTCCACCCGGACCGCCGACGGCATCGAGCACGAGCCGACCCGCAGCGCGAGGAAATCGTCGTCGCGCCAGCGGCGCTCCCACAGGCGCTCGCCTGGCAAAGTGGCGATCCGCCCGGTGAACGCCGGGTCCGGATAGGCGTACCGCCGGGCGCGCTGTTCCTCAAGAACCGCCTCGTCGATGTCGGTGCGTACCCGGGCGAGCTTCTCCTCGTACTCCTGCGTCTGCTCGGCGAGGCTCTGCTTGCCGCGCCGCTTGGTGCCGAACTGGGTCAGCAACGCACCCAACGGCGAGACCAACGCCAGGAAGATGAACCGCCAGTTGCCCGTCGCGAGAATGCCCACCAGGGCGCCGATCGCCGGCATCAACAGCAGAGTCACAAGCGGGACAGGGCGCTTGTCCGGCTTGGTCGGCTCGACCGGCAACCGGAACTGCCCACCCGGGATCTGCGGGAAGAAGCGCGGCTGGCGGTTGAACTCCCAGGTGAAACCGTCCTGCGCGCGGGCCAGCGGAGCCCGCAACGGCACCCCGGCCGCCAACTCCAGCAGGATGCCGCCGATCGCCACCTGGCGACCTGCCGGCCACTCGGCGGTGCCGTCCAGTGGATTGCCGTCCATCTCGATTTTCGAAACGGCGGTCACCTCGACCGTACGCTCCGCGGTGACCAGCAGCCGGGCGGCGACCGGCGGAACGTCACCGGCCAGTCGCACCCGGCAGGTGGGCGCGCTTCCCACCTCGTACTCCCCGGGTGGCAGGAGCACGATGCCCCCAGCGCCCGGACCGCCCACCAGTCGCACCTCGACGGCGCCGGCCCGACCGGCCGGGGGTCGTGCCGGACGGTTCAGGCCCAGCTCGGCGCCAGAACCTACCCTCGCCTCGGCCAACGACAACCGCGGGTCCAGCGGGGTTTCACCGTGAAAGAGCGTGCCCGGGTCCCTTCCGACGGCGCCGGCCAGTTCGGCGGTGAACGCACCCACCGAGGTACCCGGTTCCGCCTCCACCACCAGCGGCTCCGCAGCCGGCGAGGCGTCGGACATCAAACTGACGTTGAGACGCACTTCGATCCTCCTCCTTTCATCAACAGCGGACACGCCCGGTGCTGAATGCTCCGGGCGTGTTCGAGGGTTCTACCGCCGCTGCCGTCAGCCGAGGCGCGAACCGAGATCCTGGTCGGTGGAGGCGAATGCCTCTCCGACGGAACGGACGTAGTTGCCGATCCCCTGCAGGCCCTGGTTCACCTGGTCGAAGCCCTTGGCGAACTCGTCGAAGAAGGGCTGGAACTTCTGCTGTGCCGCAGGGGTGCGGTACCCCTCGGCGAGCAGGTTCTGCACCTTGCCTCGTACCTCGACCAATTTGTCCTGCAGTTGGGTGAAGTCGTTCAGCAGAGCCGCCGAGGTCTGGGCTGTCTCGTCACTGTTGACCGCGAAATCGGGCATGGTGCTACTCCTTGCTTTTTCTGTGGGCGCCGGCCGGTCGGCCGGCACTTTCTAACTGCGGAATCTCTTGGTGAAACCAGTGCTGTCATCTGCGGCCGACGCACTCGTGGCCGCGTCGGACGCAGCGAACAGAGCACCCGCCTTGACCGCTGCCTCAGTCAGTGCGTCGACCGGCGACTCCTCGTCGTCCTCGCTCTGCCGGTTCTCGATGGCGGTCGACGCTGCGCCGCCGACGCCGTCAGAGACGGCTCCCTTCGCCGCCTCGGCGGCGCGTTCCTCGATGGTGTCCTCGGCGTCCGGGTCCACGTCGACCTTCCGGGCGTCGGGGGTGTCACCGTCAG
This sequence comes from Micromonospora sp. D93, assembly GCF_018070365.1. Taxonomy (NCBI): domain Bacteria; kingdom Bacillati; phylum Actinomycetota; class Actinomycetes; order Micromonosporales; family Micromonosporaceae; genus Micromonospora; species Micromonospora sp. D93. The sequence continues at coordinate 60,391 of NZ_JAGPXW010000002.1, read as the reverse complement.
AGGACAGCGGGTCTGCCTGCGGGCCGGGGTCCTGTCCGTCTCCCGCATCGGGTTCCGATGGCGATTGCGATCTCTCCGGACCAGGTGTCGTTCCGCCGCCGGCGGCGCCCGACGCACCCGCCGGCGGCGTGGGCGAAGGGCCACCGGTGCCGGGAGCAGCGGGCACCGCAGCGGGCGGTGACGTGGCCGTGCTTGCGGTCTCCGGCCCGGTATCGGGCGTGCTCGCGGTCTCCGGACCGGTACCGGCTGGCGGCGGTGCGGCCGGTCCCGGCGCCTGCTGCCCGTCCGTCCCAGATGGATTGTCGGGCACGGCGCCGCCGGGTCTCGACCCCTCGGGTGCCGAAGCAACTGGGGTCGGGCCTCCGGAGGCAGGGGCCTCCGGAGGCTGGCCCGCAGTACTGCCTTCGGTCGTCGCCGCGAGGTCGAACGTGGAGCCGGTTGCGCCGTCATCCTCTCGGCCGACTGGGCCCGGGGAACCGTTTCGAGGATCCGTCACGGCCTGGCCCTCGCCGGCGTCCGAGCCTCCGGTTGGGGCGATGCGATTTGGTTCCGAAGCCTCGGTGTCGGCGTTGGACCCGCCTGTGGTCGGGGCACCCCCTGCCGCGGTGTTCGTCCCATCCGGCTTCGCGCTCGAAGGGGGTGCCGGCGCGTTGGCCCCGGTGCCGGGGCCCGATGGGCCCGGACCACCACCGGTCGTCGGTGCCGCCGGTGTCGGTGTCGGTGTCGCCGGGGCAGCCGGGGCATCGCTCCTGATTGGACCTTCCGCCGGTGAATCGCCTGCAGGGGCCGGAGCAGCGGCAGCCGCGGTTCCGCCGCCGGCAGACACCTCGCTCCCACCGGATGTGCCACCGCCAGCAGGTAAGCCACCTCCGCGGGGGTCGCTGCCGCCCGGTGGGGAGTCGTTGCCGGCTGATGGGGAGCTGCCGGCCGAGGGGGAGTCGCTGCCGGCTGATGGGGAGCTGCCGGCCGAGGGGGAGTCGCTGCCGACTGATGGGGAGCTACCGGCTGATGAGGAACCGCCGCCCGGTGGGGAGCCAGCGCCTGACGGCACGTCGAAGTCCGTGCCGCGTGAAACACCTTTCTGGAAGCCGTCGAGAGCACCACCGGCCGCTGCACCCGCCGCCGCGCCGCCGAAGATCGACGCGGCGTTGAAACCAGGACTGTCCTTATTGCCCAGCTTGTTGAGGCCGACGGTCGCGACCTCCTCGACCACGCCCTTACCGAAGTCCGCCACGACCTGCCTACCGAGGGCGCCCCCTCGGCCGCCGAACTTGAGGGCGCCGGTGATCAAGGTGCTGTTCTTGCCGATGTTGCCGAAGGTATTGGCGCCGCTACGAACCGTCGTGACCAGCCCGGGTGCCACACTCTTCGCACCACGCGTGAACGCGCCGATCAGCTTCGCGCCGGGGACGAAGGCCACCAGGCCCACCAGAAGGGTGCCCAGTTCGAAGTTGCCGTTCGCGGCCTGGACCGCCACCGTCACGACGAGCGCCACCGCGGCGAGCACAAGCCCGACCACGGGCAGGACCACTCCCACGATCGCGATGGTGATGTCGAGGATCAGCCGAAAGATCGGGTTGTTCCGGAAGAAGTCGCCGATGCGCTGGAAGAAGCGCCGCCGGGGCGGTGGTTTGATCGCTTTCGAGGCGGCGTCGTCGAGGGCCTGGTTGCAACGCGCGGAGGCGACCTCTCGAAGCCGGCGTGCGTCCGCGGCGAGCCGCTGGGCAGCCGAGAGTTCGGCGCGCGCCCCGGCGATCTCATCGGCCTGCGCCTTCACCTCCGCGATCTCCAGCGGCGTGGCGGCGGCCGGCGACTGCGGCACCGTACGCCTGGCGACCCCTACGGCAGCGGTGGCCTGATCCATCGCCGTGTCGATCCGCGTCTGCTGGTCACGCAACGCCCGGGCATAGGTCCGGTACGCCTGGGCCGCCGCATCGAACGAGTCGACAGTCTGCTGCAGCTTCCGTGGCAGCTTGTCGAGCATGTCGCGAAGTTTCTCCATGGACTCACCGCGCGCCCGCGACAGCGAGCCGCCGCGGCCGAGGACCCGTACGCCAGTCTGGGCGTCATCCCGGATCTCCTCGTAGAAACGAGCCAGTTGGTCGATCTGGTCTGGCTCTCCCGGGGTCGGGTCCCGGTCCATGCCCAAAATGGTGAACCCGGAGGTGTGCCGTCTGCTCACCGGAGATCCCCTGAACGGGCCGGCGTCGAGGGGCCAGACTCCGGCATCAACGGCACCAGTTCGGCGCGCAGTGCACGAACCGCGTAGTGGGCGCGCGACTTGACGGTTCCCGGCGGGATGCCGATGGACTTGGCGGCCTCGGCCACCGTGCTGCGGCGGTAGTAGAGCTCGAAGATCACATCGCGGTGTTCGGCGCTGAGCCGGCGCAGCGCGGGCATCAGGTAGGCGGTGGCCACGACAGCGTCAGCGTGATCCTGCACGGGGCGTTGCAGGAGGTCCCACGCCTCGTCGGTTACCGGGTACGCCCGTCGGCCGCGCAGCACGTCGACAGCGGCGTTGTGCGCGACCGTGTACAACCAGCTGCAAGCCGATCCGTCCCGCGAGGCCAGCGCCTGCCGATGCCGCCACGCCCGCAGCAGAGTCTCCTGGTACACGTCGTCGGCGATGTTCCGGTTCCCGGTCAGCCGGGCAACGTACGCCCGGACCGGCTTGCCATAGCGGGCCACCAGGTCCGCATAGTTCTGTTCGGCGGTTGGCGTGTGGTCTGGCACGCGAACTGCCTCCAGATTCCCTACCTGCCTCCAGGTCCGGGGCGTGGCCTCACCGGGCGATCCGCCGCAGTCCCTCCGGATGACCTTCCGCGTACCCTGCCTCCGCGCGTGCTGGAGCTGTCCCTGCCGTACACCGCCACCCATGCCGACGGCATCGATGGCGGGAGCCTGGCCCGTAGTCACTGCGGCGACCTCCCCCCTCGACATGTGGGTCCGCCGGTCCGGACCCGGTCAAAGCCTGCGGGAGTCGCTGCGCCGATACTTTTGGATTTTCTGAGGAGTTTCTGAGGACGGCAGCCCGATCGGGGTATCCCGGACTGGTCAGCTCGACAGGCCGGAGCAGGCGGCTCCGTCGATGGTGCACGCCTTGGGGGCGGAACCGGTCAACGAGCCGTTGACCCGGAACGTCACCCGGACCGAGGCGCTGCCGGGGACCTGGCCCGAATTCGTGTCCGGCACGAACGTCCACACCGCACCGTCCCGGCTGGCCTGCGCTCCCTCGACCCCGCTGACCCCCAGTGACTCCCGGGGCAGGGTGACGACGAGCGTCCACCGCGGCGCCGGAACCGCGCCGGGATTGCTGATCGTCACGGTCGCGCCGTAGCTGAGCAGGGCGTTGTCAGTGATGGCGAAGTCGGCGCCCAGGGCCGCCGGGGTGGGTTCGGCTGTCGCACCGGTCGGCGTGGGCCGGGTCGACGACGCGACGGCCGGTGGGACCGAGGAGGCCGAGGCGGGCGGGGGAGCGGGCACCGCCGGGCTGGTGACCGCCGGTCGCGCCTGCGCCCGGGGCGTACCGGACGGCGACTCGCCCACCTGCTCCACGGACGGCGGCGGGTCGAGGGTCACCGGCGTCAACTTCTCCGGCGTACGCAGCACCCCGACGACCGACACGGCCGTCGCGATCAGCACCCCGAGCGCCGCGACGACGGCCACCCAGGTGGCCCGCGAGACGTCCTCCCGACCGGTGAGCACCCGCCGTGTGGCCGTGACGAGGGCCACGACCCGATCCAGCAGGATGATCGCCACGGTACGGCGTGGCTGGGGTGGTGTTGCCGGCACTGCCTGTCTCTCCTTCAGTTCGTCGCCAGGTGCGCGCTCACGATCCGTGCCGGTCGCGGGCGGCGCCAGCCCGGTCACAGAGCGCGAAGCCCGACGAGTATCGCCTGGAGCAGGTCCTCGGTCGGCAGCTCCGACAGCATCGGCGGTTCGTGCGTCTCGATCAGCCCGGCCGCGAGCAGGTCGCCGAGCAGCACCCGGACGGTCCCCAGCGGGAGGTCCAACTCGGCACCAACCTCAGCCACCGACACTGGATGGTGACACAGCTCGACGATCCGCGCCTGTTCGGGGAAGAGCGGTGTGGGGGGCGTGACCCCCCGCCGGGCGACGACCAGCGAGATCAGGTCGAACTGGCCGCGCGCGGGCGCGGTGCGGCCCCCGGTCATCGTGTAGGGCCGGGCGACCGGGCCCGCGTCGTCGTCGTACCACGCCTCGTCAGTGGTGCCGCTGGTGTGCACCAGTGTCCCCGATCGTCACCGAGGAGGCCGGCCCCAGGCTGATCGGCAGGTGCCGCTCGGCCTGCCCCACGAAGAGCGCCACCTCGTACGCCATGTCACCGACTTCGACGTCGTCACCGGCGATCCGCACGGTGAGGATGGTCCCGTTCGGGATGGTGGCGATGAACAGGAACGCTCGCGACATCTGCACCACGACCTGGCGCAGACGACCCGCGTCGCAGGTCCGGGTGGCGGCCAGCCCCAACGCGATCAGGCCGGCGACCACGCCGGAGATCTGCTCGGCCAGCTTTTCGCTCACCCGCCGCGAGCCGCCGAGCGGCAGCCCGTCCGGCGAGAGCACCACGGCGAACTCCGCGCCGTGCACCCGGTCGACCAGGCTGTTCAGGGCGTCGGTCAGGCCGTCCTCGGTGACCACTGCAGACGTCATTGATGTCTCCTTGCTTTTCTCGCGACTGGCAATTCGACCGTGTCGAGGCTGGTCCTGCCGTTTTCCTGGCCGGTGTGGCGGACCCGCGTCGGCAGCGCGCCGTCGCTGCTCGGGTCGGGCAGGTCGGTGCCGGTGCGGGGCGGTGGGTACGGGTTGTCGGGTGGTGCGCTGGCCGGTGCGCGGTCGGTGTCGGTGACCATGACCAGCCGGGACGGAAGGAGCACGATCGCGGCCGTTCCACCGCGCTGGCTGCGGCGTAGCGAGACGTGGGCGCCGCAGCGGCGGGCCAGCACGGCGGCGGCGTACCACCCGGCGAGGCCCGTGGGCGGCCCGTCCGGTGGCGGGTTGCCGAGCAGGTGGTTCGCCTCGGCCAGCGCGGCGGCGTTCAGGCCGGGGCCGTCGTCGATGACGAGGATGGCGCATCCCTCCGGTCGCTGTTCGCCGCTGACCCGGACGGTGGTGTCCGCCCCGGAGAAGGCCAGGGCGTTCTCGACGAGTTCCGCCAGCAGGTGGATGACGTCCGTGACGGCCGGCCCCGCCAGCGACCACGGCCAGTGCGGCGCGATCAGGACACGGTGGTAGTCCGGCACCTCGGCGACCGCGCCGCGTGCCACGTCGAGCAGTGGCACCGGGCGCCGCCAGCGGCGGGCGGGTGTCGCGCCGGCCATGGAGATCAGTTTCTCCACGTTGCGTCGGATCCGGGTGGTGAGGTGGTCGAGCTGGAACAGCTCGCCGGTCTCCTCGGTGGACCGTTCCCGACGTTGCATCCCGTCCAGCAGGCTGAGTTGGTCGCGTAGCAGGACCTGGTTGCGTCGGGTCAGCCCCAGGAACAGCTCCCGCTGGGCGTCACCCCCCGGAGGCGGAGCATCTCGCGCCGGGGCCGGAGCATCTCGCGCCGGGGCCGGAGTGTCCGGCGCAGGAGCCGGCGGATCGGCCGCCGGCCTGGTCAGCTCGTCGGTGAGGCGTCGGACGGTGCCCGCCCAGCTCAGCAGGAGCACCAGCACGACGATGAGGCCGAGCCCCACCACCGCCCCGGTACGCGCGATGAGCACGGCGGCGCCGGGTGTGGCCCGCTCGACGCTGCCGCGGGCGGTGCTCGTCACAAGTGTCTGCAGCGCGCCGAGGGCGGCGTCCGCCGCGGCCCGCCAGCCCTGGACGGTGAGACCGGCCAGGGCGGTGGTGGTGCCCGCCTGGAGCAGCAGCCGGTCCTCCAGCGCGAGCAGAGCCGCGAACTCGGGGCCGGTAGCCAGTCGTTGGTGCTCGGCCTGGCCGTCGGGCAGGAGCCCGGCCGCCGCCTCGGCACGCGCGTACCGCTGGATGCTGACCAGCGCGGTCAGCCGGCGCCGCTCGTCGACGCCGAGCCGTGCGCCGGTCAGGGCCGCGCTGACCAGTGTGTCCTCCCGAGCGAGCAGCTCCCGGGCGCGGGCCAGCGCGATCACCGCGCGGGTGTCGGCGGCCAACCCGCTCTCGTACGCGCCCCACTCCGGGCCGTACACGCCGAAGGCGACGTCGATGACCTCGTCGTACCCGTCGATCGCCGCGGTCTGGTCGAGCCGCCCGGTGTCCATCCGGGACCGGGTCGTGCCGAGGCCGTCGAGCCGTCGGACCAGCTCGCCGGCCCGGTCCCGGACCGCGCCGGCGCTGAGCAGCCGAAGGTCGCGCCCCTTCGAGAACTCGCGGATCTCGGCGGCGGCCCGGTCGGTGCCTTCGCGGGCCCGGACCAGCTCGGGCGTCGTCTGGCCCGCTCCGGCGATCGTCTCGGCGGTGATCCGGCGTTCCGTCTGCAGGCTCAGGATCAGGCGGTCGATGGGCTGGCCCAGCGTGTCCGCCAGCGCCCGGACGCGTAGCAGGTCGACGGCGTCCTGGGTGGACACGTAGGCCGCGTACGACCAGAGCGTGATCAGCACGGCGGCCAGCACGGCCAGCCTGGTCCGGATCAGCCGAACGTCGTTGCGGGTCATCGGCTCGCCCGCTGCGGCCACGGTTGCCCGGCCGTGTCGCTCGCGCGGTCGGCGACGAGGGTGCGCAGCAGCGCGAGCAGCTCGGTGCGGTTGGCGCAGTTCAGCCGGTTGCGCATCCGCGCCACGTGGTGTTCGACGGTCTTGGCCGAGATGAAGAGCCGGTCGCCGATCTCCCGGTAGGTCAGTCCGGCCAGCACCAACTCGGCAACCTCGTACTCGCGGTCGCTGAGCCCATGCTGGGTGGGGCCGGCGACCCGTGCCGTGTTCGCACCGGTTGTCGGTGTCTGCGCGCCGGGCCCGCCGGAGGGCCGCCCCTGCAACGCTCGGGCGCACTCCAGCAGGTTGGTCATCGCACGCCGGTCCGCGGTGCGGATGGCGGCCTGCCCGGCGAGGCGGGCGCCGTCCCAGCACAGCCCGGTGTCGTGCAGCCCGCGGGCGGTGGCCTCCACCCGGATCGGGTCGACGACCCCCCGGAGGACCTCCACCCAGCTCTCCCCGGCGGCGGCGACGACTGCCGCGTACCGGCTGTGGCCCGCTGCGGCGAGCAACGCCGCGACGTGTTCGTCGGCGACCGTCGGCTCGCCGGTCAGGATGGCGGCGTGCAGCCCGCACCAGTGCAACGGGACGCTCCACAGTGGCGGGTTGCCGAGGCGGTCGAGCAGCGCACGCCCCTGCTGCAGGTACGGCTCCAGCCGGGCCAGGTCGCCCAGCCGCGCGCCCGCGATGGCCAGCTCACCCAGCGGCAGCACTGTGAACAGGTCGACGGGGTGCCGCACCACGGCCTCCAGCGCCTGCCCCCAACCCCGCTTGAGCGCCCCGAGGTCACTGTTGCGCCGGCCGATGCCCATTCGGATCGCGGCGGCGAAGAGCTGGTCGCGCGACTCCAGTTGCCGCCCGTCGAGCGTCACCGTGGCGAGGCGCTCGCCGGCGGCGTGGATCTCGCCACGGACCATCAGGATCCAGGCCTGCAACAGCCGGTGGCGGCGAGCCATCAGCGGGCCGCCGACACCGGCGCCCAGGGCGCGGTGCAGCACCCGCTCGGCGATCTCCAACTCTCCGCAGTGCACCGCCGTCAACGCGGCGAGGGCCGCCGGGCTGTCCGGCAGCAGCGCCGCTCGCCCGTCCGGCTCCAGCAACGCGGCGGCCTGCACGAGCGCGGAGAGCGCGGCGGTCGGCGGGCCGGTCACGCTCTCGCGTACGCCGTTGGCCATCAGTCGGGCGGCGCTGGCGTGCAGGGTGGGCGGCTCGCCCGCCGGGTCACCCGCCGGCGACTCGGTGGTGGCCGCCAGGTTGCCGGTGGCCAGCCCGCCGACGATGGCGAACGCCGCCGCAGAGGCGGTGCCCGACCACCGGAACAGCTCGACGCTGCGCCCGACGTGACCACGGTGGGCCAGAGCGGTGGCGGCGACCACTGCCGCCTCGGAGCGGTCCGGGGGAGCGGCCGTGGCCAGCAGTCGGTCCGCCAGCCGGAGCGCGTCGTCGAGGTCACCGGCGAGCGCGGCGGCGAGCGCCTGCCGCGCGTTGGGCGGCCCTCCGGCGGCCGTCGCCGCCGCGAACAGTTCGGCGGCGAACGCCGGCTCGTCGGCCAGCGCCTCGTCCGCCGCGGCGGCCAGGGTCGCGGGCGGGCAGTCGCCGAGCGCGCCGACCGCGAGCAGGGACCGGACCAGCGGCAGCACCGCGCCACCCCGGGCGAGCTGCAACTCGGTGAGCCGGCGCCAGACCGCCGTCCGCTCGGTGGTGGGGCTGAGCGTCGCGACGGCCCGCCGGACGATCGGCGCGAGCCGCCCGTCCGCGCCGAGCAGTCCGGCCGCCCTGGTCGTGGCGATCAGTTCGTCCACTCCGGCCGGGTCCCGACCCAGCAACGTGCCGAGCATGCTGACCGGTAGCGCCCCGCCGGCCGCGACGGCGAGCAGCAGCCGTCGTACCTCGGTGGGCTGAACGTCCAGGTCCGGCGCGAATTCGAGGATGACGGACCGGGGTGGGTCGACGGTCGCGCCGGTCCGGGAATCCGCGCCGGCCAGGCCGCGGGCCAGCCGTTCGACATCCCGGGGTACGCCGGCGGTCTGCGTGTGGACGAAGTCGACGAGGTCGGCGGGGCGGCCCAGCTGCGGTGTGGCGGCGAGGTAGGCGGCGGTCTGCTCCCGGGTGAACGGCGTGAGCAGCACTGCCTGCCCGTCGCGGCGCAGGGCGTCGACCAGCTCACTGAACGCCGCCGACCGAGGCCACGGGCGGTGGGCCACCACCAACCGGTGTCGGCGCCCGGCCACCAGACGTAGCAGCGCCTCGATCCGTGCGTCGTCGAGCAGGTGCGCGTCGTCGACAAGCACCACCGTGTCGGGGTCGACCGGCTCATCCGGCTCCGGCGCGGCCGTGCGTACGGCGATCCCGGCGCGCTGGTGAACGCGCTCCAACTCGGCGAGCAGCGCGGTCTTCCCGTGACCGGCCGGGCCGGCGACGCCGACGGTCAGTGGGCCGGTCGGATCCTGCGCGACCGAGTCCAGCAGCGCCTGCAACCCCTTGTCCACTGTCAACCCTGGAGCGGCGAGGTCATTCATGATCATCGGGGTAATCCTTCACGTCCGCGGCTGCGGGCCAGCGCCAGGCGGGACGGCTTCGGCAGTTCCAGTGGGAGGACCCGGACCGGCGGCCGCGGTGGCGGATCGCCCGGAACGGTGTGATGGGGTCGGCGCGGCGCCGGGAGGGTGGCCCGCTCGGCACCGCTGACCGGGGCCGGAACGCGGGCCGGCGCCGGCTGGCGGGGGCGTGGTGACACCACCTGGCAGGCGGCCATCGCCGCCCCGGTGGCGGCGGTCAACTGTGCGTCCGGTTCCACCTCGACGGGCACCGGGAGGGCCGCGCTGATCAGCTCGGTCACGAGCGGGACCCGGGTGGAGCCGCCGGCCAGCAGGACGCCGTCGAGCTGCGCCGGAGTCAGGTCGGCACTGCGCACGGCCCGGAGCAGGAGGTCGACGGTGGCCTGCACCGTCGGGCGGATCATGGCCTCGAACTGCGCCCGGGTCACCGGCACCCGTGCCGGGCCGCTCGGCAGGGTCAGCACCACGTCGGCACTGAGGTCGACGGTCAGCACCCGCTTGACCCGGTCACACTCCGCGCGCAGTCCGCGCAGCGCGGCCTGTGCCCCGCGACGTCCGGTCGTGGCCAACTCCCGAGCCAGCATGGTACGTGCATGCTCGGCCAGCGCCTCGTCGAAGTCGGCGCCACCTATCGACTCGAGACCCTGCGGGGTGCCGAACGTCTCGTACGTGCCGCGCGGGGTGCGGCGCACCAGAGCGGCCTCGAAGCTGTTGCCTCCCAGGGCGTAGACCACTGCGATGTTGCCCGCGAACCCGCGAGCGGCGTGGCTCTCGGCCACGGTGACCGTGCGGGGCAGCAACGTCACGTGCCGTAGGCCGAGGTCCGACAGTGCCCGGTGCAGCACCTCCCGCCGGTAGGGGCGCCACCCCGCCGGGTGACTGAGCACGATCGCCTCGGCCGCCTCGCCCTGCAGGGCGTGGACCCGCTCCACCACCCACGCCGCCAGTTCGGCGGTCAGCGTCTGCGGCGCGCACGGCTCGCCGCCGAGCAGCACCGGCACGTCGTCGCCGATCCGGTGGACGAAGTCCCGGGTGGTGCGGCTGCCGTCGTCGGTCGCGGGCTCGCCGACACGGAGCGAACCGTCCTCGGCCAGGCAGAGCACCGAGGGCATGAGAGGTGAGCCGGCGCTCAGCGGGACGGCCTCGGGACGTGTCCAGGTCGCGCCGCGTCGCCGTGCGACGGCGGCGGCCGTGTTGCTGCTTCCGATGTCTATCCCCAGGACGTACGGCATCGTCTCTGTCTCTCCCCGTGAGTCGGCCGGTCGGTGGCGATGGCGTCGGCTGTCCGACGACCCACCCCCGGCGAACCCCGCGGGCTCCTACGTTCGTACCAGAGATCAGTCCCTGGTCGGGACCCTAATCTCGGCGGGACGGTTTCCCCCTCTCCCCCTAACGTACGAGGTGGCGGAGCCCCTAGTTCAACCGGCCCGGATGCGGGTTCAGCCCCGATGCCCGGGGGCGGGCCCCGGCAATAACGTCGTCACCGTCGACGTACGACACCCGCCAATGCCACATCCGAGGAGAACCGGCACATGGACTCGCAGCAGACCCTCCACGACTTCGTGCTCGACCTACTGACGAACCCGGACGCGCGGTCGGCCTTCGACCTCGACCCCGAGGGTGCGTTGCGGGGCGCGGGGCTCACCGACATCACCGCTGCGGACGTGCAGGACGTCGTGCCGCTGGTCGTCGACTACGCGCCGGGGGCGGGCCTCGCGCCGCTGACCTCGCCGGTCGGGCAGCTCGGGCTGGACCCGCTGCTCACCGACACTACCGACGTGGTGGGTCAGTTGCAGAGCGTGGCGCAGCAGATCAGCATCACCAGTTCGCCCACCGGCGTGGACGTCAAGGCCGGCGTGCTCGGCGCCATCGCGGTCGACCCGTCGACCGCCGCCGCCGGGGTCACCGTGCTGCCGGGCATCGGCCTGGGCATCGGTCCGTCCGGCCTCGACACCGACCTGGCCGGTGTCGCCGACGTGGCGCACACCCTCGACGCGGACGTGGTGCAGCCGGTGGACGCGATCGCGGACCCGGTGATCGGGGACGTCACCGGCACCGTCGGCGACCCGACCGGCCTGCTCGGCGTCACCGACTCGAACCTGATCGGCGGCGACCTGACCGGCGGTGTCCTCTCCGGCACCCACGGTCAGCTCGGCGGGGTAGTCAGCTCCCTCGGTGTCGACGACACCCTCGGTGGGCTGGGCCTCGGGCACGGCGACGGCGTCGTCGGCGGCGTGGTCCCGCCGCTCGACGTGTCGTCGACGGTGGGCGGCGTGACGCACCAGGTGGACAGCCTCCTCCCCGGTGTCACCGACACGGTCGGCGACGTGACCGGTGGAGTCACCGATGGTGTGCTCGGCGACGACTCACACGCCTCGTCCGATCACGGGCTGCTGGGTATCACCGGCGGTCTGCTCTGACAGGGATTTCCGGTCGGAGCGAAGGGCCGGATCGTCTCGGGCGATCCGGCCCTTCCCGGTTCCACATCCGGTCCCTCTTGATAATTGAGCCGAAATCCGCACACTTGGTGCGGTGATGGCCGGGATCTGGTTGGACGTGCTGGACGAGATCGCCCGCACCTGCACTGCGCACGGTCGTGGTGACCTCCTCCAGACGGTGCGACAGAAGCGTGCGCAACTGCTGGACCCGACGCTGCGTGTCCTGGTCATCGGTGAGCCGAACCAGGGCAAGAGCCAGCTGATCAACGCGATCATCAACGCTCCGGCCTGTCCGGTCGGCGACGGCCGTACGACAGTCCTGCCGACAGTGGTGCAGCACGCCGAGGCCCCCACCGCGGCGGTGGCGCAGGCTTCGCCACCAGCCCCGGGTCACCCCACCGGCACCGCCACCGCGGTGACCGTCGAGCGGACCCCGGTGGCGCTCAACCAGGTCGCGGCGGGCGTCGCCGGCCTCGTCGGGCGTCGGCCGGGTGGCGGCCCGGCGTACGTCGAGATTGGACTGCCCCGCGCCCTGCTCGCTGCCGGGCTGGTGCTGGTGGACACTCCCGGCACCGACGAGGTTGCCGGTATCGGCGCCGCCGCCTCGGTCGCCGCGCCCGCCCGCGCGGACACCGTGCTGCTGGTCTCGGACTCCACCCGGGAGTTGTCGGTCGCCGAGTTGAACATGCTGCTGCACATCATGCGTTCGCATCCGAACGTGATAGTGGTGCAGAGCAAGACCGATCTGGTGGCGGACTGGCGCACGGTCGCTGAGCGCAACCGGCAGCACCTGGCCGAGGCGGGCGTCCCGGCGACGCTGATCCCGGTCTCGGCGGCGCTGCGACTGCGTGCCGCCGCTGCCGACGACCGCGTTCTCAACGCCGAGTCCGGTTTCCCCGCGCTGATCGCCCGCCTGCAACGCGACATGTCCGGCAAGGCCGACCACCTGGCCCGAGCGGCGGTGCAGACGGTGGCCCGGACGGTGGTGGAGCAGTTGGCCGCGCCGCTGCGCGCCGAGTTGGCGACCCAGGAGGCCGAGGAGCAGTCCGGGCCGATCTCCCGGTTACACGCGGCGCAGCGCGAGGTCGACGAGCTGCGTCGGTGCTCCACCCGTTGGCAGAACACGCTGACCGACGAGATCACCGACCTGCTCGCCGACCTCGAGTACGACCTGCGCGACCGGACCCGCCAGATCCTGCGCGCGGTGGACGAGGCGTTCGACACCGCCGATCCGTTGGTCGCCTGGGACACCTTCCAGGACTGGCTGGAGAGGAGCCTGGTGGAGGCGGCGGAGGCGAACCACGAGTGGTTGATCCAGCGCTGTGACTGGATCGCCCGGAGGGTGGCCGCCAACTTCGACAGGTACGGCTACGACGTGCTGCCGCCCTGGTCGATGACGATGCCCGGCGACATCGGCGAGCGACTGCCCGAGCTGCAACGGCCGACGATCGACAGGTTCACCACCGGCCAGAAGTTGTTCACCGGCATGAAGGGCTCGTACGGCGGCATGCTGATGTTCGGTCTGGCGACGACCCTGGCCGGCATGCCGATGATCAATCCGGTCTCGGTCGGCATCGGGGCGCTCTTCGGCGGCAAGAGCATCAGCGACGAGAGCAAGCAGTTGCTCCGTCGTCGGCAGGCGACAGTCAAGACGGCCATCCAGCGACATGTCGACGACGTCTTCGTCCGGATCATCCGTGACTGCCGCGACGCCGCCCGGCAGGTGCAGCGGATGCTGCGAGACCACTTCACGGGGCTGACCGAGGAGCTTCAGGAGGCCATCGTGCAGTCGTTCCGCAGCGCGAAGCAGGAGGCTGACACCGATGCCTCCCTGCGCGATCAGCGGCAGCGCGAGATCCGGCTGAAGATGACCCGGTTGGCAGCGGTCTACGAGCAGGCTCAGCAGTTGACAGGTGCCCGCTCCGCCCCGCTGCTGCTGGAGCCGCAGGCATGACGGTGGGGGTGCGCCTGGATGAGGCGGCGTGGGGTTTGCTGCACCAGGCCATCGAGCTTTACCAGGACAATCCCCGGGCCGTCGCGGAGCTTCGGCATCGGGTGGCCCGGTTGGAGCAGCCGCTGCGGATCGCCGTCGTCGGCCCGTGGCGATCGGGCAAGTCGACGGTGCTCAACGCGTTGATGGGCGAGGAGGTCGCGCCGGTCGAGCGCGCGGACGGCGCGTTCACCTGGTACGAGGACGGGGCCGCGCCGCACGCCACCGCCTACCCGGTCGGGCAACCGCCCCAGGAGTTGGCAGTGGTGAAGTCGGCGACCGGGCTGCGGGTGGATCTGGGCTGGGGTGCGGGGGACGTGCGGGACATCGTGGTGCGGTGGCCGACGCGGGCGCTGCGGCAGATCACGCTCATCGACACCCCGGCGGTCACCGGGGGCGCCGAGCAGGGCCGGGTGCCGGTGTTGGAGCGGGTCCTGCGGGACGCGGACGCCGTGTTGTACCTGACCCGCGACGGTCGCGACAGCGATCTGCGGGTGCTGGAGTCCGCACGGGACAGTGCCGTCGGGCAGTCGGCTCCGGTCAACGTGATCATGGTGTTGTCCCGCACCGACGAGACCGGCGGGGGGCGGATCGACGGCCTGCTCACGGCACGCCAGCTCGCCCGACGGCACTACCGCGACCCGAGGGTGAACGCGCTCAGCGTCAACGTCGTGGCGTGCAGTGGAATGATCGGCCTGGCGGGCCGGATGCTCGGTGAGTCGGACTTCGCCGCGCTCGCGACCCTGGCCCAGGTGCCCCGGGCGGAGCTGGACGCTCACCTCATCTCCGCCGACCGCTTCCTGCGCGGCGAGCTGCCGGTGCGGCTGGATCCCGAGGTGCGCGCCGCGTTGCTGGGTCGGTTCGGGGTCTTCGGTGTACGGCTGGCGGCCACGCTGGTACGCAGCGGGTTCGACAGTCGGGTGAAGCTCTCCGCCGAACTGATTCGGCGTAGCGGTCTCACCGAGCTGCGGGAGTCGGTGACGCGCTGTTTCATCGATCGCCGCGACGCGCTCAAGGCTCGGTCCGCGCTGGCCGCGGTGGAGGCGCTGCTGCGGGCCGAGCCCACCCGGGGGTCCGCCGAACTGGTCGGCGCGGTGGAGCAGATCCTCGCCGGTGCCCACGAGTTCCGGGAGCTGCGCCTGTTGGTGGCCCTGCGGAACACCCGGTTGGGGTTCGACGCGGAGCTGGCCGCCGAGGCGCAACGGCTGGTCGGCGGTGACGGGGTGGGCCTCGCGGCTCGGCTCGGTGTCGAGCATGAGACCGACGTGCGGCGGCTCTGGGAGGTCGCTTCCGACGCGCAGTGGCGGTGGCGGGACCGGGCCGAGGATCCGCTGCTCCCGCTGGCGCAGCGGCGCGGCGCTCAGGTCGTCGTCCGCAGTTGCGAGGGGATGATCGCCGAGCTGGTGGCGGGCGGTCGCTGAGGGCCGGCGGGCCGAGGGTCGCCGCCGTTCGGTCATTTCCCGAGGTGATGGGCACCCCGCGTTGGCAAAACTCGAAGCGTTGGTTAGCCTAACCTAACTTTCGGGCCGGATGGCTCGCTTCTCTTCGAAAGATCGGGAACTTCACCATGCACTCATGGCGTCCGGTCCTGGCCGTCGCGGCGCTGAGCGCCGTGCTCGGCGGGCTCACCGGTTGTGGCAACGACACGAACACCGGTGACTCCGCCGCCGCTGCCACCGCTTCCGGCCCCTGGTCTTTCAACGACGGCTCCGGCACGGTCGTCAAGGCGGACAAGACACCGACGCGGATCATCGCGCACGCCGGCGAGGCCGCGGCGCTGATGTCCTTCGGCATCAAGCCGGTCGGCGTCTACGCCGACGAGTCGGTCAAGACCGACCCCAACCTGAAGAACCTCGACCTCACCGGGATCCAGATCCTCGGCGAGGAGTGGGGCAAGATCGACGTGGAGAAGGCCGCCGCCCTGCGTCCGGACCTGATCGTCGGCGACTGGTGGCCGGCCGAGAAGGCGCACAGCGGCATGGAGGAGGGCGTCGACGAGAAGAGCAAGAAGCTCGCCGAGCTTGCCCCCGTCGTCGGCGTCACGCAGGGCAAGTCGATCGTCGCGCTGGCCGAGGGGTACGAGGATCTCGCCGAGAGCCTCGGTGCCGACGTGGCCAGCCCGCAGATCGCGGCGAACAAGAAGCGCTTCGAGGAGGCGGTGACCGCGTTCAAGGCGGCCACCTCGGCCAAGCCGGACCTGACGGTCGCTGCGATGTCCCCCTCGACGGAGAAGGTCTACGTCGCGAACCCCGAGTACGCGCCCGAGCTGCTGGACCTGCAGACCTGGGGCCTGAAGGTGATCAACCCGGTCAGCCCGGACCCGGCCTTCCCGTACTGGGAGAACCTCAGCTGGGAGAACGCCGACAAGTACCAGCCGGACCTGATCCTGTGGGATGGGCGGTCCTTCACGCCCACCGCCAACGCCGAGTGGAGCACGAAGCAGCCGACCTGGTTCAAGATCAAGGCGGCCAAGGTCGGTGCCACCGTCTCCTGGCCGGCGTTCTGGCTGCACACGTACGGGGACTTCGCCACCGAGCTGGACAAGCTGACCCAGGCGGTCAAGGCCGCTGATCCGAATGTCGGCAACTAGCCGGATCGGGACGCGCACCTCGACGGTAGGCGTGCGGCGAGCCTCTGCCCTCGGGCCGGGGCTCGCCGTCCTCTGTGTGGTTCTCGTCCTCGTCGGCTTCCTGAGCGTGACCCTGGGCTCGCGTTCGATCGGTCTCTCCGAGGTGCTGCACGCCCTGTTCAGCCTCGACAGCGACGGGCCGATCAGCAGCACCGTCACGCTGGAGATGCGCGTACCCCGCACGCTGCTCGGCATCCTGGTCGGCGCCGCGCTCGGGGTGGCCGGGGCGATCCTGCAGGGCGTCACCCGCAACCCTCTGGCGGACGCGGGGATCCTGGGCATCAACTCCGGCGCCGCCGCGTTCGTGGTCCTCGCCATCACGGTGCTCGGGGTCCGTGGCGTCGGCGTCTACGTCTGGTTCGCCTTCGCCGGCGCGATCGCGGCGCTCGCCCTGGTGTACGCGGTCGCCTCGCTCGGACGGGAGGGCGCCACCCCGGTGAAGCTCGCCCTGGCGGGCGCGGCGGTCACCGCCGGCCTGGCCTCGGTCACCAGCGGCATCGTGATGACGAACGTGGACGCCCTCAACGAGCTGCGGTTCTGGCAGGTGGGGTCGCTCGCCGGCCGGTACACCCCGATCCTGACCGGGGTCGCGCCGTTCCTGCTGATCGGTCTCGTCGCGTCGCTGGGCTTCGGGCGGGCCATCAACGGCCTCGCGCTCGGCGAGGACGTCGCGCGTGGCCTCGGCCAGAACGTGACACGTACCCGCGCTGCCGCCTTCGCCGTGGTCGCGATCCTCGCCGGCGCCGCCACCGCCGCCTGCGGACCGATCGTCTTCGTCGGGCTCGTCGTGCCGCACCTGGCGCGGTTCATCTGCGGCCCCGACTACCGCTGGATCCTGCCGTACTCGATGCTGCTGGCACCCATCGTCCTGCTCCTCGCCGACGTGCTCGGTCGGATGGCCGCCGCCCCCGACGAGGTTCAGGTCGGCGTGGTCCTCGGGTTGATCGGCGCCCCCGCGTTCATCGCGATCGTGCGCTACGGCCGGCTGTCGGAGGTGTGAGCATGGCAACGACAACGAGCGACCGCCGCTCCGCTCCGTCCGGTACGGCGGCGGCGCTGCGCGCCAACCGGAGGCGTCGAGCCGGCAGGTCCATGGTGGTGACCTGCGCCCTGACCGCGACGGTCGCCGCCCTCTTCGTGCTCACCATGATGGTGGGCAGCTTCCGCATCGGCGCCGCGGAGGTCATCGCCTCGGTCCTGCACCTGTCCGACAATCCCAGCGTCGACTTCGTGGTCCGTGGCCTGCGGCTGCCGACCGCGGCCGCCGCCGTGACTGTCGGGCTGGCCCTCGGCGCGTCCGGGACGATCTTCCAACAGTTGCTGCGTAACCCCCTCGCGTCCCCGGACTTCGTGGGCATCACCTCGGGGGCAGGGCTGGCGGCCGTCACCGGGATCGTGCTCCTGCAGGCCGGTGGGCTCGTCGTCAGCGGGCTCGCCCTCGGTGGCGCGATCGTCGCCGCCCTGGCGATGTACCTGCTGGCCTGGCGCGACGGTGTCAGCGGCTACCGCTTCATCCTCATCGGCATCGGAGTGGCGGTCTTCTTCGAGGGCCTGGTCGGCTACGTGCTCAGCCGGGCGCAGCTCTTCGAGGCCCGCCAGGCCATGCACTGGCTGGTCGGGTCGGTCGGGCAGGCCAGCACCCCGGAGCTGTGGGTGCTCACCGGTGCCCTGGTCGTCCTGCTGCCGGTCGCCACGTTGCTGCAACGGCCGCTGGGCGCTCTCGCACTCGGTGACGACGCCGCCCGGATGCTGGGTGTCCGGGCCGAGCTCAGCCGGGCGGGGCTGCTCGGCGCCGCCGTCGTGCTGGTGGCCCTGGCGGTGTCGGTGGCGGGGCCGATCGCCTTCGTCGCCCTGGTGGCCGGGCCGATCGCCAACCGGCTCCTCGGCCCGGCGGCCCGGGGTGTCCTGCCCGCCGCCCTGGTCGGTGCCGCGCTGCTGCTCACCGCCGACCTCGTCGCCGTGCACCTGCTACCCACACCGTTGCCCACCGGCGTGGTGACGGGTGCGGTGGGTGCGCCCTACCTGCTGTGGCTGCTGGCCACGACCAACCGACAAGGAGCGGGTGGATGACCCGACTACGCGCCGAGGGCCTCACCCTCGGCTATGACGACCGGACCATCGTCGACCACCTCGACGTCGCAGTGCTCGACGGCAAGGTCACCGCGATCGTCGGTGCCAACGCCTGCGGCAAGTCCACACTGCTGCGTGGCCTGGCCCGGCTGTTGGCCCCGCGCGACGGCACCGTCCTGCTCGACGACAAACCCCTCGCCGACCTGCGCAACGTCGACGTGGCCAAGGTGCTCGGGCTGCTCCCGCAGACCCCCGTCGCGCCCGACGGCATCACCGTCGCCGACCTGGTGGCCCGCGGTCGCTACCCCCATCAGGGGTGGTTTCGACGGTTCAGTGGCGACGACCACGACGCCGTCGCCCGGGCCCTCGACACCACCGGCACCGCGGATCTGGTCGACCGTCCGATCCGGGAGCTGTCCGGTGGCCAACGCCAACGGGTCTGGGTCGCCATGGCCCTGGCGCAGGACACCGACCTGCTGCTGCTCGACGAACCCACCACCTACCTGGACATCAACCACCAGGTCGAGCTGCTGCGGCTGTTGCGGAAACTGAACGCGGAGTCCGGCAAGACCATCGTCATCGTCATGCACGATCTCAACCTGGCCTGCCGTTACTGCGACCACCTCATCGCGATGTCCGGCGGTGCGATAGTCGCCGAGGGAGCGCCTGTCGACGTGGTCACCAGCGACCTCGTCGAGCAGGTCTTCGGTCTCAGCTGCCTCGTCGTACCCGATCCGATCGCCGGCACGCCGATGGTCGTCCCCGCGTAGGCGGCCTCAGACGCGGGTTGGGGACGGCCGTGACGGCCGTCCCCAACCTGTTCGCGCCGGGCTCAGCCTTCCCTGACCAGCAACGATGCCGTCGATCGTCAGCGGGCGTGTCGGCCTCGGCAGGCGTGCGTGTGCCGAAGCAGCGCCTCGATCTGAGCGCCGAGTTGGTCCGGATGCCGCAGCGGCGTGTGGAAGTTCAGCCGGACGTCCCGGTCACCCCTGCTCAGCTCCAACCGCAGCACGACACCGTGGCGGTCCAGGCGTACCGGCCGGACCTGACGAACACCCTGGAGGTGGCGGGCGGGTATCAGTCGGCTCAGCCCTTCGACGGTTCGCGGATGGTGGTGGTCGAGGTGACACAACAGATCGGCCTCGACGGCGGCCAGCGGGTCGGGTTGGGCGCTCGCGAACTGATCAGCGTCGATGCAGATGGTGTGGCCATCGGCTGTCAACTCGGCGGTGGCGAGGTCCAGAACGGTCACCAGCTCCTGATCGTTTCCGGTCGTGACGGTTTCAGTCGTCAGCCAGCCGGTGAGCGTGGCGCGTCCGCGCACCCGGTCGCGTACCGGGGTGGGCGCCAGGTCGGTCACCTCGACCATCGCGACGGTCTCGCGCTCGTGCGCGAGGTGCTCGGCCAGGTGGCAGTCGGTCGGTAGGTCGACCCGCAGGCGTCCGTCGCTCGTCACGGCGTGCCGTCCGATGACGTACGCCTCGACGCCCGGGATGTGCAGGGTGAGGGAGTCGGCGGCGACGAGCATCGATCGGAGTCGGACACCCGCGTCGTCCGTGGAGTCCGCCGTGCTGGTCGAGGGCTTGCTCAAGGCGATCATCTCCTAATAAGGTTAGCCTTACCTTACTTGAGAGGTGATTAATGAATCAGACCCGTCCCAAGGTCAAGCGCTCCCGCGCCCTGGGCATCGCGCTGACCCCGAAATGCGTGCGCTACTTCGAACGCCGCCCGTTCCCACCGGGACAGCACGGCCGCGCTCGACGCACCACCAGCGACTACAAGGTCCGGCTGTTGGAGAAGCAGCGGCTCAAGGCGCAGTACGACCTGCACGAGGGTCAGCTCCGGCGCGCGTTCGACCGGGCCGTGCGCCGACCGGGCAAGACCGGTGAGGAGTTGATCGTCGAGCTGGAGACCCGGCTGGACGCGCTGGTGCTGCGAGCCGGTTTCGCCCGCACCATCTACCAGGCCCGTCAGGTCGTCACCCATCAGCACGTCACGGTGAACGGCCGTCGCCTGGACCGGCCGTCCGCGCGGCTGCAACCCGGTGACGTCATCGAGGTGGCGGAGCGCAGTCGGGGCAAGGCGCCGTTCGTCGTCGCGGCGGCCGGGGCGCACGCCCCGGAACGTCTCGCCCCCTATCTCGACGTCAGTCTGCCCGGCCTGACCGCTCGGCTGACCCGGCTCCCGCTCCGCTCGGAGGTCCCGGTGCTCTGCGACGAGCAACTCGTCGTCGAGCACTACTCACGCTGACCGACCGTTCGGCAGGGCCCCGAGTGCAGGCGACCTGCGCCGGGGCCCTCCGTGTGTGGTTCGCAGCCCGAAAACCGTTATTCGATCTCCCTCTGCACGGTCGACCCTGACCTGCGGAGATAACGCTCTCACGGATGGTGGGAGAGTGCTTGACGCGCGCGTGATCCGGACGCAACGATGCATTCACATATCTCGTCCCACCACCGCCAGGCGTGATCGGCGCACGCCGTCCCTCGCACCGCGAAAGGACCCCACCGTGCGCAGATCCCTGAGATCGTGGCTCGGCCTCGCGCTGAGCGCGATCCTCGTGGCGGGCGGCATCGTCGCCTCGCCACCCACGGCCAGCGCCGCACCGTTCACCGTGCTGGTCTTCAGCAAGACCGCCGGATTCCGGCACGGCTCCATCACCCCGGGCATCGCCGCGATCCAGCAGCTCGGCGCGGCCAACGGCTTCACCGTCGAGGCCACCGAGGACGCCGCCCAGTTCACCGACGCCAACCTGGACCGGTTCGCCGCGGTGATCTGGCTCTCCACCACCGGCGACGTGCTCAACGCCGCCCAGCAGGCCGCGTTCGAGCGCTACATCACCGGCGGCGGCGGGTACGTGGGCGTGCACTCCGCCTCCGACACCGAGTACGACTGGCAGTGGTACGGGGGACTTGTCGGGGCGTACTTCGCCTCGCACCCGGCCGAGCAGAACGTCACAGTGAAGGTCGCCGACCAGGTGCACCCGTCCACCGCGACGCTGCCGCAGCGGTGGAGCCGGTTCGACGAGCTGTACAACTA
Organism: Micromonospora sp. D93; assembly: GCF_018070365.1. NCBI lineage: Bacteria > Bacillati > Actinomycetota > Actinomycetes > Micromonosporales > Micromonosporaceae > Micromonospora > Micromonospora sp. D93. The sequence goes on along the minus strand of NZ_JAGPXW010000002.1, from coordinate 38,999 downwards.
CCGCACCAACCCCCGGGGCAACGTGCACGTGCTGGCCACCCTGGACGAGAGCACCTACACCGGCGGGAGCATGGGCGCCGACCACCCGATCTCCTGGTGCCAGAACTACTCCGGCGGCCGAGCCTGGTACACCGGCCTGGGACACACCGACGTGTCGTACAGCGAGGCGAACTTCCGTCAGCACCTGCTCGGTGGCATCCGCACGGCCGCCGGCGCGGTCGACGCCGACTGTGGTCCCACCGTCACCAGCAGCTTCCAGCAGGTGGAGCTGGCCAAGGGCGCGGCCGAGACCGGCGAGCCGATGAGCCTCACCGTCCTGCCGGACCGGGGCGTGCTGCACACCTCCCGCAACGGCGTGATCCGGCACACCGACGCCGCCGGCAACACCAAGATCGCTGCCACCCTGCCGGTCTACACCGGCGACGAGGAGGGTTTGCAGGGCATCAAGGCCGACCCGAACTTCGCCACCAACCGCTGGGTGTACGCCTACTTCGCCCCACCACTGAGCACCCCCGGCGGCGGCGCGCCCGCCGAGGGCACCCCGGCCCAATTCGCCGTCTGGGACGGCGTCAACCGGCTGGCCCGCTTCACAGTCAACGCCGACAACACCATCAACCTGGCCAGCGAGACGCTGATCCTCAACGTGCCGACCAGCCGCGGCATGTGCTGCCACGTCGGCGGTGACATGGACTTCGACGCGGCCGGCAACCTCTACCTGTCCACCGGTGACGACACCAACCCGTTCGACTCGGCCGGCTTCACCCCGATCGACGAGCGGTCCGGGCGCAACCCGGCGTTCGACGCGCAGCGCACCTCGGCGAACAGCAACGACCTGCGCGGCAAGGTCCTCCGGATCAAGCCGAGCGCGGCCGGCGGCTACACCATCCCGGCCGGCAACATGTTCGCCCCGGGCACCGCGCGGACCCGCCCGGAGGTCTACGCGATGGGCTTCCGCAACCCGTTCCGGATGAGCGTGGACAAGGCCACCGGCATCGTCTACCTGGGTGACTACGGCCCCGACGCGGGCACCGCCGACCCGAACCGCGGGCCGGCCGGCAACGTGGAGTTCGCGCGGATCGACAGGCCCGGCTTCTACGGCTGGCCGTACTGCACCGCCCGCAACGACGCCTACAACGACTACACCTTCCCGTCCGGACCGTCCGGGGCGAAGTTCAACTGCGCCGGTGGGCCGGTGAACAACTCGCCAAACAACACAGGCATCACCCAGCTGCCGCCGGCCATCTCGGCCTGGTTGCCGTACGGCGGCTCCGGCTCGCCGCCGGAGTTCACAGGCGGTGGCCTGTCGCCGATGGGCGGGCCGGTCTACCGGTACGACCCGAACAACACCTCGCCGGTGGCGTTCCCCCAGTACTACGACGGGACCTACTTCGCCGGTGAGTTCGGTCGCCGCTGGATCAAGAACATCAAGCTCGACGCGTCCGGCCAACCACTGAAGATCAACCCGTTCCCGTGGACCGGCACCCAGGTCATGGACATGGAGTTCGGCCCGGACGGCGCGCTCTACGTGCTCGACTACGGCACCGGCTGGTTCAACGGGGACGCCAACTCGGCGCTCTACCGCATCGAGTACGCCCGCGAGGGCCGAGCACCCATCGCCAAGGTGTCGGCGACCCCGACCAGTGGCACCGCGCCGCTGACCGTGGCCTTCTCCTCGGCCGGCACCCTCGACCCGGACGGCGACCCGTTCACCTACGCCTGGGACTTCGACAACAACGGCACCACCGACTCGACAGCCGCGAACCCGAGCTTCACGTACACCACCAACGGGACCCGCAGCCCGACGCTGACGGTCCGGGACACCACCGGCAAGACGGCCACCGCGAGCGTGGTCGTCACGGTCGGCAACAGCGCCCCGGTGGTCACCGTGAACACCCCGTTGAACGGGCAGACCTTCACCTTCGGGGACGCGGTGCCGTTCTCCGTCACCGTCACCGACGCCCAGGACGGTGCGATCAACTGCGCCCGGGTAAAGGTGAACTACGTCCTCGGCCACGACTCGCACGGCCACCAACTCGGCAGCGTGCAGGGCTGCACCGGGGTCATCCAGACCTCGGCAGACGGCGAGCACGACACGGCGGCGAACATCTTCGGCATCATCGACGCCGAGTACACCGACCTGGGCGGGGGCGGCCAGCCGGCGCTGACCACGCACACCCAGGCGGTGCTGCAACCGCGCGTACGCCAGGCCGAGCACTTCGGTGACTCGTCCGGCGTCCAGATCGTCGCCGGGGCGGCAGGACATGGCGGCGCGGCGGTCGGCTACGTCGACAACAACGACTGGATCTCGTTCCGCCCCTACAACCTGACCGGCGTCCAGTCGTTCAGCGCCCGGGTCGGCGCACCGGCCGGCGGTGGCGGCACTGTGGAGTTGCGGGTCGACTCGCCCACCGGGCAACTGGTGGGTTCGGCGACCGTGGTGCCCACCGGCGGGTACGCCAACTTCGCCACGGTCACCGGCGGGGTCACCGCCCCGACCGGCACCCGGACGCTGTTCCTGGTGTTCAAGGGCGCTGGGCCGTGGTTCGACATCGACGAGTTCACCCTCTCCACCAGCCCCGGCGGACCCGGGCCGGACCCGGACCCGGATCCAGACCCGGAGCCGGGCACCAACCTGGCCCGCGGTAAGCCGGCGCGAGCGTCCAGCTTCGAGGGCGCGTTCGTCGCGGGCAACGCGTTCGACGGCGCGGCCGGCACCAGGTGGGGCAGCGCGTTCGGCGACCCACAGTGGATCGACGTGGACCTGGGCGCCACGTACGCCATCAACCGGGTCAAGCTGACCTGGGAGGCGGCGTACGGCAGCGGATACCAGATCCAGACCTCGCCGGACGGTGTCAACTTCACCACGATCCGTACGGCGACCGGTGGTGACGGCGGGGTGGACGACCTGACCGGGCTCAGCGGGTCCGGCAGGTACATCCGGCTCCTCGGCACCACCCGGGGATCCGCCTGGGGCTACTCACTGTTCGAGTTCGAGGTGTACGGCGGCACCGGTAGCCCGACCGGCGGCAACCTGCTGCTGAACAAACCCACGTCGACGTCCAGCAACGAGGGGGCCGACGTGTCCGGCGCCCAGGCCGTCGACGGCAGCCTCACCACCCGCTGGTCGAGCACCTTCTCCGACCCGCAGTGGATTCGGGTGGACCTGGGCAGCGCCACCGCGATCGGCCGGGTCAAGCTGAGCTGGGAGGCGGCGTACAGCAGCGCGTACCAGATCCAGACCTCGAACGACGGCACCACCTGGACCACAGTGAAGACGGTGACCGGGGCCGACGGCGGCGTGGACGAGCACGCCGCGCTCGGCGCCAACGGCCGCTACCTGCGGATCTACGGCACCGCCCGGGGCACCGGATATGGCCACTCACTCTGGGAGTTGGAGGCGTACACCAGCTGAACCACCACCGATGACGTGGCCGGCACGGTTTCGTGCCGGCCACGTCCGTCGCTCGGCTGTCGCCATCCTTGCATATACTGTCTATCGGTATATGCTCGCTGGCATGGCTGAGGCTCCACTTCGGGAACCGACGTTCCTGGTGCTCACCGCGCTGGCGGAGGTGCCCATGCACGGGTACGCCGTCATCGAGGACGTGCTGCGCATCTCCGACGGACGGGTGCGGCTACGCGCCGGCACCCTCTACGCCGTCCTCGACCGGCTCCGCGCCGACGGCCTCATCGAGGTCGAGCGCGAAGAGGTGGTGCAGTCGCGACTGCGGCGCTACTACCGCCTCACCGCCCTGGGCGCGCGGCGGCTCACCGAAGAGGCGTCCCGCCTCCGACACAACGCGGACGCCGCTCGCGTGCGGCTGCGCCGCAGCGGCCTGTTGACCGACGGGGGAGCGGCGTGAGCAGCGACGACCTGGAGCGCCGCTACCGGCGGCTGCTGGCCGCCTATCCGTGGGAACACCGTCGGGTGTACGAGGACGAGATGTTGGCAGTGCTCCTCGCCGGCGCGCGGCCGGGCCAGCGGCGACCCGCCGTCGCCGACGTGCGGAATCTGGTCGGCGCCGGGTTGCGGGCGCGGCTGCGGGTGGGCGCACGGGGGTTCACCGAGCCGAGCTGGGCGGACGCGGCGACGGTGACCGGCCTGCTGGTCGCGGTCGTCCTGTTGGCCCTCGCCGGGAGGGAACTGCTCGACCTGCTCGTCCGAGCGTCGAGCCCGCCGCCCGGGTTCGCGTCGAGCGGTCCGGATCTCGTCGACTGGCTGCCCGTCGCCGGCTGGGCGTGTGTCTGCGCCACGGTGCTGGTCGGGTGGCGTTGGGTCGCCGCCGCTCTGGCCTGGGCCGGTGTGCTCGGTTGGGGTGCGCTGGTCGCCCCGCAGGCCGGCGACAACCCGACCTACGTAGTGGACACGTTGCCGCAGTTCGCCCTCGCCGTGGTGGCTGCCGCCGCGCTCTCCGTGCCGGCGCCGCGTCGCCGGGTGATTACGCTGCTCGGCGTACGCCGAGTGCTGGCCCTGCTGCTCGCACCGGCCGCGATGGTCGCGCTGCTGGTGACGAACCGGGCGACCAGTCCCACGTTCGGCTTCGTCGGCCAGGTGTCATACCAGGTCTTCTACGGCATCGAGGCGAGCAGTGAGCTGGTCCTCTGGCTCTACGTCGCGGGCCTGGCGGCCGCCGCGTCTGCCATGGTTGTCGCGGTGGCCACGCTCACTCCGGTGGTACGCCGCCGGATCGTCGTCATGCTCCTGCCCGTGGCAGCCCTCGCCCTGGTGATCGACAGCGCCCTCGCCGGTTGGGTCACCTCGACCATGAACATGGGACACACCATCCCCCTGGTGCCGGCGCAGTGGGCGATGCTGGTGCTCGTCGCGCCGGTGACCTTCCTGGCCGGGGCACTGCTCGTACGACGTCGAGAGGAAACCCTGCGCATGGTCGCACTGGGCCGGAACGCCGACCGCGAGCAAAGCACCTAGTCGTCGGCGACGGCCACCGGCTCCGAGCCGATGCAGCGCACCTTCAACTCGTACTCCCGGGTCGGCCCCTGGAATGTGACCTCGACGTCGTCGTCCGGACCCCGGTCCACGTCGCGGACCCGGTAACCCTGCGCGGGCGCCCAGGAGACGAGGCGTACGCCGCCGGCGCCGCACTCGGCGACGGCCGTGCCGCCGTCGGTGGCGAATCCCCGGCGGGCCCCGGAGCTGGCGCTCGGCGCGGGCCCCGTCGCGCCCGGCCCGGGCGGCGCGGCTCCCGTGGTGCCTGTCGACGGTGGTTCCGGCGAGGCGAGCGCCCGCTCGATCTCGGCCTCGCTGCGCACCCCGCCCGGGGTGCCGGTGAGGCTCTCGCCCACCAACCGGATCGCGCCCAAGCCGATGAGGGTCGCTATGGCGGCGGTGGCCACCCACCCGGTGGCGACGAGGAGCGAACGACGGCGCATCCCCTGACTATCCCCGATCCGTCCTTGTCGTTGGCACATCCGAACGCTAAGGCATGGTTAACGTGCGCCGCACCGCCCGCGGCAGCGGTTAGCCTGCCAGCTGTGGCCCGCCTGCTGCTCATCGAGGACGACCTGACGATCCGTACCCCGCTGATCCGGGCCCTGCGCGAACGCGGCCACGCGGTGGCCGCGGCCTCGACCGCGATGGCCGGGCTCCGCGACGCGTTGGAGGACCGACCCGACCTCGTCGTGCTCGACCTGGGCCTGCCCGACCTGGACGGCCGCGAGCTGCTGCGGATGCTGCGCGCGGTCAGTTCGGTGCCGGTCATCGTGGCCACCGCGCGTGACGACGAGGCCGAGATCGTACGGGTGCTCGACGCGGGCGCCGACGACTACGTGGCCAAGCCGTTCACCGCGGCGCAGCTCGACGCCCGCGTCCGGGCGGTGCTGCGGCGCGGCCCCTCCGGTGCCGACGGGCAGGTCCCGGCGCTCGTCGTCGGCGGGCTGCGCGTCGACCCCCGGGCGCGGCAGGTGACCCTGGACGGGGTCGCGGTCGAGCTGACGCCCCGCGAGTTCGATCTGCTGCACCACCTCGCCGGCCGGCCCGGCCAGGTGGTCACCAAACGTGAGCTGCTCACGGAGGTGTGGCAGATCCCGTACGGCGGTGCCGACAAGACCGTCGACGTGCACCTGTCCTGGTTGCGTCGCAAGTTGGGGGAGAACGCCCAGCAGCCTCGCTACCTGCACACAGTGCGTGGTGTCGGAGTGCGTCTCGAAGCCCCGGCGGCCCAGCCGTGAGGGCGCGTCTCGCGTTGCTGGTCGCCGCTGTCAGCGTCCTCACCCTCATCGCGTTCCTGGTGCCGTTGGCGCTGCTGGTCCGCACCGTCGCCGAGGACCGGGCGACCGTTCGGGCCACCGCCGACGCGCAGAGCCTGGTGCCGGTGGTCGGCACCGCCGACGCGGCGACCATCCGGCTCACCGTCGAGCAACTCGCCGCGGACTCCGGCCGACCGGTGAGCGTCTTCCTGCCGGACGGTACGGTGCTCGGCGCCCAGACACCCCGTACGCCCGCGGTGGCCCTCGCCGCGCGCGGACAGAGCCTCACCGGCGAGTCGGCGGCCGGCCGGGAGGTGGTCATCGCCGTGCAGGGTCGAGCGGACGGCACCGGGGTGATCCGGATCGCGGTGCCGCAGCGCGAGCTGAGCGCCGGGGTCACCCGGGCCTGGCTGGTGCTGGCGCTGCTCGGCGTGATCCTCGTGCTGATCGGGCTGTTGGTCGCCGACCGGCTGGCGCGCACCCTGGTCCGGCCGATCAGCGACCTCTCGGCCGTCTCACACCGGCTGGCCAACGCCGAGCTGGACGCCCGCGTCACGCCGGCCGGCCCGCCCGAACTGCGCGAGGTGGCCGGCGCGCTCAACCATCTCGCCACCCGGATACAGGTGCTCCTGGTGCAGGAACGCGAACAGGTCGCCGACCTGTCGCACCAGTTGCGGACGCCGCTGACGGCGTTGCGGCTGGAAGCGGAGTCGTTGCGTGACCCGGATGACGCCGCCCGGATCACCGCCGCCGCCGACGGGCTCGAACGCGCTGTCACCGGGCTGATCCGGCAGGCCCGCTGGCGGCACGCACCGGCGCAGCCGCCCGCCGCGGACGCGGCGGCGATCGTCGCCGACAGGGTCGCGTTCTGGTCGGTGCTGGCCGAGGACACCGGCCGGGCCGTCACCCTCGACCTGACGCCCGGCCCCCTTCCGGTCGGTGTGGCCGCCGACAACCTGACGGCGGCCGTGGACGCGCTTCTCGGCAACGTCTTCGCGCACACCCCCGACGGCACGCCGTTCACCGTCCGGCTCGCCCGTGAGGCTGGCGAGGCGGTCCTCACCGTCGCCGACGAGGGCCCGGGAATGCCAGCCGGAGCGATCCGGCGGGGCACGAGCGCCGCCGGGTCCACCGGCCTCGGCCTGGACATCGCCCGGCGCGCCGCGCAGACCGCCGGCGGCCGACTGGAATTGCGGGCCGGTCCGGGAGGCGGTGCGCAGGTGCTGCTCCGGCTGGGGCCTCCGACGTCGGCGCCGGAGGCATAGGCGCTGCGGTGCCGGGTAGCTGCCAGTCATGGCGCGGTACACGAAACCCGAGCTCAGAGAGCAGATCAAGGAAGAGGTCAAGGCCTCCGACAAGGGTGGCAGGCCGGGGCAGTGGTCGGCGCGCAAGTCACAGCTCGTCACTCAGGAGTACAAGAAGCGCGGCGGCGGATTCCTGGGCGAAAAGGACGAGCGACAGAAGTCTCTCCAGCGCTGGGGCAACGAGAAATGGCAGACGAAAGAGGGCGACACCCGTGCGCGCAAGGGCGGCACGACGAGTCGCTACCTGCCCAAGAAGGCCTGGGAGGAGATGTCGGAGAGCCAGAAGCGCGCGACCGACACGAAGAAGCGCGAAGCGTCCCGATCCGGCAAGCAGTACGTCGCGAACACCGGGCCGGCCAAACGAGCGCGTCGGGATGCCACCACGGCCGGACGGATGTCGGAGATGTCGGTCGCGGAGGCGGCCAAGCTGGTCCGTGGCCTCGACACGCGACAGCTCAAGACCGCGCTGCGCAACGAGCGCGCCAGCAAGGACCGCAAGACGCTCGTCCAGCGGCTGGAAGCGGAACTCAACCGGCGCGGCTGACCGTGCCGGTACGGCTGCGCCGCACAGCTCAGGGAGCCTGACCCACGGCTCCGAAGCCCGTCGAGGTGATCCGGTCGTCCTGTCGGCGGCGCAGGATCTGCACCTCGGTGGTGGCTTCGGTGCCGGTCAACGGCAGGACTCCCACCGAAGCGGGCACCACTGCGGAGATGCTCGCCGGGGCGATCGTCACCCCGAGGCCGGCCGCGACCAGGTGTGCCACCGTGGCCCAGCTGGTGGCGTCCTGGACGATGTTCGGCGTGTAGCCGGCTTCCAGGCACGGTCGGAGATTGCGCTGGTAGGCCCGCTCGCCGGCCACCCGGGGGAAGAAGACGAACGGGTCGTCGCGCAGCACGGCGGCGTCGATCGCGAGGTCTCCCGCGTGCGGATGATCGGCCGGCAGGACGGCGACGAAGGACTCGGTGGCGAACGTGGTGCCGACCAGGTCGTCGTGGTCGTCCGCGTCCCGAACCACGCCGAGATCGACCTCGCCGTTCAACAACCGGTCGACGATGTGCGCCGTGTACGCCTCGTTCAGACGCAGGTGGACGGCCGGATGGCGCTCGCGGAATCGACGGATCGGCCCGGCCAGCCCGAGTTGAATCGCCGAACTGACAAACCCGATGTCGAAGCGCCCCTGCTCCCCGCGCCCGATCCGGCCCGCCTCGTGCACGTCGTCGGCGACGGTGGCCAGCACCCGCCGGCACCGGTTCAGATACGCCTCGCCCGCGGGCGTCAGCGCCACCGACCGGGAGGTGCGCACGAACAGCGGCGTGCCGATCATCGCCTCGAGCTGGCGGATCTGCTGCGAAAGCGGTGGCTGGGCCATCCGGAGCCGCACCGCGGCCCGGCCGAAATGGAGCTCCTCGGCGACCGCGACGAAGTAGCGCAGGTGGCGCAACTCGGGTTCCATACCTCAAGGATACGGATGACCCCGAACAAGATATTGGACGTTCGAATGGTGGTGGCCGGAAAATCCAACCATGAAGCCGAGCACGCTGACCATCACGTCCATGACGACCGCTGAGGAGGCCGAGGCCTTCCGGACGCTGAACGAGGAATGGATCTCCCACTTCTTCACCATTGAGGAGTCGGACCGCAAGACGCTCAACGGCCCGTTCGCCGCCATCGTCGACCGGGGCGGCGACGTGCTGATCGTCCGCGACGGCGGGGAGATCATCGGCTGTGTCGCCCTAGTCCGCAGCTCGGACGACGTCTTCGAACTGTCGAAGATGACGGTGCTCCCGGCGGTGCGCGGCCGGGGCGTCGGCCGCCAGCTCATCGAGGCGGCGATCGCGCGCGCCCGCGAGCTCGGCGCGACCACCCTGTTCCTGGGCAGCAACACCAGGCTCGCGACCGCGGTGCACCTCTACGAGGCCGCCGGTTTCCAGCATGTGAGTTCGGATCAGATCCCGCTGCCGCCGTACGCCCGCGCCGACGTCTTCATGAAGATGGCGCTCTGACCAGCCCAGGCCGGCGGGCCCGGCCGTAGGGTCGACACCACCGCCGGCTTAACCCGGCCTTAGCGTTCGGACAGCGCGGTGCTATCCCCGTTCAGCGGATCCTCGGAGTCGACAGCCCAGGAGTTGACATCCGAGGAAAGGTGGACACCACGATGAAGCGCACCAACCTGCTTCTGGCGACGGTCGGCGGGTCGGCGGTGCTGGCGGTGGCCGGGGTCGCGCTCGGCGTCGACGCAGCGAACGACAGGCGCACCAGCGGCACGGCACTCGCCGCAGCCACCGTCGCACCGACGGCTACGGACGTGCCGGAGGGCAGCGCCGCCCCGGCGACCAGCAGCGGTGTGCCGTCTACCGGCACCCCGTCGGGTACGCCGTCGAGCGGCACGCCGTCCGGTACGCCATCGACCGGCAGCGCGCCGGCGGGCAGCGCGGTCGACGAGAAGCGCGCCGGTGAGATCGCGCTCGCCAAGGCCGGTGGCGGCCAGATCGTCGAGGTCGAGGCCGAGCAGGAGAACGGCCGGCCGGTGTGGAGCGTCGAGATCGTCGCAGGCGACACCGAGCACGAGGTGGACGTCGACCGGGACAACGGCTCGGTGGTCAAGGCCGAGCAGGAGCCGGTCGACGACGATGACAACGACGCCGACGACGACAACGACGCCGACGACGACGACAAGGACGACAAGGACGACAAGGACGACAACGACAACGACTGACCGCCGTCGCTGTCCACCCCCTGTGCTTCCTGGGGTGGACAGCGACGCGTTGTGACGCGGCGGTCGGCCGCCCCTCGTGGGCGGACCGACCACCGTGTGCGTCATGAGGTGCCCCGTGAACCGTCAGATGGCGACGCGTTGCTCCTGGACCGTCGGCGGGTCCTGGGCGAACTGGGTGCGGTACAACTCGTGGTAGCGGCCACCGGCCGCGAGCAGGTCACCGTGTCGCCCGCGTTCGACGATGCGCCCCGCCTCCACGACGAGGATCTGGTCGGCCGCCCGGATGGTGGAGAGCCGGTGCGCGATGACCACGCTCGTCCGGCCGGTCAGCGCCTCGGCGAGGGCGTCCTGAACCGCCGCCTCCGAGGTGGAGTCCAGATGCGCTGTGGCTTCGTCGAGGATGACCACGCGCGGACGAGCCAGCAGCAGTCGCGCGATGGTGAGCCGTTGCCGTTCCCCGCCGGACAGGCGGTATCCGCGCTCGCCGACCACGGTGTCGAGCCCATCGGGAAGTGAGCGGATCAGGTCGTCGAGGCGGGCCCGCCGGAGCACCTCCCACATCTCGTCCTCCGTCGCGTCCGGCTGGGCGAACGCCAGGTTGGCGCGGATGCTCTCGTGGAAGAGGTGCCCGTCCTGGGTCACCACGCCCAACGCCGTCCGGATCGACTCGGCCGACAGCTCACGTACGTCGACGTCGGCCAGCTTCACCGCGCCGTCCTCGACGTCGTACAGGCGAGGAACGAGCTGCGCGATCGTCGACTTGCCCGCCCCGGAGGAGCCGACGAGCGCCACCATCTGCCCAGCTTCGGCGCGGAACGACACCCCGTGCAGCACCTCCTCACCGCCGCGCGTATCGAGCTTCGCCACGTCCTCCAGGGACGCGAGCGACACCTTGTCCGCTGAGGGGTAGCCGAACCGGACCCCGTCGAACTCGACAGCGACCGGGCCCTCCGGCAGGGGGCGGGCGTCGGACCTGTCGAGGATCAGCGGCTTGAGGTCGAGAACCTCGAACACCCGCTCGAAACTCACCAACGCGCTCATCACCTCGACCCGGGCACTGGCCAGCGATGTCAACGGTGCGTAGAGGCGCGACAGGAGCAGCGCGAGGGCGACCACCGTGCCGGCATCGAGGCTGCCTCGCAGCGCGTACAGACCGCCCAGCCCGTAGACCAGGGCCAGCGCCAGCGAGCCAACGACGGTGAGCGCGGTGATGAAGACCCACTGCAGCATGGCGGCACGGATGCCGATGTCCCGGACCCGACGTGCCCGCGCCGCGAACTCGGCGGACTCCTCGGCCGGTCGCCCGTACAGCTTGACCAGCGTGGCGCCGGGTGCGGAGAACCGTTCCGTCATCCGGGTGCTCATCGCCGCGTTGTGTTCGGCCGCCTCACGCTGCAACTGGGCGAGCTTCGAACCCATCCGCCGGGCCGGGAGGACGAAGATGGGCAGTAGGACGAGCGCCAGCAGCGTGATCTGCCAGGAGAAGGTCAGCATCACGGCCAACGTCAGCATCAGCGTGACCGCGTTGCCGACCACACTCGACAGAGTGTCGCTGAAGGCACGCTGCGCGCCGATCACGTCGTTGTTCAGCCGGCTGACCAGCGCACCCGTGCGGGTCCGGGTGAAGAACGCCACAGGCATGCGCTGGACGTGGTCGAAGACGGCCGTCCGCAGCTGGACGATCAACCCCTCACCGATGCTGGCGGAGAGAAATCGCGTCACCAGACCCAGCCCGGCCTCGGCGAGGGCGATCGCGGCGATCAGTACCGCCAACCGGATCACCACGCCACTGTCGGCGCCGTCGACGATCGCGTCGACCACCCGACCGGCGAGAACGGGCGCCGCCACCGTGAGGACCGCCGTCACCACGCTCAGCAACAGGAATCTGATGATCAAGGCGCGGTGTGGCTGGGCGAACCGCGCGATCCGCTTCAAGGTTTCGCGGGACAGCGGTCGCTCATCCTGCGCGTTCATCGCGTGGTGCAGAGACATCCACGCGGTAACTTCCATGCTCATGCCTTACCTCCGATACCGGAGGCTAGGACCTAACCCGAGCTTCAGGTCAAGTCACCGCGCCGGATGTGCCAACTCGTGCTACGACTTCCGACCGCACGCGCTGCGCGGAACGCGCGCCCAACCGCCAGCGCAACCGATCGTTGCGCTCAGCCAAGCGATCCCACGCCCAGGTGCTGTCGATATTTCCTCCGTGCGCTGCGGGTTGCTGTAGGGCAGGTCGGCGCCGGCGTACCAGCGGGTGACCTCTCCGACGCAGCCGTGGGCGAGTCGTCGGCGAGGGCGAGCACGTCGAGCCAGCCGTCACGGCGCTCGGCGGGCTCGATGTCGTCGGCGTCGGTCACCGGGCTGGGGCCGGGCCGCGATGTGCAGCACCCCGTCGGGCGGGTGGCCTTCTCGGCAATCTCGATGTACTGCTGGCCCAGCACCCGGCCAAGCCGAGCCAGCTCGACCTGGCCGGGTGCTGCGGTAGGTCGGGCAGCAGGGCCTCGAGTTCCGGGCCGTGCCGCAGGGAGAACCCGCCGGACACCACGATGGCCGCGCCGTCACCACCCGGGGCGAGATGCTCGGCCGACTCCCGGTACGGCCGTCGCCGGCCGCTGGTCAGCGGCCACACCAGGTGGGCCGGACTCTGCGGGGTCTGCCAGCGCAACGCGATCGGCCCAATGACACGGTGGTGTGATCGCGCCAAGAACACGCTCGCAACGCTGCTGGCCATGATCTATTTGGCGCTTGAGATCAAGTACCGACCGCGCTGCCGGCGACGTGTAAAAGTGGTCACGGTCACATAGGAAAGTGGCGGTCAGAAACGTTGACAAACCCCTGTGACATGGCCTGCTCGTCGCGGCTCCGAAGTGACACAGGGGTGATCCAGGCAACGGCGATGCCGGTCTATGGGCTGATCGCCTGACCCCCCATCGTCCGACGGGGTGGTCGTTGCCGGCAAACCCACCGGTTACTGATCGGTCACGTAGCGAAAGGGAGAGTGTTTTCGCTGGTAAACGTCTTGGGGGGCCGATCCGCTGCAACGGTCGGCCCCCACGCCCGATGATGACCCAAGTCCAAGAGAGAGCATCATGGGTAAGCGGCGAGATGAGATGCCGGGCCATACCGGATTCCTCGCCTCGCTGCCCACTATAGAACGTTGTTTACTGCCTGTCCGGCAACTCATCCCGAGCGATCTGTAAACAACGGCAGGCCTTTGTTCACTTCAAAACCCGTGAACAACTCGTGTTTGGAGGGTGTGCCAGCGAGTTTCGCCTATGCGGACGCGGGTCGCGTCCTCTGCATCTGAGAGGATGTGAGGGCGCGTCAGCGAGGACGCCGGGCTGCAACCTGGCGAGTCACCCGGACTGATGGGCATCCCTGTGTAAGACCCAAGTCCGGGTGGATGACCCGCAGCGGGGGCTGCGGGTCCTCTGCTCATTCGAGAGAGGACCCCTGCCCGTGCGCGCCCAGCGTTCACGGCGTGGTGGGATCGGGAGCACCAAAGCCTCAGGTAACTCCCCGACCCTCACCGCCACCGTCGCCGTCACGGCGACCATGATCCTGCTGATGGCCTTCAGCATCATCTCCTGGTTGCTGGGCAACACCACCCTGGCCGCCGTCGCGGGCACTGGTGCCTGCACTCTGGCGGCCGACGCCATCCGCCGTTACCTCGGCGTCGCCGTCGATCAGGGACACCGTCCGCCGGAGGTCAGGGCGTCCAACGACCCCGGGCGGGATGACCAATGAGCGCGGGGATCGGGCGGCCGGAGAAGCCGCTCGACCCGGCCGCTGGGCCCGTTACCCAGTTCGCCTACTCCTTGCGCAGACTGCGCCACGAGGTCGGCAGCCCGTCGTACCGGACCCTGGCGAGCCGCACGTACTACTCGGTGTCCACGCTGTCCATCGCCGCTAGCGGAACCCGTTTCCCGAGCTGGGCATGTGCTGAGGCATACGTCCGGGCGTGTGGGGTCGGTGGCGACGACATCGTGCACTGGCACCGCCGCTGGAGCGCCGTCGACGAGTACGTGCGCGCCCAACGACGCGCCCAGCGGGGGGCGGCGAAGAACCGTCCAGCAGTCGCTGCTCCGGAAGTGGCGGACGTCCCCCTCGTCAGCCCGGCACCGCTCCCGGTCTTGGAACTGCGGTACATCGACGCGGACCCGACCTTGGTGGCGACCCTGGAGGAGTTCCTCACCGCGCTGGACCAGATGCGCATCGAGAAAGGGCTCAGCCTGCGGCAGATAGCCGAACGATCCCGACTAACCAGTCTTCCTGGCACCACCGCGTCGGGAGGGCTCAGCCGCTCGCAGCTGCACGAAATGCTCAACGGCAAGGCGCCGCTGCGTTCGAGACAGGTAGGCGCGTACCTGTTGGCCTGCGGGGTTCCGCAGGAGCGTGCCATAACCTGGCTGACTCGTCTCTACCAGCTGGTCGAGCACGACCGCCGGGCGAAGGCCGCGCTGGCCGCGCTGAAGGCCAACTCGACAGAGGCCATTCCGACCGCCGGGGTGGTCTCCGCACCGTCGAACAAGACGGAGAACGTCGGGATCGAGGAGACCGTCGAGCCCGGCCAGAGGGGTAAGCACCGTCGGTCCAAGCGCTGGACGGCCTTCATCAGGCAGGTGCTCATCGGCCCGAAACGCGTGCGGAATACGCATGATTCGGCAGTCGCCCGGCCAGCACGCACTCCGGTCTCCGAAGCGCCGCGTGGTGTGTCGGGGACTCAGGGTCGCAGTGCACAGGACCCCGAAGCTGCGAAAACCTCACGACCCTGACGGGGACCGCGTACCTCACGCGCTGAAAAACTGAGGGTAAAGAAAGGCGGGGTGCCAGACAGCACCCCGCCTTTCGCTGTTTGGACAGTGCTGCGCGGCCTCGTCGCTTCCCGCCTGTCCACGCTGCGACGCGCTGGCTCACCAAGCGCGGGTCGACAGGTCCGGCACGCGCCAGTTCGTCGCGCCTGCTCGCACGCACTGCTCCGGACCTGATCGGCATCCCCTGGGCTCCGGGAAAGGTGCCGAGGATGCGCTGCGGGTCGAACGCCCACACGTGTCGCGTTCGGCGCGTAAGTCGCGGGTGGCGTCGACGACGTCGTCCTCGACGTTGCTGGCCAGTGTGGGCCCAGGGCGCCGGCCATCGCGGGGATGCCCGGCTGGTGGTCTTGCCGGTGCGGAGGCCACAGATGTCGGTGGCCATGTTCTCGGAGGACTGGCGCAGCCGGTCCCGCTGCCCTCGGCGGCCGTCCACGACGGCGACGCGGGCTAGGGTGCTGTTTCCCGGCTGGCTGCTCTTACGTTCGTCGGTGGTAGTGGTTGCGGCGGGGGATTTGGTCGGGGTCGAGCCAGGCGGGTGGGGTGAATTCGGGGTGGCCGTCGTCTCCGAGGTGGACGGTCCAGTCGCTGTGGTGCAGGTGTCGGTGGTGGTGGCCGCAGAGGAGGACGGCGTTGGCCAGGCTGGTGGTGCCGCCGTCGGCCCAGTGGTGGATGTGGTGGGCGTGGCACCAGCGCGGTGGTAGGTCGCAGCCGGGGAAGGCGCATCCGCGGTCGCGGAGCACGAGGGCGCGGCGGAGCGGTCCGGTGATGAGTCGGCGTTGTCGACCGACGTCGAGTGGTTGGCCGGCACCGCCGAGGACGGTGGGCAGGATGGTGGCGTCGCAGGCGAGCCGGCGCACCGTTTCCGGGGTGAGCTCCAGGCCGATGTCGAGCGCGCCGGTGGACAGTTGCCGGGTCAGCCCGTCGTAGCTGGTGGTGACAACGATCTGCGCCGGGTCGCCACCGCTGTCGGGCAGGTCGCCGGTCCGGAGGGCGAGGCGGCACACCTCGGCGAGGGCGTCGTGGCGGCGTTGCCCGGGGGAGCGGGTGTCGTCCGGTCCGGATGGGGCGGTCAGTGGGTCGATGGCGGCGCGGAGCAGGCCGGCGGCTTCGGTGTCGAGGGTGCCGGTGAGGCGGAGTCGGCCGTCGGTCTGTTCGGACAGGGTGAGGTGTCGGTCGCGGGTGGCGCGGCGTGCTTCGGCGTCGAGGGCGGCCTGGGCGGCGGCGTCGGCGATGTCGGGGGCGACGTGGTCGAGGATGCGGGTGCCGAGTTTGCGCAGTTGAGTGGGGTCGAATTGCCCGGCCCAGTCGGTGAGCAGGCTGACGGCCTTGTCGGCGGCCTCGGTGCCAGCGGTGGTCTGCACGGTGGGGACGGTGTCGGCGATGACCCGGGCCTGGTCGAGGGTGATGTGCCCGTCGGCTAACGCTTGTCGTATCCCGGGCTTGCCGGTGTCCAGGGCCGTGGCGTCGTCGACGAGGCGGCGGGCGGCGGGGATGGTGAGTCGCAGTCGTTCGCGCAGCCAGACCGCAGTGCTGGAGGCGCCCTGGGCGCGGGCCGTGCCGCGGCCGTCGATCTCGCGGATGAGGGTGAGGGTGACGGCGGCGAGGCGTTGCTGAAGGCGGTGCGCGGCGTCGAGCGCGGCGATCAGGTCGTGCTCCGGGAGGGCCCAGGCGGGGGCGTCGACGCAGGCGGCGACCGTGTCGTCTGCCTGCGCCAACTCCTCGACCATGGCCCGACACTAGAACAGGTGTACGACACTTTCAGTCACCATGATCGATTCGACCGGCTGGTCGCCGGAGGGCTCGTCGGTGCTGGAATCCTCCCCGGTGGCGACCGGGGCTGGGCGTGCTACCCGGCAGTGCCGGGAGCTGGTGTCGAAGCGCTGCCTGGCGTGAGCGAGGGCTGCGTGTCGGCGGCGCTGCCTGGTGCCCGCTATGAGCGAGAGCTGGACGCGTCGCTAGGGATAAGCGAGGTCCGGGCGCGTCATTAGGGATTAGCCAAGGGGCGTCGAAGAGCCTTGGCCCAAGTCATGACGTGATCGATGGAGTGGCGGGTGAGGCCGATCGTCGGGTCGGCGGTGATCAGCAGTGTGGGGCTGCTGCGTGCTGCGGCCCAGCTGTGGGCTTGCGGCGTGTGAAGGTCGTCGAGCCATGCTGCGGGCCGTCGCTGGGCGTAGGCGGCGATGACCGGAATCTTGTCGCTGGGGTGGAACGGCGCGGGCGGCATGGTGATCACGGGTAGGGGAGCGATGCGCAGAAGCGGGGCGAGGAGTCGGTTGGCTTCGTCGTTCCAGCTCGTGGCCCAGGCGATGTCCAGGACGGCGCTCGCCTCGGTGATCCAGGCACCGTGGGCGGCATTGACACGGACGGGCTCTTCGCCGGGGAACAGGTGGTGCTCGGTGTAGCCGGCCGCTGGTTGAGGAGTCCCGTATGGGCTGAGGACACCGTCGACGTCGAGCAGGAGCAGGGGCCGGTTCACGCAGAGGATCCTGCCGTAAACGGTTCGCCGGTGGTGACCGCGAACCAGGTCACCGGCGAAGTCCGCCTGCCAGGACCGGCCGGACACGCACCAGGCGGCCGCGCAGCCACGGGCAGACAGCAGGCGGCCGGTCAGGAAACGGGCAGGCACCAGGCGGCCGGGGCGCAGGGGCAGGGCGGACATGCGGCGGGGCCGTCGGCGAACGGGAAATCCGTGCCGGCGACCCCGCCACACCAAGCGAACTAGCCGATGCGGAACTGCTCGCCGTAGACGGCGAACGTCAGGGGCGTGTTCAGGTTGAAGTTGCCGTTGTTGAGGAACACCCGCTGGGCGGTGTCGACGCGGGAGGTGTCCGAGTGGGCCTCCTCCTTCTTCATCTCGATGACCCGCTCGTCGAGGAAGGCGTTGAGCCAGGTCCGCTCGTCGCCGCCCTGGGCTGGCGGCTTGGCCCGGTTGAGGGCGCGGCTGCGGATCTGGCGCATGCCCTCGTACCCGTGCATGACCGCCGCGTCGTAGTAGGCGAACTGACCGAGTGCCCGGACCTGGTCGTTCTTGCCGTCGCGTACCGATGGGTTGAAGTAGACCCGGTCCCGTTCGGCCTCCTGGGCGGCCTGGAACACCGAGTCGTTGGCCGCGGTGCGCCAGTCGCGGAGGAAGTTCGGGTCGAGGCCGGCGTGCGACGGGGTGCCGTTGACGTTGCGCAGCGCCGGCAGGTAGCCGGCCAGGACGTTGCCCGGCTTGGTGCGGGTGTACGCCTCGACCAGTTCGAGCATGTCGCCGGTGCCGGAACAGAAGCCGATGATGCCGGCGGTGTAGCCGCGCCCGTCGCCGATGTCCTCGATGTAGGAGAACTGCGCGCGCCAGTCGAGCGAGGAGTTCTCGGCGGCCGAGACGAGTTGCATGGCGACGTTCTTCTTCGCCGCGTCGTCCAGGTTGGTGCCGGTCGGGGTGGTCGGCGTAGGGGTGGGGGTGCCGCCTCCCGGCAGGGTCCACAGCTGGTTCGTGGTGCCGCCGCAGGTCCAGATCTGCAACCGGGCGCCGTTCGCGGTGCTCCGGTCGGTGACGTCGAGGCACTTGCCGGAGCCGGAGTTGACGAGCGCGCCGTTGCTGGCGGTCCACTTCTGCGCGGCGGTGTTGTTGCAGTCGTACAGCTGCACCTTGGCGCCGTTGGCGGTCGACGCGGCGGTGACGTCGAGACACTTGCCGAGTGCTCGGATGGAGTTGTCGGTGTTGCCGACGGTCCACGTCTGGGCCGCGCTGCCGTTGCAGTCGTAGAGCTGGACGGGCGTGCCGTTGGCCGAGCTGGCACCGGCGACGTCGATGCACTTGCCGCCGAGGCCGGTGATCGGGCCGGCGGTCGCTGCGCTCGCCGACGGCAGGCCGTAGCCGACGGCGGCGACGCCGACCAGCAGGGTGCCCACGACGTAGGCGGCTGTTCTCTTGTGAACCATGGTGTTCCTCGGGGAAGGGGCGGCGTGCCGCCAGCCGGTCGGTTCGCGGTGCCCTACGGCGCCGAACTGCCGCGCCGGGCGAAGCATCAGGAAACTGTATTAACAGATACCAGTACGTCGATTCCCCGTCAATCGACGACCGCGAGGCGTGACGGCGCCTGTTCATCCCGTCGTTGGCGGGGCGTACGTGCCGGTGGCTATCGTCGGGCCGTAACTGATCAACGGGCCGGTCCATCGGAACCAGCACCGTCCGACGGACAGAAGATGGTCATGGAGTCGAGTCTGCGCGCTCGGGTGCGAGCCGGTGACCCCGGTGCGTTCGCCGAGCTGTTCGACGAGTACGCGCGCTCGGTGTACAACGAGGCGCGCAACCACATCCGCAGCAACCGCCGCTACCGCAGGGTGGCCGCCGCGCTGCTCGCCTCCGACTTCACAGTGCCCGACCACGCCGACGAGGTCGCCGGTCGACTCGACGACAGCCGACGCATCGCCGCCGCGATCGACGCGCTGGCCCGGCTGCGACGCGCCGAGCGCGAGGTGCTGACCCTGTGCCTGTGGGAGGGCCTCGACTACGAGTCCGCGGCGGAGGCGCTGGGTGTTCCGGTCGGCACCGTGCGGTCCCGGCTGTCACGGGCCCGCGCCCGGCTCCGTACCCTCGTCGACGCCCCGCCGCGCGCCGCACGGCCGCCGGCCGTGGACGCCTCGCTCGTGCGGGAGGGCAGCCAGTGAGCGCACCCGATCCGGCCGAGTGGACGGAGATCGCCCCCCACCCCGGTGATCACGACCTGCCGGCTGGCCGGCACGAGCTGCACCGCAGCCGCCTGCTGACGGCGATCGCGCAGGAGCCGCGTACCCGAGGAAGGGCTTTCGTGCCGTTGCGGCCCGCGCTCGCGGCGGCCGCGTTGGTAGTGGTCGCGGCGGGGATCGGCGGTGGGCTCGCGGTCCGGTCCGGCGACGCGCCCCCGGCCGCGCTCCCGTCGCCCGAGGTGAGCCTCCCGGCCGCTCGGCCGGCACCGCCGGGCACGGCCGCCAAGAACCGTGGGTACGGCACGGTGCGTCAACTCACCGACGCGGCCGACCTGGTGGTCCGCGGCGAGGTGATGTCGGTGGTCGACGGGTGGGCGGTCTACCGGGTGGCGGAGGTGCTCTACCGCCCCCCGGACGCCCCGGCGCCCACCGAGATCACGGTGGCGGCGGAGGTAGCCGGGACGGCCGGCCGCCCGACCGTCCTCTACCTGGGCCTCGCGGACCCGGTGGCGCGCGTCTACCGCCCGCTCGGCGGCGAGTTCGGGATCTTCGACCTCGCGGGGGAGACGGCCACCAGCCGGTCACCGGCGATGTCGGTGACCGGTCTGCGCACCGAGGACGCCACCGGGGCGGGTCGCCCGTTCGTCACCACGCTGGCCGAGCTTCGGCAACTCGCCGGCGAGCGGCGCTGAGCCTGGAAAGCAACGGCCGAAAAAGAATGGAACTCGGTGCCCGGGACGCACAGATAGAAGGCGTAAGCAGTGCCGCGTTCCGAGCGAGTCGACCCGGGACGGCACCGAGACGCGAGGAGCGTTCCATGGCAGTCGACAGTCGCCGTACCCGGGCTCTGTGGGCCACGGCCACCGCCGTGCTCGCCGCTGCGGCGTTGTCCGCCTGCGGCAGCGGCGGCGCAGACCCGGCGGCCGCGCCCGCCCCGAGCAGTGCCGCCCCGACCAGCACCGCCCCGCCGACCGACGTCGCGCCTCCGCCGATCAAGGGCAAGCTGCGCGGGTACGGCACCGTGCGACAGCTCAGCGAAACCGCGGACCTGGTCGTACGCGGTGAGGTCGAGGCGGTCGGGTTCCGGGTCGACGAGGTGCTGCGCGCGGCGACCGGATCGACAGTGCGGGCCGGGGCGCGGATCACGCTCACCGCCTTGCCCGCCGGTGTGCCGGACATGGCGCACATGTCGAAGCTGGAGGCGGGCCAGGTAGTGGTGCTCTACCTCGCCCGGGACGCGGCGGCCCCGACGTTCCGGACCCTCAGCGGCGACTTCGGTGTGTTCGACCTGAGCGGCTCCGGCGCGGAGGCCGTCGCCACGACCCGTTCGCAGACCATGGCCGTCAGCGGCCTGAACGCCGAGGACCCGGCCGCGTCCGGTCACGGTCTCCGCACCACTCTCGGCCAGCTGCGCACCGTCGCCGCCCAGGTCAAGTAGGGCGAGTGGGAACGCGGACGGCACCCACCGACGTGCCGTCCGCGTGGTCACCGCTCCCGGTAGGTGGCCAGGTCGAAGTCGGCGTACACGCCGTCGCCGCCCAGGTCCTGCACCCACAGGCCGAGGAAGGCCCCGGTGAAGCCCCACGCCGCCGGCTCACCGTCGATGATCAGAGCGGCGTGTTCGTCGGACAGGATGGTCGCGTCCAGCTCGACCGGCAGTCGCTGCCAACCGCCGCCGAGGTCGTAGTCGAAGCACACCGTCGGCCCGTCGAAGACGGCCCGCAGGCCGACCCGGGTGACGCCGCCGACATCGACGGTCAGGTTGGGGTACGCGGTGCGCCGCCCGTTGTCGGAGCTGAGCAGCTCCAGCACCGTCCGCCCGTCGTCGGCCCGGGTCAGGTAGAGGTGGTGCCAGTTGAGGGTGTTGTAGTACGCGGTGAGCCCGGCGAGCTGGCGGTGGTCGGCCGGTTCGAACTCCACAACGGTTTCCAGCGAGCAATCCATCGCGCCGACGCGCCGCCCGACCAGGCTGGGCGCCTGTCGACCGACCGGCGACTGCCCACCGTGGACCCGCAGGTACGACGGGCGGGTGTGCAGGTCGACCCAGTCCGCGGTGGCCGGCCGACGTAGCGTCGACCAGCACCGGCCCAGCTCGGGTGCGTCGAAGTGGTCCGTCTCGGGCTCCGCCGGCCACGGGTGCGCGGGCAGGTCGGGTGCGACGACCTCGTCCGCGGGCACCCCTCCGGCGATGCGCGGCCAGCCGTCCGACGGCCACTCGACCCGCTGGATCGCGGTCTCCCGGCCCAACACGCAGTTGCCCAGCGGAGAGTACGGGCGGCCAACCAGGTGGGCCAGGTACCACTCGCCGTTCTGGGTGCGGACCAGGCTGCCGTGACCCGCCTTCTGCAATCGCAGGTCGGGCCGCCCGAAGGAGGTGAGCAGCGGTCCGTCCGGCTCCACCTCGTACGGCCCGAACAGTTCCCGGGACCGCGCCACGGTGACCTGGTGCTCCCAGCTCGTGCCGCCCTCGGCGGTGATCAGCCAGTACCAACCGTCGTGGCGGTACAGGTGCGGACCCTCGGTGACCCCGGCCGGGGAGCCGGTGAACAGAATGCGGGGGCTGCCGACCAGACGGCGCGCGGCCCGGTCGTACTGCTGGATCTCGATGCCGCCGAAGCGGTCGCGGCCGGGTCGCCAGTCCGCGCTCATGCCCAGCAGCCAGGTGGTGCCGTCGTCGTCGTGGAACAGCGACGCGTCGAACCCGCGCCCGTGCAGTTTTACCGGATCGGACCAGGGGCCGGTGATGTCCTCGGCGGTGACCAGGAAGTTCTGCGGATCCCAGTAGCCGCTGGCGAAGCTGGCCACGTCGCTGTAGACGAGGTGGAACTGACCGTCGTGGTACGTCAGGTCGGGCGCCCACACCCCGTTGGAGTCGCCACATCCGCGCAGATCGAGCAGCCGCCGGTCGGTGATGATCCCACCCAGGCTGCGCCAGTTCACGAGATCACGTGAGTGGTGGACGAGCACCCCCGGATACCACTCGAAGGTGGAGGTGGCCAGGTAG
This sequence comes from Micromonospora sp. D93, assembly GCF_018070365.1. Lineage (NCBI taxonomy): Bacteria > Bacillati > Actinomycetota > Actinomycetes > Micromonosporales > Micromonosporaceae > Micromonospora > Micromonospora sp. D93. The sequence continues at coordinate 16,279 of NZ_JAGPXW010000002.1, read as the reverse complement.
TAGTCGTCGCCGACGCGCAGGATCGACGGATCCGGGTGGAAGCCGGCGAGGACGGGATTGCGGATCGACCGGGTAGCGGTCGCCACGTTAGCGATGTCGGTCGACACGAGGGCTCCTCTGGACGGACTGTCTGGAACTTCCGGAAAATCGTGCTCCCGGATCACTGGAGTCCTGCCTACGCTATCCGGTCTTTTCGCAATAGGACAGAGGTCTTGACCGCTGGGGCGACAGCTCGTAGCGTGCCGGCCATCGATCGATATTACCGGCGAAGCGTTGAAAGTTTCGGAGATCCATAGCTCCGCAGGGGGGACCGTGGGCACGGAGAACGGCCGGAACGTCACCATCGCCATGATCGCGCGGTTGGCCGGAGTCTCCGTGCCCACCGTCTCCCGGGTCATCAACGGCCGCTCCGACGTCGCCCCCGACACCCGGGAACGCGTCGAGGCGCTACTCAACCGGCACGGCTACCGCCGCCGGTCACCGACCCGGCGCACCGACGCGGCCCTCATCGACCTGGTCTTCAACGACCTGGACAGCCCCTGGGCCGTGGAGATCATCCGTGGGGTTGAGGACGTCGGCCAGACCAGCGGTGTCGGCACCGTCGTCTCGGCCATCCACTGGCGCATCTCCTCGGCCAAGCAGTGGCTCGACAACATGCGTACGCGCTCCACCGAGGGAATCATCTTCGTGACCTCGATGGTGAACCCACCGTTGCAGGCCGAACTTCGCCGGCTCCACCTGCCAGTCGTCATCATCGACCCGGCCGGGGTCGACCCGCAGGAGTCACCCACCATCGGCGCCACCAACTGGGCGGGCAGCCTCAGCGCCAACCAGTACCTGATCAGCCTCGGCCACCGCCGCATCGGGTTCATCGCCGGCCCGCCGCATCTGATGTGCAGCCGGGCTCGGATGGACGGCTACCGGGCCGCCCTCGGCGCCGCCGGCATCCCCATCGACGACGCCCTGATCCGTCCCGGCAACTTCTACCACGAGTCCGGCTTCACCGCGGGTACGCAGCTACTGGCCCTGCCCGACCCACCCACCGCCATCTTCGCCTCCAGCGATCAGATGGCCCTCGGCGTCTATGAGGCGGTCCGTAAACGGGGCCTGCGGGTGCCCGACGACGTCAGCGTGGTCGGCTTCGACGACCTGCCCGAGGTGCGGTGGTGCTCCCCACCGCTGACCACAGTCCGTCAACCCCTGGCCGAGATGGGCATGCTGGCCGCGCGTACCGTGCTGCGCCTCGCCAGCGGCGAAAGGACCGAGAGCCCTCGGGTCGAACTCGCCACCGAGCTGATCGTCCGCGACAGCGCCGCGCCGCCCCGGTCGTGACACTCCTCAGTCGACACGCAACGCGTCGTCGACGCCCGTCTCCCGGCGGCCGAGGTGCGCCGGGTCTCGACCGGAGAGCAACTCCAGCGCGGCCTTCAGGCAGGCGCCGTGCTCCCGCGACGAACTGAACCACCACGTCTGGGCGTACCGCTTCGCGCTGTCGTCGCCCACGCCGTTGGCGTCGATGCCGAGGCGCCGGCACAGCGCCACGGCGCGCGGAAGGTGGAAGGACTGGGTCACCACAGTGGCTTGTCGCACCCCGAAGATGCGCTCGGCGCGCGCGCACGAGTCGTAGGTGTCGAAGCCGGCGTAGTCCGGTACCACCTTGTGCGCTGGTACGCCCCGCTCCACGAGCCAGTTCCGCATCGCGGCGGGCTCGTTGTAATCGGCGTTCATGTTGTCGCCCGACACGAGGATCGCCCGAACCTTGCCGGCGTCGAACAGCCGCCGCGCGATCTCCAACCGGGCCGTGAGGACGGGTGAGGGCGTGCCGTCCGCGTCCACCTTGGTGCCCAGGACCAGCGCGACCGGCGCGTCCGGCACCTCGGCCTCGCCGTAGAGGTGGCCCTGAGCGGTGTCGCGGATCCACGTCACGCTGGCCACCGTGCCTCCGGCCAGCGCCACCGACCCCACCGTGAGCGCGAGGACCGTCCAGCGGACGAACCGCCGATGCTCCCCGTACCAGCGCCTGGCCGCACCGAATCGTCCCCGCATGCCGCAAGGCTATTCGGCCCACTCCCACGACTGTCATCGGCGTACACGCGAACCATCCCGAGCAGCGAACGGAGACCGTTGTCTATGGACAATCGCTTACTGTTAACGCTAACGTGACGGACAGTCGTCGACACCTGAACAACCTCTGGCCGCCGTGACGGAGCTGTCACCACTGACCCGAGGCGTGATGAGCGACGATCGTGGCGTGGGGCGGGTGGCACGTGGCCGGCGCGAGACGGCCCGAGACCACCATCGGGCGACCCGCGCGCCGCGCGGCCGAGGCATGAACGGCCACCGGGATTCCAGGGCATCGCAGCAGCCGGACGGTCGTGCGACGACAACCGGCCTGCTCACCTGCCCTGCGCACGCCGCTGACCAGACGGCCCACACCTGGGCCGCCCTGACGGCAACCGTCGGTCCCAGCCCTGGCCGCCGGGTCGCGTCCCGCTGTTCGGAGTCCGGGCCCGAGCTGGGGGACGCGACCCGGTCCAAGCCGGGGCGCTCGTCATCCTCGGCGGCGACATCACCGCCGTCGGTCAGCGCGTCAGCTTCGGGTCCACCGTTGGCTGTTCGTGCCGTTGCAGCTCGCCAGGACCGCGGGGGTGCCGTTGGCGGTTCCGGCGGCGTTGGGTGTGAGGCACAGGCCGGACTGCACGCCAGCGACCGAGCCATCGCTGTTGACGTTCCACTGCTGGTTGGTGCCGCCGTTGCAGTCCCAGATGATCACCCGGGTGCCCGGCGAGGTCCCGGCACCCTCGGCGTCCAGGCACTTCGTGCCGTACACCTGGAGTTGTTTCGTGGCGGTCGACGTCCACTGCTGGTTGGTGCCGCCGTTGCAGTCCCACAACGTCAGTTGTGTGCCGTTGGTCTGCGACCGGGACGGGACGTCCAGGCAGCGGTTCGCGCCGGTGTTGCGCAGCGGCGCCGCCGAGCCGCCGGGTGGCGGGGTGGTGGGGCTCGTGGTGTCGAAGCCGAGGAACCGGACTGCCTGGGCGGCGTCGAACGGGATGGAGTGGCCGTACCCCTGGAAGCTGATCGCTTCGACGGGCGCCGTGCCGCCGGTGCCCCCGTACCGGGTGCGGGTGGCGCTGGTCTGCGGGGAGTCGGTGAAGCTGGGGGTCTGCGACACGCCCTGCACGTTGGTCCACTGCTTGATCTGCTCGCCGAAGTTGACGTAGCTCAGCGTGGTGTCCGTGGTGCCGTGCCAGATCTGGAACCGGGGACGCTTGCCGGAGTAACCGGGGTAGGCGTTGCGGACCAGGTCACCCCACTGCTGCCCGGTCCTGACGATTCGTCCGCCGGAGCACTCGCTGTTCCACTCCGCGCCGTTGGTGGTGGCGAAGCACCCGAACGGAACGCCGGAGGAGCTGAACCCGGCGTGGAACAGGTCCGGGTAGAGGCCAACCATCACGTTGGTCATCATGGCCCCGGAGGAGAACCCGCCCACGCCGATCCGGTTGGCATCGACCGGGTAGCGGCTCCGCACGTAGTCGACCATGGACTTGAGGCCGACCGGGTCACTGCCGCCGTCGCGCCGAAGGGCCTGCGGTGACGACACGTCCCAACACTTGCTGCTCCGGGTCACCGACGGGTAGATCACGATGAAGCCGTAACGGTCGGCGAGGGTGCTGAGCCCGAAGCCGCTGTGCACCGCCGGGCCACTGCCGGTGCAGTAGTGCAGGGCGAGGAGCAGGGCCGGCTGGGCCGCGACCCGGTCCGGCACGTACAGGTGCATCTGGAGGTTCGTCGGGTTCGTGCCGAAGTTGGTCACCTGGGTGAGCGTCGCGGCCGACGCCGGGGTGGCGACCGTGACCACTGCCGTCATCGTCGCCAGGGCCGTCGCCAGCGCGGCGGCCAGCAGTGCGATCCTTGATCTCATCGGCGGTTCCTCTTGTCGTGAGTCGGGGACCCGCCTCGCATCGACTGTGAGCGATAACATGCTGTTCGTCAAGCGGTAACATATGACGTCTGTCGATCCCGTGCCATGCACCTTGAGATTGTCGAACCGACAGTGCCATTGTGGTACGTCAATGAAAAGCCGCGCGCGGGGCTGACGTCCGTCCACTGGGCAGCCGGGATCCAGGTGTGATCTCCGGCGGACGGTGACACAAGCGATGGACCAACGAGTCAGTCGTCCACGAGTTCGCCCGTCACCGCGTCGCACCCTGACCGGCCGGGCGGCTCATCTGCGCGAAGGAAACCCCGCCCATGCGTAAACCGAAGACCCGCGCGGCACTTCTGGCGGGCCTGCTGCTCGCCACGAGCGCGCTCGCCGGCGTCAACCCACCGACCGCCAGCGCGGCTGCCGACCCGGTCACCGTGACCGTCAACACCCGCGCGGGTCTGGCGACAGTGCCGGACACCGCTCTCGGCGTCAACCACGCCATCTGGGACTCGAACCTCGGCACCGCCGAGACGTCCGACCTGCTGCGCGATGCCGGCGTGCAGATGATGCGCTACCCCGGCGGCTCGTACGCCGACATCTACCACTGGAAGGACCACACCGCGCCCGGCGGCTACGTCGCGCCGGGCACCGACTTCGACACCTTCATGGCGGCGGTGCGGCGTGCCGGCGCGCAACCGATGATCATCGCGAACTACGGCACCGGCACGCCCGCCGAGGCCGCGGACTGGGTGCGGTACGCCAACGTGACGAAGGGCTACGACGCGCGCTACTGGACCGTCGGCAACGAGAACTACGGCAACGGCCACTACGGGTCCGCGTGGGAGGCCGACGACCACCCGGACAAGAGCGCGACACAGTACGCGAGGCTGGTCGTCGAGTACGCCGACGCGATGAAGGCTGTCGACCCGAGCATCAAGATCGGGGCGGTGCTGACGATGCCGGGCAACTGGCCGGACGGAATCACCGCCGGCAGCGACCCGGGGCCGTGGAACCAGACAGTGCTCTCCATCGCCGGCCCGAAGATCGACTTCGTGGACGTGCACTGGTACCCGGGCGGCACCGCCGCCGAGTCGCTGGCCCGCGTCAACCATCTCCCCGACGCCACCTACCTGCTGCGGCAGCAACTCGCCAGGTACGCCGGCGCGAACGCCGACCGCGTCGGCATCAGTTTCACCGAGCTGAACGTCGACGCCGGCCGGAACACCCAGCCGGCCGCGCTCTTCCTGGCGGACGTCTACAGCGGACTGCTGGAGAACGGCGTCTTCACCGCGCACTGGTGGAACGTGCACAACGGCATCGGCACCGTGACGCAGGTGGCCGGCCAGACCGACTACGGCGACTTCGGGATGCTGTCCAGCGGCGCCTGCACCGAGGACGGCTCGGTCTGCCAGCCGCCGCTGAACACACCGTTCGCGCCGTACCACGGGCTCAGCATGATGAAGCTCTTCGCGCAGGCCGGCGACCAGTTCGTTCGCGCCGGCACCGACGAGCCCCTGGTCACCGCGCACGCCGTCCGCCGGGGCAACGGTGACCTCGCGGTGCTGCTGGTGAACAAGGACCCGGACAACGACCACCCGGTCACCATCGACTACGCCGGGTTCACGCCGTCGGCCGTCGCGCCGACGGTCTCCACGCTCACCAACGGCGCCACCGGCATCGCCACCAGCCAGTCCGGTTCGGCGACCAGTCGGACGCTGCCGGCGTACTCGTTGACCACGCTCGTGCTGCGCCCGGCCCACGCGACCGCCGGACGGCCGGCGGCACCGGGCCAACCGACCGCAAGCGGCGTCACCGACCGCGCCGCGACAATCACCTGGCCGGCGGCCACCCCGGGCGGCAGCCCGATCGCCAAGTACGAGGTGCACCGGCAGAACGGCGCGGTCAGCGAGCAGTTCGGCGAGACGACGGCCACTTCGTTCACCGTCGACAACCTCGTGCCGGGCAGCAGGTACACAGTCAACGTGCTGGCTCGCGACACCGCCGGACGCGTCTCCTGGGCTTCACCGCCGCTGACCTTCGCCACCGGCAGCCCCGCCGTCAGCACGTGCACCGTCCGCTTCACCGCCAGCAACGACTGGGGCAACGGTTACATCGGCGGCGTCGACATCATCAACAACGGGACCGGCCCGATCGACGGCTGGACGCTCACCTGGGCCTGGCCCACCGGCTGGCAGCAGGTGAGCAGCGGGTGGAGCGCCACCTGGGAGCAGGTTGGCACGACGGTGCGGGTCACGCCCACCGCCGACAACCGGCAGATCGCCGCCGGCGGCACCGTGAGCGCCGGCTTCGTCGGCGCGTACGGCGGGCCGAACGTGCTGCCCACGGCGTTCAGGCTCAACGGCACCGTCTGCGCCACCGGCTGACCGATCGGCGAGGGGCGTCGATGGTCAGGGCGGCTCGGGTTGACCCCTGACGCACTCCCCGAAGTGTGTGATGCCTGTGAGTCATCAAGATGACTCACAGGCATCGCGCTCGTCCGGGAAGGGCCGGCCCCACAACAGCCCTCGCAGTCAGCGGCCCTGGCGGACGCTGACCGTGGCCGAGCCGGTGTCGTCCGCCCACGGGTCCAGCACCAGGGTGTACGTGCCGCCCTTCGGCAGCGGACCCGTCTCGAACCGCCCCGTGCCGCCGATGACGCAGCCACTTCCCACCGTGTCGCCGGCCGGGCCATTCAGGAGCAGGATTCCGCACCGGTCGGGCAGGCTGGCGGCGGTCACCTCGACGGTGATGCGACGACCGGCGTCGGCAGAGAACCTCAGCCGGCTCACCGCACCCGGTCGGCTGACCGTCAGGGTGGCGGCCCGGCCGTCCGCAACGGTGTCGGCCTCTTCGTCGTGCGCGTCGCGCAGTCGCACGTCCGCCGAGCCGGTGTCGGTGGAGGTCCCGTCCACCTCCAGCACGTACCGGCCGGTGGCCGGCAGGACGAACCCGTCGACATGCCCCTGGCCGCCGATCACGCAGCCGCTGGTCACCTGTTCACCGGCCGGGTCGCGCAGGCGCAGCAGGTTGCACCGGTCCGGCAGAGTGGCGTCGCTGACCTGGAGGAAGACCTTCTGACCGGCCCGCCCGTCGAACGCCAGGCGGCTGACCGCGCCCGGTTGGGCGAGCGTCGCCCGGACCGCGGGCCCGTCCAGCGTGAGCGTCTTCTCCTCGTCGGTCACCGTAACGACCCGCACCGTCGCCCGGCCGAGGTCGGCATCCCACGGGTCGAGCACCACCTGATGGTCCCCGGTGGCGGTCAACGTGGTCGTGTCGATGAAGCCGACGCCGGAGATGACACAGCCGGTGGCCAGCTGACGGCCCTGCGGGTCGAGCAGCAGCAACACGCCGCAGCGATCCGGCACGGTGGCGGCGGGCACCTCCACGAAGATCTTCTGACCGGCCCGACCCGGCACCTTCGTCGCGGCCGTGGCGCCGGCCCGTGTCACCTCCAGGTCGACGTCACCGGCAGCGGGCACGTCGCGCTCCGCGCGGGCGGCGTCCTCGGCGAACGCCACCTGCCCGGTGAGGCCGACGTCGAGCACACAGTCGGCGAGGATCTGCGGATCGGTGACGCCGGCCCGCCGGCAGACAAGTTCGGCGGTGGCCCGGTTGGGCAGGTCCCCGACGGTGAGCAGCCGGTCCGGGAAGCGCCGGTCGGTGAACGTGGCGGTGTTCTGCCCCGGCTCGTAGTCGAACAGCGACCGTTGCGCATCGACGCGCCAACTGTCGGCGAAGCGGGGGTACAGCGCCTCGAACGTGGGCGGCTGCGGCAGCCTCTTCCCGCCCCGCACGGTCAGGTCGTCGCCGGGGTCACCGTCATTGTCGCCGAGCAGTCCCTCCAACGTCCCGGCCCGCCCGGTGGGCGCGCTGACGCTCACGCTCAACCCCCACACCCCGATCGGCTGCGCGGTCAGTCGGGCGCCGTCCGGCCACTCCACTGTCACCGTGCCGTCTCCCCAGGTGGTGACGGTGCCGCCGCGCGGCAGCCGCACCCCGTCGGGCGCGGACACCGGGGCAGCGCCGTTCACACGGACCGCCGGACCGTCGGGTGTGACGTACACGCCGACCCGGTCACCGGCCACCCGAACCGCGACGGCCGAGTTGACGGCCACCACCGAACTGGCCGGGAACATCGTCTGTCGTACCTGGACCTCGAAGTCGTCTCTCGTCGAGCGGGTCAGCACGAACTCCCCGGCGGCCTGGAAGTCGTACCGCAGACCGTCGTAGGTCAGCAGGTGCGGGTCGCCGTTGCTGTTCGCGCACCGGTAACCCTTGCCGATCACCGAGATCGAACAACCACCACCACCGGGTGGTCGGGGCTTGGGCCGGTCGCAGTCCTTGCCGTTCGACGGCAGCTTCATACCGCTGTACGTCGTGCGCGGCGGCACCCCCACGGCCTTGCGGTACGCGTTCTCCGCCAGCACCGCGTGCACCTCGGCGGGGTCCACGGTGCTCGCCTGTTGACCGCCCTGCGTGCAGAACTGGCCCCGGTCGGTGTCGTTCACCTCATCGAGGGCATGGTTCATCTCGTGGATCAAGGTGGCGCACTGGTCCTCGGTGAAGCCCGCTCCCTCCTCAGGCAGCGCCCGCCCGTCGTTCTCCGGCACCCAGTTGATCTGCACGTCACTGCCCGGGACGTACGTCGTGGTGCTGCTCTCCGAGCCGAGGATGGGTCTGCGTACCTTGATCTTCTTGCCGGAGCGTTCCAGCTCGTCGAGCACGGCACCGTTGCCGGAGCCGCGGATCTGTCCGACGCAGCCCGCGTACTCCGCTTGCAGGTCGCTGTTGACGCTGACCACGGCGGACGCCGCCGGTGGGGCGAGCAGCACCAGGGCCCCGGCGAGAACGAGACCCGTCCGGATCGCCCGCATCCCGGTCATCCGCCCCTCACCTCGAACGCGACAGTGCCCTGCTCGGCCGTCGCGGCGCAGGCATCCGCCGGCACACCGCGCAGCGGCGCTCGCAGGTAGCCCAGCACCAGCCGGTACGCCCCCGGTTGGTCGACCGGCCACCAGCTGACGGCGGCGCCGCCCCGCCCGTCCGGCGCGGAGGTGGTCAGCGCCGCGCCGACCGGGCTCTGCGGGTCGCTGCCCAAGGTCAGCTCCACCGACCCGCGCGGCGGCACCCGCACCAGGTTCTCGACGAGGTACGCGGTGAAGTCCCGGTAGTAGGCGGCGCCGCCGACAGTGGGTGCCACCGCCGCGCCGTCGCGGGTCAACGACATGACCGTCACCGCCCCGTCCGGCACCCGACTGAGGTGGCACTCGGCGTCGCGATTGTTGACCAGCTTCAGCCGCAGGCTGACCTGCTCACCCACCCGGTACGACGGCTGCGCCGCGCTGACGGTCAGGCCGACGGTCGCCGTGCCGGCGGTCGGGGCCGGTGACGGACGCGACCGTCTGCACCCGACCGTGGTGCCCATCAGCAGCAGGGCGAGACCGCCGGCCAGCGCCGCCGTCCCTGCGCGGGGTACGCCCATGGGCCGCGAGCCTCCTCCGGGTGCCGACGGTTGGCGCAGATCCCGGCCAGCCTGCGCCGCGAGGTGCTGGGAGCGCTGTCGTGATCCGGCCCGGTGGATGTCCGCTAGCCGACCCGCGGGGTCCTGGGGAGGGCGGCGGCCGTCCGTGCTATCGGCGCTCGTGTCTGCCCGGGGTGTGCCCGAAGGCGCGCCGGAAGACGTCGATGAACGCGCTGGCGGAGGACCATCCACACTGATACGCCACGGCGGTGACCGGTACGCCCTCGGCCAGCAGCACCAGGGCACGGTGCAGCCGCAGTTGGGTACGCCACTGCGGGAAGGTCATGCCGAGGTCGGAGCGGAACAGGCGGGACAGCGTACGGTCACTTCCGCCGACCTGTCTGCCGAGCACGGCCAGGGTGCGGTTGTCGGCCGGGTCGGCGTACAGGATTGCGCAGAGCGCCTTCAATCGGGGCTCGGTGGGCGTGGGCAGGTGCACGGGCTGCGTGGCCGAGGACCGCAACTGGTCGAGCAGGACGGCCCGCAGCCGCGCACGCGCGGGGCTGTCATCTCGGGGGGCGCGGGTGTAGGCGAGGATCAGCTCGCGCAGCAGCGGCCCGACGGCCAGCACTGTCGGCTCCGTCAGATTCAGCGGGTCATCGGTCGCGGGCAGGCCGATCAGGTGCAGTTCGAGTGCGCCGTGGGCCTGGTGCTCGTGCGCGGTTCCGGCGGGCACCCAGATGGCGCGGCTGGCGGGGACGACCCAGGCACCCGCGTCGGTGGTGATGGCCAGCACGCCGCGGGCGGCGTAGACGATCTGATGGTCGTCGTGGCGGTGCACGTCGATCACGGACCCGGACGCCAACTGTTGGGCGCGAGTCGGTGCCACCGGCCGGTGGCGGATTCTCGTCATTGGTTGGCAGGTTATCGGAAGCCCGACAGGTCGGGAAGCGGCGAGCATGGCGGCGTGCGGAGAAACAGAACGATCATCTTGCTGTCCGTCGGGCATGCTTGCGTGGACGTCTACCAGGGCGCTGTGGCCGCGCTCGTACCGTTCTTCATCGCCGAGCGTGCCTACACCTACGCGGCGGCCTCCGGCGTGGTGCTCGCCGCCTCGCTGCTCTCCTCGGTGGCGCAACCGCTGTTCGGTGCGCTGACGGACCGGTGGGCAACACCCTGGCTGTTGCCACTGAGCACGATCCTGGGCGGACTGGGAATCGCGTGCAGCGGGCTCACCGGTTCGTACCCGTTGACGCTGGCGTTCGTGGCCGTCTCCGGGATCGGAGTCGCGGCGTACCATCCCGAGTCCGCCCGGGTCGCGCGGATCGCCAGCGGCGGAAGCCACACCGGGATGGGTTGGTTCTCCCTCGGCGGCAACCTCGGCTTCGCCGCCGCGCCCATTCTGGTCGCCGCCGTCGTCACCAGCGGCGGTCTGCGACTCACTCCACTGCTCGTGATGCCGGCCCTCGCGGGCAGCGTGCTGTGCCTGCCCGTCCTTCGCGCGCTGCGCCCGACGACGGGGGCCGGTTCCGATACCCCGCGATGGGTCGGGACCGACGACAGGGCCTCGTTCGGCCGGCTGTCGCTGGCCGTGGTCTGCCGCTCCATCGCCTTCGCCGGTCTGAGCACGTTCCTGGCGCTCTACGCGCCGCAGCGCACCGGCGGGGGACCGTTTGCGGGAACGGCGGCGCTGGTGGTGCTCTACCTCGGTGGAGCGGTGGGTACGGTGCTGGGGGGCAACCTGGCCGGCCGCTGGGACCGGATCACCGTCGTGCGCTGGTCGTACCTGCTGAGCGTCGCCGCCGTCGCGGGGGTCGTGTTCGTCCCCGGGTCGGCGTTCTATCTGTTCGTGGCGCTCACCTCGGCCGGGCTCTACATCCCGTTCTCGCTCCAGATCACCCTTGGCCAGGACTACCTCCCGACCCGCGTAGGCACCGCGAGTGGCATCACCCTGGGCCTGACCGTCAGCGTCGGCGGCCTGGTCAGTCCACTCATCGGCGGTGTCGCCGACGCGATCTCCCTCCAGGTGGCCCTCGCCCCGCTGATCGTGATGCCCGCGTTGGGTTGGCTGCTGTTCCGCACCCTCCCCGAGCCGCCCACGCCGAGGCGTTGAAGCACGCGGCGGTGGGGGTGGCAGACCGTGCCGCACGGTCTGCCACCCCGCCTCGGTGAGCCCCGGTCAGACCCCGGTTCTTGTCCAGCGCTGGTTGTTGGCGCTTCCGCAGGTCCACTGCTGGATGTCCGCGCCGTCTCCGGTTCCTGACTGGTACACGTCCAGACACTTGCCGCTGTGCCGGGCCACGAGCCGGAAGTTGCTGCCCTGGGACTGCCATTGCCACTGCTGGTTCTGGCCGTTGCCGCACGTCCACTGGACGACGTTCGCGCCGTCTGCGGTGGAGGCGGAGGCGACGTCGAGGCACTTGCCGCTGTTCTGGTTGACAATGCGGAAGTAGCCGCTACCGGCGTCCTCGAAGCGCCACTTCTGGTTGCTGCCGCCCAGGTAGCTCCATTGCTTGATCTCGGCGCTGTCGGCCGTGGACTGCCCGATCACGTCCATCACCTTGCCGCTGTTGACGTTGTTGATCCTGTATTGGGTTCCCGAGGGCGGGGGCGTCGTGGAGCCGTCGCCGATGGTGTCGCCATAGGCATAGCGGATCCGGTCGGCGCCGGAAGTGTTGCGGATGGTCAAGTTGAGATCGGTGCCGCTGCCACTAAGGGCGAACATCGAATACCAGTCGTGACCGGAGCCGGAGTTCTTGCCGCCGATGGCGGGCCAGTAGGTGCCGCCCATCTGGTTGTCACGCATGACCTGAGCCATGGCGCGGATGTGGCGCACGAAGTTGTCGGTGCTGTTCGCGTCGGCGTAGTTGAGGCCGTTGTCCATGGGCCCGCCGAACTCGGTCGCGACCGCCCGGGAGGCACAGTTGCCCAGGCGCGTCTGCATGTGACTTCGCCAGGCGTCGTAGGTCATCGAGCCGTAGAAGAAAGCGTAGTGGTGGAAGGACAGCAGCGTCGAGTTGAAGCGGCTGTCGTTGCAGATGTCGCGCAGGTCCTGGCTTGCGCCAGTGCCGCCGATGAGCACCCGGCTGGGCGCGGCCGAGTAGTGGGTGTTGAGCCAGTTGGCTGCGATGTCGCGCCACTGTGCCGAGCTGTAACCGCCCGGCTCGTTCATTGGCTCGAAGTACACGCTGGTGTTCGAGCCGTAGGCGCTGGTCACGCTGGACCACATCGTGTTCCACGCGGCGAGGTTCGCGATCCTCGCGCCGGAGGAATGGTCCGTCCAGAAGGTGAGGATGACCTTGAATCCACGGGCAGTAGCGGCGTCGATGGCGCCCCGGTAGGCGTTCCACCAGGTGGTGTTGGCCACCGTCTGAGTGTTGATAGGCAGCCGGACGGTGTTGATCCCCATGGTGGAGGCCATGTCGTCGTAGAGGGCGTTGGCCTTGGCCTGAACTGTCGCGTAGCTGTCGGACTGGCTCAGGCCCTGCACGACGAGCGGGCTGGTGCTGAAGTTGTCACCCAGCTGAGCCCAGTTCATGCCTCTGAACTGGTTGGTGGCGGCAGCGGCTGGGCCGGCGGTAGCGGTGATGGCGATTGCCGCTGCGGCAGCCGTGGTCGCCATCACCGCACTGGTGGCCACGAATCTGGCCATTCGCGACAGGGGGCGGCTGAACATGGCACGTCGCATATGCGTCGTCCTTTCTGTTGGGGGACGGGACGATGCAGGTCCTATTGGTGTCTGGTCGCCGCGACCGACAGCATGCTCAGCGCGGTAGGCCTGACGCGGGCACGGCGCGGGCAGGCTGCTCCCGGAGTCTGCTGAGGCAGAGCGGATCGAGGGCTGGTCATGAGATCTCCCGTCAACCGGTCAAGGTGTGGCAGGCGACGCCTCGGACTCGCCGGCCTGCGGTGTCCAGAGGTGGCACGCCATCGTCCGATCACATCGAAGCATATTTATGCCATCCGAAGCTAGAGATGCCAGGAACGGACTGAGACGTTCAAGAACGCTCAGACTCGACCATCCGGCCGTCAGGCCGGAGGACCGCGACGGATCCGCCCAGCGGTCGAGGCCGCAAAGGCCGTCCTCAAGCCCACGCCACGCAAAACGCGCAGCCAAACTACGTTGGAGTACTGGACTAAGACCGACGTTTATGGACAGAACGGCTAGGACCGGATGGCGAGGCTCGTGCAGGCGTGCGACCGGCAGGGTCGCCGATGCGGTTCCTGCCGCGGCGCCGCATGGCCGTGCGTGGCCGCCAACGTCAAGATGACTCAGCGGGTATTTGAACACCAGTCGGCGTAGATAGCAGGCCGCGTGATCGACCTCGGGGAAACGGCAAAAATAGGTATGTGGCCTGGTCTTCGTGCCGAGCCGCCGAACAGGCTGCCAACGCTGACGAGCGATACGACCCGGGCCGAGTTGCAGCTCTCGGCTGCCACCGTGGCGTTCTGACAACGACTCTGATTGCTGCGCGTACTGCTCAGATCGATGACTTTACTGAGTTCACCCTACTGTCGCCAGCTTGTCAGAATAGCGACAGAGGAGGCGATGGCGATCAATACCATCATCCTGATAACAATTAGTTAGCAGCCGATGCGCGGTTCGCACGAAGGTCAGAGGCAAGATCAAACGGGGAGGATCAGAATGCCAGGCAGGTTGCGCATTTTTGCCGGGATCTCAACAGCGGTTACATTTCTAGCCATGGTTGCGCCAGTTGGTACCGCACATGCCAGTGCGCCCAACGACGCCACCCCGATCAAGGGGCAAAACACATCAAATCCGACAAGCGGCGACGGTAACTTCGCTATCCAATCCTGCTACAGCAATGCGAAGAGCTACGATGCGTACAATGACGCTTTTGTCTGGCCCTTCAACGGTTACGCAAGGACGACAACGGCCTGCAATGACATCAACATCAAGCCCACCGACCGTGGGATTTATGTGTCAGTCTGCTTCCGCCGTACCGGCACGTGCAACGGATACAAATGGGCAGCACGGAACACCTGGACAGTGATTGCCACCAACGTCCTGAACGGTACGGACTATTGGCTGGACTTCACCGGGGTTAGCAAAGGACTGGTTGCCTCCTAGCGCTCCTTGAAGTCTTCCCACCAGCCATCACCTTCCACACCACAACCGTAAAGTGGCGGCCGGTTCGACCCGCCTTCACGAACGGCGAGTAACACCACCAACGTTCAACGAGTTTTTATTTGGCGGTGCACGGATCGTTACGCCATGCACTCGTGGCCCTCGTGAGGGACATCAAAGGTCCTGGCGGGAACTTGCGTCCCGACCAGGGCCTTCGTGGTTCTGGGAAAACGGCGGTCCGGCTGGAGGGGGGCTCACGCGGCGGGCCTATCGTCACGCCCGCTCGCGCAGGAGCGCGTCCCCGGTGCAGTAGAGCTCGACGAGCAGCCGGCACCGGTCACCGCGGCCAGGGCGACCTCGACGGAGCAGTTGGGCTCCGGCCGGCGGGCAGCGCCGCGCTGGTCCGGCACCAGGTCACGATCCCAGCCGCCGCTCACCATTTGGTTACCTGCGCGAGCAGCACCTTGACTGTCAGCATGTCTTAGCTAGACCGTCGACAACTCATGACCTCGTCGTCCTTCCACCAGCCGCGTCGCTGCTGACGCTCCGCTGTGGAGACAACTACGCTGAGGCGAAGCTCGCCGGATCGGATCGAGCTGGCGAAGCGTTCCACGCCGGGGTAGCGGCGTGAGTAGTTGTGGGGGAGTACCGAATGGCCGACTTGCCGCACCCGCTCGCCGCGTTCATCGTCACCGAGATTCGCCGCGCCCGAGGGGCCTCCGGGATGACCCAGGATGCCTTCGGCCGGGGCGCGGGCTTCAGCGCCTCCCATGTCAGCGCGGTGGAGAGCGAGACGCGGGCGCTGACGTTGGACTTCATCAAGGGCGCCGACCGGGCGTTCAAGAACGGCGGGCTGTTCGAGCGCATGGTCGCGAAGCTGGGAGCGCCATCCTGGTTCCTGCCGTGGCTGGACGCCGAACGTGTCGCGACTCAGCTCCGGTCCTGGCAACCGTCTCTGATTCCCGGCCTGCTCCAGACCGAGTACTACGCCCGAGCGGTCATTCGCTGCGACGACACGCTCAGCGATGAGGAAGTCGACAAGCGGCTTGCGGCTCGGCTCGACCGGCAGTCGATCCTCACTCAGCCGAAGGCGCCGCAATTCGTTGCGGTCATCGGGGAGGAGGTGCTGCGGCGGGCGGGCGAGGATTTTCGGGTGGTCATGGTCGGACAGATCACGCACCTATTGACCTTGGCTGAGCGCCCGAACATCAGTGTCCACATCGTGCCGTGTGACGTGAGCATGCACGCCGGGCTGACCGGTCCGTTCATCCTGGCCCGGGCCGCCGATGGCAATTGGGTCGGCCAGTTGGAGAACCAGCTTGGCGGGGCGGTCATCGACAATGACGATGACGTGGCTACGCTTCTGTCGAAGTGGGAGACCGTACGGAACGAGGCCCTACCTCGACGGCAGTCAACTGACCTGATGAAGGAAGTGGTGACGTCATGGACCTGATCGACGCTACGTGGCGCAAGTCCACTCGCAGCGGCTCCAGCGGTGGCGACTGCGTCGAGGTCGCGGACAACCTGCCGGGCATCGTGGGCGTGCGGGACTCGAAGGACCCCGAAGGGCCGGCGCTGGTCTTCGGGCCGGTGGCCTGGCGGGCCTTCGTCACCGAAGTCGCCCGGAAGCCATAGCCGATAGCACGAACGGAAGCGCCCGCCCCCAGCCCGCTTGAGTTCCACCGGTCGTTGCAACACCCCTACCTCGATGGGGTGTCATGGAGTTCGAGCAGCGCAAGGACCGGAGTTCAGGATCGGCGGGAGTAGGCCGCGGGCTCGTTCGTGAGCGGGCGGCATA